>CAJWSW010000079.1 GCA_913046035.1 uncultured Alphaproteobacteria bacterium | reverse complement strand
TGTGAACCCACGATAATGAGGTCAGTACCCACGTCCTCCGCAACGTCAATGATCGATTTATAGATTGTACCATCAGCAACAACATGATGTACCGTTATACTCTCGGGTACACGCTCCAGAACGAATTTGTGGAGCACCTCTTTTGCAGTGACCAATATTTTGTCTTCGTGATCCTCGGGAAGAAATTGTGTCATCACCGAAGATTTGAAATCTGGAATGACCGTCATTACGTGAAGGATTGCCCCAAAGGTCTCACAAAATTTAATCGCTGTTGGTAACGCTTTTACCCAAGAACTCTCGTTTCCAAGATCGACCGGCAACAGAATATTTGAATACAAAACTCTTCCTCTACCAAGATCGCATGCTGCTATGAAAAGTTATTTCCCTGCCACCGATCTTGAGAAATTTCAATATGTCTCTGTTTGAATAAGGGAAAATCAGGTATGGTGTTGTGTCGCACTTGCAGCATATCCACCCGCGTCAGGATACACGATGAATTTAGAGGACCATATTCGATCGGTTCCCGATTTTCCCAGGCCAGGGATACTGTTCTACGATATTTCGACTTTGCTGCAAAACGCGGAAGCATGGAAGGTGACCGTAGACCGCCTCGCTAAAGAAATCGAACCTTATAAACCAGACCGCCTAATTGGGATTGAGTCTAGAGGTTTCCTAGTCGCTGCACCCCTCGCCATACGCCTAGGCATTGGTCTTACTATGCTGAGGAAGAAAAACAAACTACCCGGCAAAACTGTCTCAGTATCATACGATCTGGAATACGGTACCGACACGATTGAAATCCAAGCAGATGCAATCGGAAAAGGGCAGAGAGTCGTTTTGATGGACGACCTGCTTGCTACAGGGGGAACTGCCGCCGCAGCATTAAAACTTTTGCGAGGCGTCGATGCGAAAGTCGTAGCGGCATCTTTTATTATCGAGCTCAAGTTCCTCTCAGGGCGCAATCGTCTAGATACACCAGTTCATGCGTTAATTGGGTATGATGAGTAATGGCCGTTGGATCGTCGAGAGATCTGAGCTCTGCAAACGATAACCTCAATCCATGTTCAAGATCAGGTCTCAGCAGTAAAAGATCTCGAGTTTTACCTAGAATACCCCTACCGTTTCGGCGGCACAGCTGCGAATTGCGAGTCTTTTAGGCAGAACCTACCCTCTGCATCCTGCCATAGCGTACCCCGTTCATGGAGCACTCCGAGCGCCTGAGTAACGGCCTGGAAACCGTGCGGCACAAATTTCTCGCAAATCTCCGCGAAATAAAGGGGCTGCTCTGTAATCAGCAATAGAATTTTCTCAGCTAACTCTTCTGGGGCGATCGTGCTGAAAGACTCAGCTGCGCCATTCGCAGGCCCCATAAAATCTTCCAGTTTTACTTCATCGGCATATGCGTAAGCGATACGATGAAATCGTTCTCGCGGCACGTTATCGGGTATAGTGGCATCGATACCCATCTTCGCCGTCGTTGGCACACGCGAGTACGGCCCTGGCGGTGGCAGACTAGGATCAAGTGGTTTCGAGCGCGCGCCAGAAACAATTAATACATCCCGATCCGCCTGAACTCGGGTCGCGACTGCCCACTCAACATCCACATGGTCGAACACATCAATGTCATGATCCACAACTGTTACATGCTTCATATCAGCAACTGATAAAGCGGCGGTAATCGCATTCTTACCATCCCCCGGCAGCGGCTTTATGGCAATGACCGCGTGCCAGTGACAGCATCCGCCGGGCGTTATATTTACGGCCGTTACATTGACACCGGCTTCATCTAAAGCACGCCGAACATTAGCCTCGTAAATGGGCCCCGACGGCCAAATATTTTCCCACGGCATATGCAGTGCGTAATACAACGGGTTTTTACGCATCGAAACGGCCTTAATCCTCACGTTGGGGTTCCAGTGTAACCCCCCCATTAGCCGCGTGAATTCACCAAAGCGACCTTCGGGCTGCGTCCAGCCTGTAGGCAGTATTTCGGCCTCCAGCACAATCTCTGCATCCGCAATACAAGGCATGTCGATGGTCTGGCACTGGGTAAGCGGGACACCCTTTCCGCGCATACCACCTGCAATAGCAAGCTCACTCACGCCTGCGCGAGCCTTGTAGGTCGAACAAATTAGCTCGAAAGGGTGCGTTCCGATATTAATCGAAATTGGAAGCGGTTCTCCCCTTTCATATGCCTTTGCGGCGTAACGATGTAGGTTGTTGGGCGTGACGATGTCTATTCCGGTAAGGGCTTTTTCCTTTACCAAAAACCTATACACGCCGGCGTTGATAGCCGAATTTTCGTCTTCGTCTGGATCACGGGACAAGGTGATCCCCGCTGTAATCATTGGTCCGCCATCAAGCACGGAGAACAGAGGTATCGGCATTGAATAAAGATCCACCTCTTCGCCCTCGACATAGACCTCGCGAACCGGACCGGTGTTTACGAACTCTGGCTCAATAGGCCGGTCCAGCCCATCACGCAGCCGTCTCTCAATGTCGGAGAAATCGCAACCGGCTGCTATCGCTAGTCTTTTTCGGCTGTTAGTGACGCCAGAAACAACGGGAGTATCGTAACCACTTACATTGGAGAACATCAACGCCTTATCAGACTGATCGACTAACGTAGCTATGTGACGAATGTCAACCGGCTTCTCGATTTCGATGAGTTCATCAGCAATGCGTAATTCGTCTATAAGTTCGCGGAAGTTTTCGGCCATGTTGCGACCATCCTATCTGTTTGTTCCGGCGTTTCACGTAATTAATCGAAAAATTAATTATCGGTGTCTATCTCGGGTCTATTAAACTTCTCTTGAACCGTCCGGCAGTTTTACATGTATTATTGCAAAAGGCGGCTAGAAGGTTGATCGTGATTTAAACGGCTTGTTATTTTTCTGCTTCACCAAACCAACATCGTCAATGAGATCTATACAAATTTCAACGTTTTCATAGTAACCGAATGGCCACTTTTCTTCCAGTCAAAGGAACTGTTTAATTTCATCAGGAATTTGTGCAAATAACCCCCGGAGTTTCTATGCTTTCCTCACGAAACCCGCAGCCCAAATTTTAATTCTGCCTTTGGGTGCAATCGAAGCTGGCAAGCGATGATTAACCGGATGCCATATAGGATTAAATAGTAAAATGAGTCACGCACCTTCAGCCAGCATAGCCCGTGAGTTCCGCGCTATTTCCCTCGTGGGCTTTGGGCATTTTCTGAGTCATTTCTATATGTTCGGTTTGGTCCCCCTTTTCGTTGCGATCAGCACCGAGTTCGAGGTCACCAACTTGCAACTTGGTGCGATTCTCACGGCATATAACGTGGCCACCGGCGTTCTTCAAACACCAATGGGCATGTTGGTGGACAAATTAGGGGCGAAGCGCGTTTTGGTAAGCGGACTGTTCATCACGTCCGCTGCTTTCGCGTTATCAGGCTTCACGACTTCTTACTGGGAGCTATTAGCGCTTTTTTTTATAGCTGGCGCCGGAAATAGTGTTTTTCACCCAGCTGACTATGTGATCCTGACGGCATCGGTAGAGGAATCTCGCCAAGGGCGTGCTTATTCCATGCATTCATTCGGAGGATCATTAGGGACCGCTGCCGGACCAGCGGTTATGGTCATGCTTATGACACAAACAGACTGGAGAACCGCCCTAATTATAGCGGGATCGGTCGGCGTGCTATTAAGTTTGATTTTTGTATTTTCTGGAAACACTCTACGAGAAGACGCTTTTGCCAAGCAAAAAACCAAAGCAGGTACACCTCTCCGGTCAATGTTCAACCGCGGAGTAATTTTACTATTTCTGTTCTACGTATTGACCTCATCCGCTAATATTGGCCTAACTGCATTCGCACCAGTATATTTACCCGCCCTCTACGATATAACAGTCGAAACCGCAGCATATATCCTATCAATCCTCCTATTTAGCAACGCAATTGGGACCCTTTTCGGAGGCTGGCTGGCCGACAAGACTCCACGCCACGATCTTGTGCTCATCTGTTCATTCTCTATCTACGCCACGCTCTTAATTATCGTAGGCACGGCGTTTGTCCCAGTCTTTTTAGTGATTGGCGCTTTCACGCTTGGGGGGTTCGTCCGTGGCATCGTAAACCCATCACGAGATATGATGGTTCGCGCCCTTGCGCCAGCGGGCGCTCTAGGCACCGTATTTGCATTCGTCAGCACGGGGTTCAATGTTGGACAGGGCATCGCTCCGTTAGCATATGGCGCATTACTAGATGGCGATCTAACGAACGAGGTGCTCTATCTATCGGCCGGCTTTATGGTCGCCTCAATCTTTTTGCTGTTGTTTTCCCGTCACCGGACAGTGTAAGTACTTTCTTTCTCGTGTGCCGAATAACGCTGGGTTTACGAGCCTCGTTTGCGCAATCGGATCCGGTAGATCTCTCCAGCTTGTTCAATATCAATGAAACTGTGACCAGTCTCTCTGCAAAACGCCCTAAAGTCAGCTGGTGCAGCCTTGTCAGTTGAGTGAATTTCGAGAAGGCTACCGGGTCTTAAGTCTTGCAGCACCTTTCGTGCTCGGAGAACTGGCAACGGGCAGCGCAGGCCGGTCGCATCTAAAATCTTAAGTTCGGTTTTCATATGCCCAGAGGTTCATCGGAGAAAAACAAATAGTTTAGTGGTCAGTAGCGACGCCTTCGTCGCAAAGTTTAGTGACTATTCTCACCAATGCCTCGCTTCAGGCATTTGCTGGCTGGGGCGGCAGGGATCGAACCTGCGAATCACGGGATCAAAACCCGTTGCCTTACCGCTTGGCTACGCCCCATCTCAGCACTCCTCCAACATATCGGAACACGACCCCTTGATGCAACGACCCAAGTGGATAATAGCAGATCGGATTTAATGCGCATGCCCAATTGTAAAGGAGGTTAATTCGGATTTTATGGTTTCTGAGGGTTAAATAACATTGGAAACACTACACTGGCTAAGTTCTAAAAAGAAGTTACTAACACTCAAGAGCAAAACCTTCTGCCCGATTTATAGCCGTCTACGGTAGACAAAAATGACCAGTCGGCGAAAATTTCTCGATCCTTAATATGAAAAAACAAGCAATAAATACATTATTATAAATCACACCATGACGACAAACTTAGGTAATGGTGGGCTAAGAATTTATCAAATTAGTCAACTTTGCTTTATTTCGGATCGGAGAGCGCGAAACTCGGTCAAAACGCTCCACCATCCATTTCGCAAACGTTCGATTTTCTTTTGAGCAACATCTCCTTGAGATAAGTCTGCGAACAAACCGAAACAGGTCCCGCCGCTGCCAGAAACACGAGCCAGCGCGCACCCCTCGCTTTTCTCAAGCACCGATAGTATTTCTCTGATCACCGGTGACGCCTGTTGGGCCGCCTCGGTTAGATCATTCCGCAACGGAAGAAGATTGGACACCAGGCCCTCAAAATCATCGGGCGGAACCCAGTTTGCGCTTTCTGAAGAATGGTGACGAGACGCTCCAAAAACAGCAGAAGTGGAAACAGCCTCACCGCCATTTACAAGCAACACCGCACAATTTGGCAAAGGTTTGGCGGGATGCACAGTTTCCCCCACACCCGACATCTTACTCGGTGTACCGACGATACAGACAGGTATGTCAGATCCGATCTTAAGACCTATGTCCGAGAGATCTCGATCATTTACATCAACCTTCCACAAGCGCGCCAGAAGCCTGAGTGCCGCTGCAGCGTCAGCAGACCCACCGCCGATGCCAGAAGACACCGGTAAATTCTTCTCTAATGTCAATGCAGCGCCCTCGCGCACACCGAACGAGTCCCGCAGGGCACGAGCACTGCGCATGATCAAATTATCTTCTTCATTGCCCTGCAGCCCCAAACCATGGGCTCCTTGAATTCGCAACGACAATTCATCGGCCGGAGACGCAAAAACACGGTCAGCGTATTCGGTAAAGCCAACCAAGCTATCTAAAAGGTGATAACCGTCGGGACGTCGCCCGGTGATGTGTAGGTAAAGATTTATTTTCGCTGGTGCATCTAGGCACAAGTAAATTTCATTTTTTCGCACTGTTATTCAGCTATCCTTTTCGCCGCCATCTTCCGCTTTCAAGCCATGCAACAGTTTTGTCTCGATTATGGGGACCCGATCTTCCTCGGGTTTGAGCGCCAACGCCCGCTTCCATTGAAACCGCGCCTCGATGTATCGGCCGACCTGCCAATACGCATCACCAAGATGGTCATTTATCGTTGGGTCGTTTGGGCGCAGTTCGACTGCCCTCTCTAGTTGATGGACAGCTGCTTTGAAATCTCTCATTCGGAAAAGGACCCAACCTAAACTGTCGACGATGTAACCATCAGTTGGACGCAGTTCCACAGCGCGTTCGATCATTTTTCGCGCACGATACAGGTTAATACCTTGATCAACCCATGAATAACCAAGGTAATTTAGGACATAAGGTTGATTAGGCTCCAGCTCTAGAGCGTGCTTAAAATCGAGTTCAGCGCGTTTCCACTGCTTAGACCGTTCGAGCGAAATTCCACGAGAGTACAGTATCGCCCAATGATTTTTGTTAAGATCAGGAAGACGCGCTATCGCTCGGTCATATGCAAACACCGATTCTTTAAACCGTTTGTTTGAACGCAAAATATCACCAAGGCTCACGAGTGGTTCGGCACGGACTGTGTCTTCTTTGGCAAGGCCACGAAGCAGTCGGATAGCCTCGTCATCGCGGTCAAGTGCTTCAAGATTGTCTGCTACCGCCAACCGCGCTGACCAAAAGAATGCAGATCGCTTGTCGACTGCTCGATAAACGGCTATCGCGTTTTCGGTGCGGCCCATGCCCTCGAGAATGCCAGCGACTAGCATTCGCGCTAGATCAAAGTCTGGGCGGAGGTACAAGGCAAGTTGGCCAAAAACAAGCGCATCCCGCTGTGAGTCTCGACGCAACGCAACGCTAGCGAGATAAAAAAGGACTTCGGCAACGCCCTCCGCAGCCGTTGAGACTAACATCGGCGCCCTCTCTTCTCCGTCAGGTCGGCGCAGTGCCAGGTCAAAACCAACAGAGACGCGATTCTCGCTCAGATAGTTGTCATACAATGTTTTTGCTTGAGCTTTTTTACCGGTCCGCTCCAGATGTAACCCAAACCCTTGAACGACGCGGAAAGTTGGCTGAAAAACCTTCCCAGAAGCGAGCTTAAAATGACCCGACGCTTTTTCAGTCATACCAGCAACGTCGGCCATAAGGGCAGCATGGAACTGATAAAGAAGTCCGAAATTAGGCAAATCTTTCATCAAGGAGAGCATTTGAATGGCCCCTTTTATATCAGAGGCTTGACCCATTTTTATCCACGCGCCCATCATTGATTTCATATATCCGACAAGCCCCTGACCAGAAAAATCCCCGAGAAGCCTATTCGCGTCGGAATAAGCCTCACGGGCAACGGCATCTACCAGCAGTATAAGTTCCGCGGTAGGCGTTCTCAGCTGCCGCTTGTTAATCTCTCGTGCCAAAGGGATGGCTTCTTTAATTGCTCCGTCGGCGACCCGAGATAAAAAAGCATTCTGCAAAAGAAATTTGTTGTCGGGGTTTTTTTCCAGTGCCCAACCTAGGAACGCCGCGGCACTCCTAAAATCGTTATTTTTTTGGGCATATCTTCCGGCGAGAAAATTTCCCGACTGAGACGCAGCTATTTGAGTAATTTGCGCCTTATCTACGGCTGCTCCGCCCTCATCGGGCGCACAAGCCCCCGTTGCTATAAGCGCCAAGAGGGCTACGCTTATTATTTTGGGCGAAGTATGGCCCATATTACGCCCGCTCCATTCTGTTTTTCAATGGTATCGGATTTACAGTGGTAGCGTAACGTGATTTCCAGCGTTCACTACGGGCCGTAATGCAGCTACAAACCAAAAAATCACGTCATTTTCCTATACATAGGGCGCCTAAGTGACAATTAAAACGTTAAACGGGCGTAAATGTGGCGATCCTTCCAACGAAATTCACTAGACAATTACATGTTAGGGTAATTCGGTCCTCCACCACCTTCTGGAACCACCCAGTTAATATTTTGTGATGGGTCTTTTATATCACAGGTTTTGCAATGTACGCAGTTTTGTGCGTTGATCTGTAACCGAGGGTTAGATCCGTTGTCATCCGCCACGATTTCATAAACACCAGCCGGGCAGTAGCGCTGTTCTGGCGCGTCAAATTGCGCGAGGTTAACGTCAATCGGAACGCTTTTATCCTTCAGCGTGAGATGCGACGGCTGGTTTTCTTCATGATTAGTGTTGGATATGAAAACAGAAGACAAGCGGTCGAAAGAAATCAGGCCGTCAGGTTTAGGGTACGCAATTTTCGGCGCTTTTGACGCATTTTTGAGCATCTTGTGATCTTCATGATGCTTCAGCGTCCATGGAGCGCGTCCTCGGAAAACGAAAGTATCGATCGCCGAATATATTAACCCACCCCAAATGCCCCATTTGAAGGAAGGGCGAATATTGCGGACACGATACAATTCGTCCCAGACCCAACTCTTTTTTAATGCATCCTCGTACGACATTGCTTGGTTAGCCTCAACGTCTCCGACAACCGCTTCGAACACCGCTTCGGCCGCCAACATCCCAGACTTTATCGCGGTGTGACTGCCCTTAATTTTCGGTACGTTGAGGAAACCTGCGGCGCATCCAATCAAGACGCCGCCGGGAAAGGTCAGTTTAGGCACCGATTGGTATCCACCCTCATTTAAAGCACGCGCGCCATATGCTATCCGACGGCCATTTTCAAAAGTTGGGCGTATTTCTGGGTGGGTTTTAAAACGCTGAAACTCTTCGAAAGGGCTTAGGTGCGGATTTTGGTAATCTAAACCGATCACAAAGCCAACCGCCACCTGATTATCCTCTAAATGATATAGAAAAGATCCACCATAGGTCATAGTATCCATGGGCCAGCCAATGGTGTGCACTACGCGCCCTGGACAGTGTTTTTCAGAATCGATCTCCCAAAGCTCTTTTATACCGATCCCGTAAGTCTGCGAAGAAACATCACCATCTAAGCTAAATCTCTCGAATAAAGTTTTGGTTAGAGAACCACGGCACCCCTCCGCAAAGATCGTCTGCTTGGCGTAAAGTTCAATGCCTCGCTGGTAGTTTGAAGTCTTCTCTCCATCCTTGCCAATGCCCATATCCCCAGTGGCAACACCTTTAACCTTACCGGTGTCATCGTAAAGAACTTCTGACGCAGAAAATCCCGGATATATCTCGACACCCGCAAGTTCTGCCTGTTCTCCAAGCCAACGACAAAAATTGCCAAGGCTTACGATATAGTTTCCATCATTCTTCATTTGGGGCGGAGTAGGTAGCCTCCAGGCCGCTGACTTTCCCAGCAGCAAGAACCGATCCTCCTCAACTAGCGTGTGCAGGGGGGCACCGCGCTGCTTCCAATCTGGCAAAAGTTCGTTAAGGGCTCGCGGCTCCATGACCGCACCTGACAGGATGTGAGCACCAACCTCCGAGCCTTTTTCGATAACGCAGACAGAAATATCCTGTTTCTTTTCTTCGGCCAATTGACGGAGCCGAATCGCTGAGGCGAGCCCTGATGGGCCAGCGCCGACGATCACAACATCGAATTCCATCGATTCTCTTTCCATTCGCCGCTCCGCGATCTCCGCACTGTCACAGTAGAAAGCTAATATAACATGCGATTGTAGAATATTCAGCCGCGACAAAATGGTCTAACCTAGTGGTATGGTAAGAGTGGCCGAGATTAAGGATATTCTGCAGTGGTACGTTGAATCCGGTGTGGATGAGACGGCTGGCAATTCGCCTTTATCTCGTTTTGCTGCTTCTTCGCCAACGAGAGCAGCGAAACCTAAAAAAAAGACGGAGAAAAAGACATCACTGAATAGAAGGCCGACCCCGCCTTTACTCCAATCGCGTGATGCGGCGGTTGAGACCGCGCAAGAAGCTGCCAAGCAAGCATCAACGCTCGACGAATTGCACCATGCTTTTAAAGCCTTCGATGGGTGTCCTCTGAAGGAAACCGCCATAAATTTTGTTTTCGCCGATGGCCCGTCCTCCGCGAGGCTTATGTTCATTGGAGAGGCGCCTGGCGGTGAGGAAGATAGACAGGGCATTCCATTTGTCGGGCCAGCAGGTCAGTTATTAGAAAAAATGCTTGCAGCTATCAGTATCGCAAGACCGGATGTTTATATCACCAACCTC
>CAJWSW010000078.1 GCA_913046035.1 uncultured Alphaproteobacteria bacterium | reverse complement strand
ACTGTGAGTGAGATGAACCGCACTTCTTATTTCGGCAGCGACGAATCCTTCGCGATGATCCGCGGTGGCAAGATAAATATGGCAATCTTGGGAGCAATGGAGGTCGCTGAAAATGGTGACCTTGCCAACTGGATGATCCCCGGCAAACTAGTCAAGGGTATGGGCGGGGCGATGGATTTAGTGGCAGGCGTAGGTCGTGTCCTAGTAGTGATGGATCACACTTCTAAAAGTGGAGCCCCCAAATTGCTGAGGGAATGTACGCTGCCACTGACCGGTAAATCTGTCGTTAATAGGATTATAACGAACCTCGGTGTTTTCGACGTCGTCAAAGGTGGATTGAAGCTTGTCGAACTCGCCGATGAAGTTTCAGAGGATGAGGTGAGATCAGCTACTGAAGCGATGTTAGTTTAATAAGCGCAGATTATCCCAATTCAGTTCTTTCTTAAGAATGAGGCTAAGGAAATTTACGACGCTAAGTGCCTTATGAATCAAGTCATTCATAGATACCTTGCTATCAAGGATGGTGGTTATAGGCGAGGGTAATCCTAGTAGAAGATTTTTTCTTTTTTTCTAATTCCAGTATACAATTCAGCTACGTATTCGGCGTAGCCATTGTAGAGCTGGGTTGGTACTTGTTTGCCCGTGCCAAGAAGTTTCTCTGTTGCCTGGCTCCAGCGTGGATGATCAACGTCAGGGTTTACATTTGCCCAAAACCCGTATTCCTCTCCCTGTACTTTTTGCCAAAAACTGAGTGGTCTATTTTCAGTAAAGTGGAAACGGACGATCGATTTGATTTGTTTAAAGCCGTATTTCCACGGCACAATTAAACGCAGGGGTGCACCGTTTTGCTTTGCCATTGGCCTGCCATAGGCACCGGTACCAATCATTGAAAGTTCATTTGCAGCTTCCTCAATAGTTACCGCCTCGCGGTATGGCCATGGGTACCAAAATTGCCGTTGACCTGGCGCGATTTCTTGATCCTCAAAGGCTTCCATAACAACATATTTTGCGCCTGCTCGCGGTCTAGCATAATCAAGCAACGCCCTCATTGGAAAGCCAGTCCACGGCACGGTAATTGCCCACGCCTCCACGCAGCGGTGCCGGTAAATGCGTTCTTCCAATTGCATTCTTTTTAGAAGCGTATCGATATCCACTTTTATTTCTCTCTCTACGAGGCCGTCGATAGTGACTTCCCATGGACGGATTTGGAGCCTCTGAGCAGCGCGCCAAATATTCTTGTGACTGCCAAACTCGTAAAAATTATTATAAGTGGTAGTGATCTTTTCTGGCGTAATCTCACGGTTAACTTTGTAATTCGCATTCCGCGTTGCCGGGTAAAGACTTGTTGACAAATCTTTTTTCTGAGTTGCGCAGGCTGACGGCGTGAAGATCAACGAAGGCCCACCCGCCAGGATAGAACCGGCAGCAATTTTTTTGCACAATTCGCGACGATTAAGAAAATCTGCCTCAGTTGTTGCAATAGAGGCAGGTAATTCCCAAGTCGGTTTGGATCGTGTCAACATATTCGGTCCTTGCAAAGTTTTCTGAAAACATAACGTGCCTGTCGGTGTGACCAACAAATAATCTATATGTTTATACGTCAAACCGGACAGTTTGGGTCGATTGACTGTTTTGAGAGATATTAATTTTTTTTAATAAAAAAGCGGAAACTTTATCTCGAACCAGTTGAGTTTGCGGGGTCATTTAATTGGTCAATCCCGCGTCAGGCCTGTCAGATATCGAAGAACAGGTCATGGCGATCTTCGTCGGATAGTATGGGTCCTAGAGAACTTC
The DNA here is from genome assembly GCA_913046035.1 of uncultured Alphaproteobacteria bacterium. GTDB lineage: Bacteria > Pseudomonadota > Alphaproteobacteria > MPNO01 > UBA830 > UBA830. Next base: position 8,575 of record CAJWSW010000078.1, on the reverse strand, counting down.
ATCAACTTGACTATTCCATTTAGAACGGTACACAGAGGTAGGAAAGGAAGTTGCGTAAAGCCTCGCCTCTCAGTAGATGGCGCCGATTTCATCGGTGAAAAATAATAACTTGAATTGTGTTGGAAAATTCTATGAAAGCGATAGTGGGAGGCAACTTAATTGATGGAACGGGAAACGATCCGATCAAAAACAGTGTCATTCTGATCGATCAAGGACGATTGGTTAGCGTTGGATCTGTCGCGACCACGAATGTACCGCAGGGAACCACGATCATCGACGCAGAGGGTTACCATGTACTGCCGGGCATCATAGACTGCCACTTACATTGTACTTATCGGTCAAGAGACGTACGTCAGCATTTACTGAATTCACCTACTTACAATGTGCTTCGTTCGACACAAATCATCGAGGAGACAATTGCTTGTGGCGTCACAACCGCTCGAGATATGGGGGGCGCCGATGCAGGATTTAGGCAGGCAATTGAAGATGGGTTAATTGATGGGCCAAGGCTCCAGATATCTATCGCTATGATTTCTCAAACCGGGGGGCACGGCGATTACTGGGTGCCAGCTGGCATGCGCATCCCCAAACGGACCTGGCTTCCTGATGGGGTCGCTGATGGTGTTGAGGGTGTAAGAAAAGTGGTCCGCCAGTTTTTAATGGCGGGGGCGGATTTTATTAAAATTTGTTCAACCGGCGGAATTACCTCCGTTACTGACAGTTGGGATGAACCACAGTTTACCGTAGAAGAAATCAAATGCGCAGTTGACGAGGCGGCGGCGAAAAAAAGGCCGGTTGCTGTTCATGCTGAGGGTGTTTTGGGGATTCGTACTGCCCTTGAGGCGGGCGTGCATTCTATTGAACACGGTTGGTTTATAGATGAAGAATGTATTGACCGGATGGTTCAACAGTCGACTTGGTGGGTGCCGACGCTTGCTCTTGTTCCTTTATCTGTAGAAAACCGGAAAAAGGACCCAGCTTGGGGAAAACAACAGCTTGGTGAGGAAGAGCAAAAAGACCAAGAAATTTTTCGTAAAATGAAAGAAGAACAGATTCCGATCTGGCGAGAGGCTGTTCGTCGCGGTGTCAAGATCGCTATGGGCACTGACCAGTCACACCGGTTGCTCGTAGGCGAAAATCTTGTGGAACTTCGATTTATGGTCGAATTCTTGGGATTAAGTCCGATGGAAGCGATCGTCTCAGCCACTTCAAAAGCGGCATTATGTATCGGGATGCCAGACCTCGGCGAGTTGACGCCCGGTAAAATTGCGGATGTACTTATTGTTGATGGAGACCCCCTTGACGATATTTCAATTTTAGAAAAAAGGGATCATTTAAAGCTGATTATGAAACAAGGAAAAATTTATAAAAATACACTCTAAGAATACACTTTGAAAGTTTTGGTGATCTAGGAGGTGTACCGAATTACCTCGGAAACTGTTTTCATGAAGGGGAGAACATATGCAATTGAATCGTTTTTTAATCCGGCCTCTTGTTGAAGCAGGGCTTAGAGAGGAGCTTGGTTCGGGTGACACTACAGGCGGATTTCTCGTTCTTGACGAGGATCCTATTCAGACTGGACAAATCTACGCGAAAGATACCGGTATTGTTTGCGGTCTCTTATTAGCTGACGAGACAATTAGACAGCTTGATGAACACGCGGAAATTGAGCATTTGGTTAGTGATGGTGAGGTCATAGGCCCAGGAACAACACTCTTAAAAATTTCAGCGCGCACATCAACATTTTTTGCTATCGAACGTTGTGCGCTTGATTGGATTCAACAACTTTCGGGGATTGCAACGAAGACCAGTCGCTACATGAAAATGATCGAAGGAACGAATGTAAGGATCACAGATACGCGAAAAGGATGGCCCGGGCTTCGAATTTTACAAAAATATGCTGTCCGCGTTGGAGGCGCTCACAACCATATCTTTAACCTGAGTAATTGCATACTGATAAAAGACAATCATATCAAGGCGGCGGGCTCGCTCACAAATGCAGTGGAAACGATTAGATCCCACGCGCAACACACTTTTAAAATAGAGGTTGAATGCGAGACTCTAGAGATGGTGCAAGAGGCTCTTGATGTAAATGCTGAGATCATAATGTTCGACAATATGGACCTTGATGAGATGTCAGAGGGGTTAAAATTGGTAAACGGCCAAGCCATGACAGAGGCGTCGGGTGGAATCAATGAACAAACAATTGGTCCAATTTCGAAGATTGGGGTCGATATAATTTCTCTCGGTGACCTCACTCACAGCATAAGCGCACTCGATGTCAGTCTCGATATTAAGGACATAAAACCGAGCGCGCTGAGAACAATTAAACGGCTTGAAGAAGAATAATCCTGCTGCTCGACGACCAAATTTCTTGCAGTTACATTTAGAATAAATTCGCGTTAGCGGAGTAGATCTTGAAGGGATGAAGCGTGCAAGATAACCAGTCTACAGATAATTTGTTCCGGCTGACTCACGGGATTATACCCGCACTTGATAATTCAACGCTCGATGGTGTCCTCAAAACAGTCGAGGCCACTGCCGCCGTCGAGGGGGTTGTTGGATTTAAAATAGGCCTCACCACTGCACTGCAATTGGGGTTATCTAAAGCCGTTTCAACAATTCGTGAAATAACGGACCTGCCTATAATTTATGACCATCAAAAGGCGGGTGCCGACATCCCTGATATGGGTGAAAAATTTAGTAAGATTGCTGCAGAGTCTGGTGTAAATGGTTTAATTCTCTTTCCACTGGCCGGCCCCAGCGCGGTTACTTCCTTTGTCGGGTCAGCAATCAAATATAATATTGCTCCATTAGTCGGCGGGGACCTTCCGATTGAGGACTATACTAAATCGGGTGGTGGATACGTCGTTGACGAGGCACTAGGCGATATATTTGCAAGATCGATTGGTATCGGCGCGAAATATTTTATCGTTCCTGGGAAGACACCGGAAAAGGTGCGTAGTCACTCTATAAATTTACGCGAGAAAATGGAAAAACCGTCTATCATTATTCCGGGGATTGGTGCGTTAGGTGGTAATATTTCAGACTGCTTTGCTGCAGCGCCCGGGTGTAATGCTTATGCAGTGATTGGTCGAGGTATTTATGGAGCAGATAGCATTGCCGATGCGGCGAAGAAATTTTGTGATGAAGCACTGCAATTTCTGGGAAGCTAAGAGAGTTGGACGACTTTAAGCTTTTCATAGATGGCGAGTTTGTTCCAGCGCTGTCGGGCGAAATATTTCATGTAGTAAATCCGTTCGACAATACCCACTTTGCTTCGGTCTCCAAAGCATCCTCTGATGACCTAAGTATAGCGGTAGCCGCCGCTAGCAAGGCTTTCGCAGGTAGCTGGTCAAGAATGTTGCCGTTTGATCGAGGTAAATACCTCCGCAAAATAGCGGATGAAATACTTTTGCGCGAAGAAGAGATCGCGGTTGCCGAGACAAAATCGAGTGGCAAAACAATCCAAAACTCTAGAAATGAGGTGGTCGCAGCCGCTCGTGTCTTTGAATATTACGCAGGTGCGATGGACAAATTTTTTGGATCGACTATCCCTCTTGGAGAGGAATTTATAGACTTCACGCTTCGCGAACCTGTCGGTGTGGTTGCTCAGATAACGCCATGGAATTTCCCTTTCATGGCTGCTGCGTGGAAAGTTGCTCCTGCTTTGGCGTGTGGTTGCTCTGTCTTGCTTAAGCCGGCCAGCCACACACCAATAACTTCACTTATGTTAGCGAATATTGCCCAGACGGTGGACCTCCCGCCCGGGGTGTTAAATGTCCTACCTGGACCGGGAGGTGGAATCGGTATGGATATTGCCACCCACCCACTTATTAAAAAGATAGCCTTCACCGGGGAAGGTCAGACAGGGGCCACGATAGTCAAAGCGGCGGCGAACGATATTAAGCGGGTGTCTTTGGAGTTGGGTGGTAAAAGCCCGAATATTATTTTTGCAGATGCAAATATCGAAAAAGCGGGGAAGGCAGCAATTAGCGCGGCATTTGGAAATGCTGGCCAAAGCTGCTCTGCCCGCACCCGAATTGTAGTAGAAAAACCTATCTACAACGAATTAATAGATATCATGGTCGATGGATTAGATGATTATCAGATTGGCGATCCGCTCGATAAAAACACGGATATGGGCCCGCTGATCTCCAAAACGCAATGGGAAATAGTAAATAATTACCTTTCACTCGGTATTGCAGAGGGCGGTGAGGTTGTCATAGGCGGTGGCCGTCCTTCCCACCTTAGCAGTGGCAATTTCTTCGAACCGACAATAATAAGAAATGCCACAAATAAAATGCGAATTGCACAAGAGGAGATATTCGGCCCAGTGGCTGTCGTAATTCCGTTCGAAAACGAGAAGGAAGCAATTCAAATTGCGAATGACTCAGTCTATGGCCTTAACGCGTCGGTCTGGACAAGAGATGTTAATCGTGCACTGCGGGTCGTACGAGACATAGAGGCTGGAATGGTTAGTGTAAATTCTCATGGAAGTGCAAGCCGCTACAGCACCTTTTCAGCTTTTGGAGGGGTAAAGCAGTCTGGCGTTGGCAGAGAACTGGGCATGGAAGCGCTTAGTCTATACACCGAAATAAAAAATGTTTTCATCGACATAACCGATGGGCCGGCAAAATTGGAGAAATAAATGTTTCCTTTTGAGACCACTGCTTTAGTTGAGGAGGCCTTAAATTGCGCGCGCGCTAAAACGGCAAGGATCTGTACCGTCGAGACGGTGACATCTGGCTTGTTGGCCGCAGCACTAACCTCTGTCTCTGGTGCGTCAGCAATATTTGAACGCGGTTTTATCCTCTATCACGCAGATGCAAAAGCGACTGGTTTAAATGTTAACCCTGAATTATCGAGGTTGCATGGGGCTGTGAGTTCTCCTGTTACCGAGGCGCTAGCCAATCAGGGCCTAAAACATTCGGGCGCGGGTATTTCGATAGCGGTTACTGGTTATGCCGGGCCGACCGGAGGAAATGAAAATGACCCCGTAGGAACCTGCTACATTAGTGTTTCCACTAATGGGCGGGCTAATAGCTTTGTTGAAAGGTATAACTTTGAGGGTGATCGAGATGCCGTTCGCTTGGGAGCGGTTGACTCGAGTTTGCGACTCTTGAACAGGGCCTTGTCTAATTACAACTAAACGTTTTGCTTTTCGGCGGTGAGCCTCCGTTAGCCGTGAGCCATAATTGACAAATCGTTAATTGCTTCTGAGATAAGCCCGCGGTGCATATTCCAACCTATAGCGGTTATCGTGTTGCAACCAGGCTTAATCAGTTGGTTTTCGATCTCAGTAATTGGAAATACATGGTCTCTTACACATTGTAACGTTACCGGATTTTGAAATTCTTTAAGGTGTAGAATTCCTTTCACACGAAGAAGGTTTGATCCATATTCAAAAAGCGTCTTATCAATCCAATCCTGCACCTTTTCGGCATTCAAATATCCATAAAACTGTTTATCTACGGTCTGGAAGTCTTTTTCGCCGTGAACTTCGGTTTCGGCTTGGCTCTTGTCCCCGGTTTTTAACGGCGGTTCAAACGAAGAGGACCCAAGTTTCTCAACAAACTCATTTGTCGCATTAATTTCACAATTGTCTAAAATTATGGCGCGAGGATTTATTCGGCGAATGTCTTCTTCCACGGCGTCACGGCAATAGTTCGGCGCAATATCGGTTTTTGTAAGGATGATAAAATCACTGGCGCTGACTTGAAAACGAGACTCAGGAAACTGTGAAAAGGTTTTTAGGTAGGTGGTTGAATCGAGGGTTGTGATTACGGACGGATCTCTCAATTTAGCTATCTTATGAGAGTATTGGCTCAAGTTTTCCATAATTGGGTAGGGGTTTGCCGCACCAGATGTCTCAATCACAATAGTATTCGGTAGTGAATCGAGTTGAAGAAACCTTGAGATGCCTTCCGTTATACTTCCTTGCGGTCTGCAACATAAACAGCCGCCGTCGAGAAGAAGAATATCGTCGCTTGCTCCCACAACTAGATCGTGATCGATACCTATCTGCCCTAGTTCATTTACTAAAACAGCCGTGCCCTGCATGTTCTCTGCACGTAAGAGCTTGTTAAGTAGAGTTGTTTTGCCGCTTCCGAGGAAACCGGTAAGAAGCAATAATGGTATGGTAGACATGTTTAAGAACGTCAATACGAAATTTAAACCCTTGTGACAAAGGTATATTAAACTATTGCCTGCAAATATCGAATATGCGTTTCTAAAACCTGGCTCAGGCTCTCCAAAAATTTTTTGTGGCTATGCAAATATTTCTTCATATGGGATTTGTGATGCCGAAGAGCGTAGCAAGTTCGGTGCGCTGAAATTCCACCCTTCTTTCACACGTATGAAACCCTGTAACAAAACTGACTTCAACGGCAGGGTTCTGTTTATTTTTTACTTATTTGTAGCGTACTCCCATAATTTCGTATGACTTGGTGCCGCCGGGTGTAGTGACCTCGACTGAGTCCCCAACAGTTTTTCCAATCATGGCACGAGCCATCGGTGAGGTGACAGAAAGCTTTCCCTTTTGAATATCAGCTTCGTGCTCGCCTACAATTTGATAGGTGGACTTTTCATCTGTGTCTTCATCTTCAACTTTAATGGTAGCGCCAAATTTTATGGCCTTCCCCTTAATCGATGACACGTCGATAACCTCTGCGCGGCTGAGAAGATCTTCGATGATGCCTACCCTACCTTCGATAAACGCTTGCCGTTCTCGTGCTGCATGGTATTCCGCATTCTCCGACAGGTCGCCATGCTCTCGGGCTGCGGCGATCGCCTTGATTACGTCCGGGCGTTCATTTGATTTCAGCCGTTTAAGCTCCGTCTCAAGATCTGTGTAACCCTGAAGTGTCATCGGTGCTTTTTCCATAGTTTTGTCCTTTGCACAAAAAAAACTTTTCCCAGACTTGCGGCTGGACAAGCGCGCCTTGCTAAAGCTAGTCTAGTTGTTTGCTAAATACGACTTAGTAAAATAAGACTGCAGCGGTTGAACTTCAAGCCCGCCAGCACGCATCGCTGAAATAGCTTCAACGGCGGCCTTTGCACCTGCAACTGTCGTGTAATAGGGTATTTTCCGCACAAGCGCTGATCGACGAAGCTCGTAGGAGTCTGCAATCGCCTTTGATCCTTCAGTAGTATTAAATACTAACTGGACATTTCCGGATATCATTGAGTCGACGATGTGGGGACGCCCCTCGTGAACTTTCTTGACTAGCTCAGCCTCAACACCGGCGGCGTTCAGAGTATCTGCGGTACCCTTAGTAGCAACTAGGAGAAAGCCCAATTCCTTTAGCCGGTGACCTATTTCTACCATCGCATCTTTGTCGCGATCGCGAACAGAGATGAAAACAGTGCCATTCGAAGGAACCAACGTGCCGCTGCCCAGCTGAGACTTCGCGAAAGCGCGCCCGAAATCCGAGTCAATACCCATAACCTCCCCTGTGGACTTCATTTCTGGACCTAAAATGATATCCACGCCCGGGAACTTAGCAAAAGGGAATACAGCTTCCTTAACAGCTACATGACCACTTTTTGCTTCAGACGGGTACATTTTTAAAAGGTCAGCGATTTTCTCGCCCGCCATAGCCCGAGCGGCGACCTTAGCTATCGGCACTCCTGTTGCCTTCGCTACGAAAGGAACTGTCCGGCTGGCACGGGGATTGACCTCAAGGATGTAAACATCCTTATCTTTAATAGCGTATTGCACGTTCATAAGGCCGACTACGCCTAAACCGCGAGCAAGTTGCTCTGTCTGGCGGCGCAATTCTTTGAGGATAGTTTCTGGCAACGAATAGGGTGGCAGTGAGCAGGCAGAGTCACCGGAATGGATACCCGCCTCTTCAATGTGTTCCATAATGCCAGCAATGTGAACGTTGTCGTCGATATCGCGGATCGCATCTACGTCAACTTCAATGGCATCACGTAAATAAGAGTCTATGAGAACAGGGTTGTCTCCTGATACTTGCACTGCACTGCTTATGTATCGGGCTAATCCAGTGTCGTCGTGAACAATCTCCATTGCCCGACCACCTAAGACGTACGACGGTCGAATGACAACTGGATAACCAATTTCGTTGGCAACGCTCATGGCTTTTTCTCTGGTTCGCGCAATACCATTCGCCGGTTGCCGAAGACCGATTTTGTTTAACAAAGCCTGAAATCGTTCTCGGTCTTCCGCCAAGTCGATTGCGTCTGGAGTTGTGCCAAGAATGGGCACACCGGCCGCTTCAAGATCTGAGGCGAGTTTTAGCGGCGTCTGACCACCATATTGGAGAATTAACCCAAAAACCTCACCGCCTTCCTCCTCCTTCCGCACGATTTCGATTACGTCTTCGGCAGTTAGGGGCTCAAAATAAAGCCGGTCGGACGTGTCGTAATCAGTTGATACAGTCTCTGGATTACAGTTCACCATAATAGTTTCGTAACCAGCTTCATTTAAGGCGTATACTGCATGCACGCAGCAGTAATCAAACTCTATACCTTGGCCTATTCGGTTCGGCCCTCCGCCAAGAATAATGATTTTTTTGCGGCCTGATGGGTTCGCTTCGCACTCAGATTG
>CAJWSW010000077.1 GCA_913046035.1 uncultured Alphaproteobacteria bacterium | reverse complement strand
AAGAGGCTACCATTAGGAGGCTTTGCGATTCTCTTGAGATCGACTCGTCTCACTTTCGTCAAACGTTTAATTGGGTACCCGCCTTTACGGTCGACCAGGGCCTTGCGGCTACCGCTGCGTGGCACCGCGCTCAACATTAGCTATTTCCGTAAAATACTTTACCCTACTTTACAATAGGCGACCGTTATGGGCGAATCGGAACGCGTGTGCTATCGTCCTATCTGGAATTCTGCTGATGCAACGATTACCCTTTCTTCCCCGTTACAGCCTGCGCGGCACCCGCGCTAAGGTCGCATTCACCCACGACCTAGGAATGGCGGCACTTTCTTTTCTGGTGGCGCTCTATCTGCGTGTGGGCGACAATTTCGAGTATTTTGAAGTCGGATTTGTCGTTCAAGCGACGGTCATCTATTTAGTCATCGCAGGAGTGGCCTTTTGGGCCTTTCAGCTATACAGCGGCGTCTGGCGGTACGCATCGGTCGAAGATTTGTTGGCAATCATAAAGGCCGTATCTGTTATCTGCCTTGTGTTTTTCGCCGCAATGTTTCTAATCTCTCGGCTCGAACTTGTTCCCCGCTCTACATTGCCAATCAACTGGCTAGTACTTATCGTAATGTTGGGCGGGCCCAGATTCGTCTATCGACTTTTCAAAGATCGTCGCGCCCATGATGCAGGCAAGCGGGATGGTGAACATCGAACTCCCGTTTTACTAATCGGCGCCGGGGACTCGGCAGATCTCTTCATACGGGCGATGAACCGCGGGAAACAATCCGCCTGGTATGCGGCCGGCTTAGTCGATGAAAAGGGCGGCCGTATTGGTCGCAATATTCACGGCGTGCAAATTCTAGGGAAGATCGACGACATCCCTACTATCATCGAGAAGATGGACCGGGAGGGGCGCAATCCGCAACGGCTGATCATCACCAATCCGGACATCAAAGGCGAAGAGGTTCAACGAATTCTCGATATTTCCAAAGAACTAGGCATTGGTCTTGCTCGCATGCCTCAGCTGGACGATTTCCGCGAGAACATCGACGCAGCCCCGGAAATACGCCCGATCAATATCGAAGATTTACTGGGGCGGCCGCAGACAACGTTAGACCGTAGCAGTATGGCAAAACTGATTGGCGGGCGCCGGGTGTTAGTAACTGGTGCCGGCGGTACTATCGGGGCTGAACTGTGCCGACAAATCGCCGCATTCGGACCTACATCAATCGCGCTTGTTGATAATTCGGAATATCAGCTTTACGCAATTGATCTGGAGATCGGCGAAAATGCACCCGATCTACTGCGCCGGGCAATCCTCGCGGACGTGCGAGACGCCGCTCGTATGGACCGTGTGTTTGCGGAAGAGCGACCAGAACTTGTATTTCATGCAGCGGCGCTGAAACACGTGCCCATGGTCGAAATGCATCCGGACGAAGGCGCATCAACCAACGTAATAGGGACAAAAACTGTAGCAGATGCCTGCTGCACCTACGCCGCGAAGGCTATGGTTCTGATTTCAACTGACAAAGCAGTCAACCCATCCAGCATGATGGGAGCAACCAAACGAGTTGCGGAAAGCTATTGTCAAGCTCTTGATCTGCGCGAAGCCGCCCGCGGCGACGAGCGGACCCACTTCGTTACAGTCCGGTTCGGCAACGTGCTAGGATCGACAGGGTCGGTAGTACCGCTGTTCCAGCGCCAGCTCGCAGCAGGCGGGCCATTAACAGTAACGCACCCCGATATGACCCGATTTTTTATGACGGTACGTGAGGCAGTCGAACTGGTTCTGCAATCCTCTGTTCAGGGTGTCACCGACGATGCCAAACAAGGAAAGATCTACGTCCTTGATATGGGTAAGCCAGTAAAAATAATTGACCTGGCCCGCCAGATCATACTTTTAGCGGGACGCCAACCTGATATTGATGTAGGCATCCAGATCACTGGACTGCGACCCGGTGAAAAACTTTACGAGGAAATCCTGCACGCATCCGAAGAACTAATCCCGACAACGCATCCCGGTATTCTGTTAGCAACGCCGAGGGCGACAGATCTAGATTTTCTGGCAAGCGCAATCGATGAGCTTAATGAGAAGATACAAGTTGGAGACCGTGCCAAAGCCCGCGCGATAGTTCACCGCCTTGTGCCAGAATTTAAATCGCCCGATAAAAATAATAGCCGAAACGACGGCACACAGTCGGCGGCGTCCGAATAAAAACTCAGCAGCCACGGAGACAACTCGATGATTGATGAAATTCCCGTTATCCGAAGGGCGCTGATTTCCGTATCTGACAAGTCTGGTTTAGTCGATTTCGCTCAGTTTCTCAGTGACCTGCGAGTCGAGATACTATCGACGGGCGGCACAGCGCAGGCCATGCGAGATGCGGGCATTAACGTCATCGAAGTTGGCGACCATACGGGGTTCCCTGAAATTTTAGATGGGCGCGTCAAGACACTCCACCCGAGAGTGCATGGCGGCATCCTGGGTCGTCGCGGCGATCAGGCGCATCTGACGACGATGAAAGAGCACGATATTGCTCCGATTGACTTAGTCGTGGTCAATTTATACCCGTTTGAAGCCACGGTAGCAGGCGGCGCCGATGACAATACCTGTGTGGAAAATATTGATATAGGGGGACCCGCGCTAATCCGATCCGCGGCCAAGAACCATGACAGCGTTACTATAGTGACAGATGCGGAAGACTACGAAGCGGTAATCGAAGACATCAAATCTAATGACGGCGGCACCTCACTTGGTCTTCGCAGGCGACTAGCTAGCATCGCTTACGCGCGAACGGCTGCCTACGACGCTGCCATCGGGCGCTGGTTTTCAGAGCAAAGCGGTGACAACTTTCCTCGTCGTTTTTCGCTGTCTGGCGTGCGCGTTCAGTCCCTGCGCTACGGTGAAAACCCGCATCAGAATGCAGCGTTTTATACAACAGGAAAAAACCGCCCAGGGATCGCTACCGCCACCCAGATCCAAGGCAAGGAGCTGTCATATAATAACCTGAATGACACCGATGCCGCATTTGAGTTAGTCGCAGAATTTGATATGCCTGCTATAGCTATTATTAAACACGCTAATCCTTGCGGTGTAGCGATTGGTGGTTCGCTGCAAGAAGCTTATACAAAAGCCCTAAAATGTGATCCAGTCAGCGCTTTCGGAGGCATTACTTCTGCGAATCGACCTATTGACGACGAAGCTGCAGAGGCAATGAAAGATCTGTTTCTTGAAGTTGTCATCGCACCGGAAATCACCACGGAAGCGAGGAAAATTTTGGCAACGAAGAAAAATCTGCGGCTGCTCGAAACGGGGGGGGTGCCCAACCCCTCAGCACCCGGGTTTATAACCAAGATGCTCTCAGATGGGTTCTTACTCCAGGACCGGGATTGGGCGCGAATTGACCGAGGCGATCTGGAAATCGTCTCGAAACGCGAGCCGTCCACGCAAGAAGTCGCCGACCTGCTTTTTGCGTTTGCAGTCTGCAAGCATGTTAAATCAAATGCTATCGTTTACGCAAAAGATGGTGCAACTGTCGGCATCGGCGCAGGCCAAATGAGCCGGGTAGACTCCTCCCGAATTGCCGCGCGAAAATCAGAAGATGCCGCCAGAGCAGCAGGCGAAACAGGCGCACTAGTCAAAGGATCAGTAGTTGCCTCCGACGCTTTCTTTCCATTTGCCGACGGTCTATTAGCTGCTGCGGAAGCTGGAGCAACGGCGGTCATTCAACCCGGTGGATCGGTAAGAGACGAAGAGGTTATCGCCGCCGCCGACGAAGCTAACCTCGCCATGGTATTCACTGGCATACGACACTTTCGACATTAATCAGCCAATATTTAACTTCCCGCGGAGCCCCGAAATTGCTGTAGTTTTTTGGGCAGAAACGATCCTATTCTTCGCCCACTTTCCAATACAAAATCGCTAAACCAATGCCAATGAAGACGACAATTACAGACATACCAATGCGCTGAGATTCAAAAAAAGCTGTAAAAGTTGCAAGAAGAGCAGGTCCTACAAAAGCAGTGGCGCGGCCTGAAAAGGCAAACAAACCAAACATCTCGGAGTAGTGATCTGTCGGTGCGATCTTAGCCATCAAGGACCGGCTTGCTGCCTGCGCCGGGCCCATGAAAAAACCCAAGGGTATCCCAACAAGCCAAAACCAAAGTTTGGTCTCAATAACGAGGAGGGGAGTCCCAAGTGAGATCAGTCCAAAAAGGGCAATAACGATTGTTCGCTTCGATCCTATATGATCGGCAACCCATCCAAATGCCGCTGCACCGAACCCGGCAGCTAGAGTTATAGCGATAGCAAACAGGACAACTTCTTCTGTAGACATCCCAAAAGTCCCGCTGGCATATACCGCGCCAAATGCAAACATTGTGTTGATCCCATCGACATAGAAAATTCGCGCACAGAGAAACCAGGCTATGTTTTTGTGTCGGCGCACCGTTCGCATAGTCGAAATCAAAGCCTTAACACCTGCAAACGCAGCTTGAAAACGTCGAGAAGAACGCGACTTTGAGTCCGGTATGCATAGGAAAAGAGGCAAACAAAACAAGGTAAACCAGACTGCAACCACGGGCCCGACTATGCGCACTTGCTCTGATTCGCGAGGGTTAAGACCGAGAGGTGGGACTTCCGGCCGCAGAAAAAAGATAAGTAGTATTACTAAACACGCCAATCCACCCATATACCCACAGCTCCACCCCCAACCGGATAACCGACCTATTTTTTCTCGTGAAACGATATCCGGCAGCATTGCGTTATAAAACACTTGCCCAACCTCAAATGAAATATTGGCGCAGCCAAACATGATCAGGGCGTAAAACACGAACGAAGGATTAGGTTGCGCAAACCACAGTGACCCGGCGCAAATCGCTAGCATCGCAGAAAAGAAACCGAGCCAGATTTTACGCCGCCCCGTAGAATCGGCGATTGCACCCAACACAGGGCTGAAGAGTGCAATCAAAACGCCTGAAACGGACAGAGCATAGCCCCACTGTGCGGTGCCAGTAATTTCGTCACTCGCAATCCCTTGAACAAAATAAACAGAAAAGACAAACGTTACGATTACCGTCGGAAACGCAGAATTGGCCCAATCGTACGCGCACCACGCAATACGCGCGCGTCGCAAAGATCTCTCGTCGGGGTCGGATTTAAACATAAGCAATAGCGTAGCACTGAGAATGCCATTCGGCACAACCTGATTCCCTTCCACCTTTATTTAATCGAGACTAAAATCACCAGAGACTTTACTAACTGGAGAGTGTGCGATGAGCTACACGTTGCAGGACTTCTGCGCCGAGATTCACAAAATTCTAGTTGTCGAAAACAATGAGGACGGTCGCGAAAAGGTACGTCAGAGGCTGGAAAAACTTCTCACAAACGAAACATTCGTTGAGCAATTCTGCGGGTCGGACAAGCCTGTGGGCGTACACAAACTCAACGAAGATCCGACCACGGGCGCAGTAGTTCTCTCGCATGTTGTTGGTGCTGGCACTATGTCACCACCGCATGATCACGGCGAATCCTGGGCTATCTACGGTCAGGCCAAAGAATATACCGTGATGCGAGAATGGGATTGTGCCGACCACAATTATGGCGATGGAAATGTCACACTTAAGCAGACTAGAGAGTATCGCCTCGACCCAGGGCAAGTTGGTCTGTTTAATCCTGGTGTCATTCATTCTATAGAATATCCAGATGCCGCGCGGTTTGTGCGCGTCACTGGTGTAGACCTCGATCGTATTGACCGGAAGGCCTATAACTTAAAACACAAAACCGTCAGGACCATCCGCGCCGAAAGTGCCGATCAAGCTTAAAATTTGGATCAATCGACACAAATTTGATAAAATGTTGTGCATATCCAGTTAGAACGGTGTCGCCGCACCTTTAACTGTCTTAAATACTTATTTAGTCCGTTAGTTTCGGCACAATCCCGGCGATTTTAACTCTAGGAATTCAGCAAAGTGCATCGCTGGCTTTTCGACCTTATGGTATGTCCCCACTGTGCAGATGAACTCCCGCTTCGGGTAGCATCAGGCAGATGGGAAGAAGACCAGCTCGAGGAGGGCAAGCTCGAGTGCGCAAACTGCGGGACTTCTTGGCCGGTTCGAAAAGGCATACCACGGTTTATCGAAGAAAACCGGGATTACGCAGGTGGATTTGGTTTTCAATGGTTGCGTTGGCGGCATACGCAGATAGATCGGATAAATCGGACCAACTTGACCAAAGAACGGATGTTAAGAGATACCGACTGGAAACCTGACTGGATAGCCGGCAAACTTGTTTTTGATGGTGGTGCTGGCGCAGGTAGGTTCTCCGACGCGTTAGCAACGATGGGTGCGCGTGTAGTATCGCTAGACATGAGCGTCGCTATTGATGCCTGCCGCGAGACTACACGAGCGCACGAAAATAACGTCCAGTGCATACAAGGTTCACTTTATGCTATTCCCCTTCGCTCCGCAGCCTTTGATGCTGTGCATTGCGCGGGCGTAATCCAGCACACACCAGATCCTGAGCGTACCATTCGAGCGATGCCGCGTCTGATAAAACCCGGCGGATTGCTTGGATACAACTTTTATGAGGTTACATGGAGCCGGCGAATTCATATAATTCGAGCAGGGCTCCGTTTGTTCACCCCTTATATTTCACAGCGAGCGCTGCTCAGACTCTGCCAAGCGATGGTTGTGCCGCTATTTCCAATAACCCGCGCGATTAGCCGGATCAGGTTTATCAGGTTTGGCTTACGCTTTATGCCGATCTGTGCAAGCCACCAGACAGAGCTGACACGAGATCAACAATTTGAGTGGACACTTCTGGACACCTTTGATTGGTACAATCCGATCTACGACCAGCCTCAGCGGCATGTCCGAGTAGCAGAAATCCTCTCCGAAGAAGGTCTGGAAGCTGTAACATCTAATCCGGGAATCGCACGCGGACGCCAACCGTCTGCCAAGGCATCACATTAACCAATGCAGCGTACTTGAAACCGTGCTTTTTAAAATCTGTTTATCAAGCTTTATATTTATCTGGTGTTGCTAAACCCACGCGAGTTGGAATACCAGACATTTCATTTTTAAATGATTGCATAATGGAGCGGGTGATGAGATTCGAACTCACGACTTCAACCTTGGCAAGGTTGCGCTCTACCCCTGAGCTACACCCGCATCCAAAAGACAAGCGACATTTTATATGTGGGTGATCTAGGGAAGGCAAGAGATGTTTGTCATTAAGGGCAAACCCCGCGCAACATTTTACCTTATCACCGTCGGATACAAGGTTGTTAATGCTGTCCTCGATATCGAGGTCATAGCGGAGAAAATTGCCGACTTAACCTCGCCGCCTAACGAAGATAAAGCAGTAATGCCTATCGGAGACATCGCGGTTTTGAGGAAAGGGATACAAACCACGAAGTCCCAATCTAGATCTAATTCACGATAAAATAACGTAAAATTCAGCATCTGGGTCTTGTCAGCCGGGCATGAAGGGGTCATTTTGGGATTGTCATAGGGATTTATCCCTGCCTCCAAAAAAGGCTAAAATTATGGACAATTATCCAACCCTTAACGGCGACGCTGCACCAAGCGATCTAATAAAAGACAGCTCAATCGACACCTTTCAGCAGGACGTGCTGGATGAGTCGATGACGACGCCTGTTGTAGTAGATTTTTGGGCAACTTGGTGTGGACCCTGCAAACAGCTCACCCCGGTGTTAGAAAAGGTAGTCAAAGAAGCCAAGGGTGCCGTCAAACTGGTCAAGATCGACATTGATCAGAACCAGGCATTAGCGCAGCAGATGCGTGTTCAGTCCGTGCCAACTGTCTATGCTTTTTCAAATGGACGGCCAGTGGACGCTTTTCAAGGCGCGCAACCAGAAAGCCAAATAAAGGCGTTTGTAGATAAACTCTCTGAAACAGCAGGAACAGCAAAGAGCGATCCCTTGGCCGAGGCAATGGAGCAAGCAAAACAAGCTCTCACCTCTGAGGATTATGAGAGCGCAGCGGCTATATTTGGTCAGGTTGTTAGCCATGCACCTGAAAATTACGACGCCGTGGGTGGATTAGCCAGAGCACTCATTGGCATGGGGCATCTCGATGAGGCTTCGGATGTGATATTGCAAGTTCCAGAGGAAAATACGGACAATCCGGAAATAATGGCTGCTAAAGCAGCGCTTGACCTTGCCAACCAGAGTGCAGCGGTTGGTGATCTTGACGAACTTAAATCCGCTGTTTCTGAGAATTCTGGAAACCACCAAGCGCGGTTGGATCTTGCAGTCGGCCTATTCGGTGCAGGACAGAGAGAAGAGGCAATTGATCACCTGGTCGAGAGCATGAAGATTGACAAGAGCTGGAATGAAGAAGCCGCTCGTAAGCAGTTAATTCAGTTTTTTGATAATATGAACCCTACTGACGAAACGACGATTGCGGGGCGTCGAAAAATGTCCGCCGTGCTGTTTTCGTGATGTTACGGAGCCACTTATGAACGGCGTTTTTAATCCGACTTTTGAAAACTTACCCTCAGAGATTCCTATTTTTCCGCTCACTGGCGTTCTGCTGCTTCCAGGTGGCAAATTGCCACTAAATATTTTTGAACCACGCTATCTTAGTATGACCTCAGCAGCGTTGGGTGGGGATAGGATGATTGGAATGATCCAGCCCACCGGTGACAATGAAGGAGCGCAGCCGAGTGTTTATCGTACCGGTTGCGTAGGACGCCTCACATCCTTCAACGAAACCGAGGACGGACGCCATTTAATAACACTCAGTGGCTACATACGTTTTGATATCCGCGAAGAATTGCCTTTGCGCGATGGCTTCCGCACCGTCATTCCAGACTGGACGCCCTATCGAAATGATTTAGCGGAGGATGACACCACTGGGATTGATCGGGAGAGGATGCTGCATTCTCTTAAAAACTATTTTGCTGCTAACCAGGTCGATGCAAATTGGGACGCTATCAAAGATACCCCAACTGACCAACTGGTAACCGCATTAGCAATGATGTGTCCCTTCGAACCAAGTGAAAAGCAGGCTTTGCTTGAAGCCTCTAGTCTCATCGATCGAGCTGACGTCATGGTCGCACTGCTAGAGATGTCGCTGGCAGCAAACGATGACACTGTCCATCGGTACCAAAATTGAAAAGAAAGCTAGGGTTCATTGCATGAAAAACCGGCTAAACGAAATCGACCCAAAGTTACTTGAAATTCTTGTATGTCCGTTGACTAAGGGGACACTTATCTACGACCCTGACGCTCAAGAACTCATAAGCGAACAGGCTCATCTCGCATATCCAATCAGGGACGGAATCCCTATAATGCTTATAGATGAAGCTCGGGCGCTGGATTAAGTCTGATAGACGCAATAAAGGTTGTTTTATGGCCGAAAGCGGGCATCGCGCCACGGGTATAAAGGTTAAACGTTCCGCAAAAGTTCTCGAAATCTCCTTCGACGACGGAAAGACTTTTACGTTACCAGCAGAATACCTGCGGGTCGAAAGCCCTTCAGCAGAGGTGCAAGGGCACGGACCGAGCGAAAAAGTGTTGGTGTCGGGTAGGTGCCACGTTGGCATTGCCGATGTCGAGCCAGTTGGCCACTACGCTATCCGGATTATTTTTGATGACCTTCATGACACCGGAATTTTTTCGTGGCCTTATTTGTACAAGTTGGGCTCAGAATATCATGACCGTTGGGAAACGTACTTATCAGCCATCCACAGCGCAGGTCTTAGCCGAGAACCATAATCGCCTGCTCGGATATAGGTATATAAAATCACACTTAAAGTGGTTCTCCCCGCGCTAGGCGGGGCAAATCTCCAACCAACCCCATAGCATGCCGCATTAAAAGTCGTTTGAAAGGACCTAACTCATTTACTATCGCTAGACCTGCATCACGTGCCATTCGAAGTGGTGCCACATCATTTGAAAAAAGACGGTTAAGCAAATCTGTCGCAGCTATCATCATCATGTTGTCAGGCTTCCGCCAGTTTTCATACCTATTTAGTGCAGCAGCATCACCGGGATCGACCCCAAGCCTAAGCTGATCAACGATAATCTCTGCAAGCGCTGCAACGTCTCTAAGCCCAAGGTTAAAGCCCTGCCCTGCAATCGGATGAATGCCATGGGCTGCATCCCCCACGAGCGCGACCCGGGGTGCCACGTAGCTTTTAGCGTGCACTGCCGACAATGGATACGACCAACGGTGCGTGCAAACCCGAATATCACCTAAAAAATCACCAAACCTCTCGTGCAGCGCGGTTCCGAAAGCGATATCATCCATTTTCAAAATCGACGCGGCTGCATCAGTCCTCTCTGTCCAAACTATAGAAGAGCGGTTTTGAGTCATAGGCAGTATCGCAAATGGTCCTGCTTTAAGAAAGTGTTCATGCGCGATACCTTGATGCGGCACTTCATGCTCCACAGCGCAGACAATGCCAGTCTGAGGATATAACCATTGCACTGTTTCAATACCTACCATGTCTCGGAGCGAGGACTGACGGCCATCTGCAGCAACTACAAGCCGGGCTTCAACTGTTTTTCCATCGCTAAGCGTTAGAGAGGTCTTTCCAGAGGCGTGGCTGGTATTGACAAGGCTGGTTTGCTCAAAAACCATCAATTGAGCGGCTGTCGCGGCTGATGAAA
>CAJWSW010000076.1 GCA_913046035.1 uncultured Alphaproteobacteria bacterium | reverse complement strand
CGATAGCATCATCAGATCCACCGCTTGAACCAATAGTGTTATCTTTAGCGTCAGCTGAAGCAATACCAACATTAAATGTTAGATCACCAGTTACATACTTAATACCAGCTTTAACTACATCACCTTCAAGTTCATCTGATGAGTCAGTAGTAGTACCAGTTTTATGACCATCAGCAAAACCGACAGCAACAGTTAAGTCACCAGTTACAGCACTTAAACCAACATGGAAACCACCAGTATCATTAGTTGGAGCAGTTACAGTTTTTGATCCTTCAGATTCTGAATAACCAGCACCAAAAGTAACAGTTGAATCACCTACGTCGCTTACATAAGTAGCACCAATTGCGTAGTGACTATCTGTTTTGTATGTAGCTACTGCAGCAGCACCATTATCTGTTGAAGCTGAGAATGACATTTTTAGTCCATCAGCTAAGAAATCAGAAGCAGTGTGATACTCAACACCTAATACTGTTGCAGTAGCACCAACATCAAGACCAGTTGAAGCTGCGTTAGTAGATGTAGTTGCTACACCTTCAGCACCAGCTGAACCTGGAATAGAAACAGCGTGTGAACCAGATGCATTACCAGCGTTAATTAAATCAGCATCGACCTCCGTTTCAGTTGGGAATGGACCAATTCCGAGCATTCCGTTCTCCGATTGCAGCGTGACGTCAACGCCCTCCGGAATATAGTTACTTACTAGCGTGGGAATACCGATACCTAGGTTCACATACCAGCCATCTTGCAGCTCCTGCGCTGCACGTTCCGCCATTTGGTTGCGGTTCCACATGTTTTCAATCCTCTCTGGTCAGTAGCGGCTGCGTAAGATTTCGCCTTTATAGCGCCATCACCAAAGTTTGTTTGACAGATAGCATAATCGAGCGTGAGTTCACAGTTTCGTAAAAATGGTAGCTTTTAAGGCACGCGCACGGTGCGCTGTTCAATGCGTTTTTCGTGTTCGCCCTCGATGATTCGACTTACATAAATGCCCGGCGTGTGGATTAAGTCCGGATTTAGAGAGCCAGCTGGCACTATTTCCTCTACCTCGGCGATACAGATCTTACCACATGTGGCCACTGGTGGATTAAAATTCCGCGCCGTCTTGCGGTATATTAAATTGCCTTGAGTATCGCCCTTCCATGCTTTCACGATAGAGAGATCGGCAATCAACCCACGTTCAAGTATGAACGTCTCACCGTCGAATTCTTTTTCTTCCTTGCCCTCCGCTATGACAGTGCCGACACCCGTCTTAGTGTAAAATCCCGGAATACCTGCACCACCAGCCCGCATACGCTCAGCCAATGTACCCTGGGGATTAAATTCCAGTTCCAGTTCCCCCGCCATATATTGCCGCATAAATTCTGAATTTTCTCCTACGTAGGAGGATATCATCTTTTTGACCTGCCGGGTCTGCAGCAGCAATCCAAGGCCGAAATCATCAACGCCAGCGTTATTTGATGCGATGGTCAAGCCAGTTGTTCCAACATCACGAATGGCCGAGATCAACACCTCTGGAATACCACACAGGCCGAATCCTCCCGCAGCGATAACCATTCCATCATACAAAACTCCATCCAGCGCTTCCGCAGCGGTATTATAAACCTTATCCATTGTATGTAATCCTGTTCACATGATTGAGCCACGCTAGGCGAGCTCATTTTAACGGAAAGTCTCTCCTATTAGGCCTCTTAGGCCAACCCGGTGACAACAAAAAAACCCGGTGCACAAATGCACCGGGTAAGTCAAACAGGGAGGCTTCACGTCTGGGAGACGTAGGATCAACGGCTAAAATAAAATAAAATAGTGCCGGACCCTAGGTCGAAAAGGTCGACCTTGACGAGCACGAAAGCTCATCTTCTCGATTAATAAGCTTCGCTTAACTGAATTAGAATTGCCGGTTTAGTAAATCAGCTATGCAATCTGCGCATACCTATAACACACTGATATGATAATCTATTTTCGTCTGGCGCTGATACTACGTAGTAAAAAATCGCGGAAAACAACTATGCGCTTTGAATAGCGCAGTTCTTCTGGGTATACGAGATAAACGTCGAATTTAGGCCCCTCGAGCTCTGGCATAATAGGAACAAGATCATGAGCAAGCTGTCCCATATAATCAGGTAAGGATGCAATACCGAGCCCACTGGCGGCTGCACGAAACATGCCATATATGTTGTTCACTCGGAGTACCGGATGGCGCATATCCCCTACTTTGCGCCCGGCAGCCATCAGCCAGTTAATATCTGTAAAAGGCTGATGAAAGGAGTCGTCATAAGCTATGATCTGATGTTCATCGAGATCTTGAACGCTGCTCGGCGTACCGTGATCTTTTAGATAGATCGGAGAAGCAAAAACCCTATGATGCATAGCCAAGAGTGGCCGGCGCACCAAATCACCTTGAGTAGGTGGCGTCATGCGAATAGCAACGTCAGCCTCTCCCATGCTAAGGTCAAGTTCGTCTTCAGCAACTATGAGCGTTACCTGTATATCCGGATAATGCTCTATGAATTCCTTAAGCCGCTCGGTCAGCCAAATAGATCCAAAAGCCACTGTAGTAGTAATACGAAGGGGTCCCTGGGGCTTATCGCGGGCTTCGGATACTAATGACTCTGCAATCGCTACTTTTGCGAATACGTCTCTTGCCGTTGCATAAAGGGTTTCCCCAGTTTCAGTGAGCTTCAAGCCCCGGGCGTGCCGATGAAACAATGGTACGTTCAAACTTTGCTCCAGCGATGAAACCTGTCGGCTAACAGAAGATTGTGAGAGGTTTAAAATTTCACCCGCATGTGTGAAACTGCCAGCTTCAGCGACAGCGTGGAATACTCGGAGTTTGTCCCAATCCATGTTTGATATCTAGACCCCTCGCTACTCGGCCGCTTGCGCAGCGCCGCTTGCAATATCGGCAATGTATTTTTCCGCCTCCAATGCGGCCATACAGCCTGTGCCTGCCGCAGTAACGGCCTGACGATAGATCTTATCTTGAACATCACCAGCAGCGAAAACGCCCGGAACACTTGTGCGCGTAGAATCTGGCGCGGTGATGATATAACCTTCTTGATCCATTTCAACTTTACCTTTGAACAGCTTGGTTGCGGGATCGTGTCCAATAGCGACAAAAAGACCATGAGTCGCCAGAGTCGATTTTTCCTCGGTCTTGACGTTTCGTAGCACAAGACCGGTCACGCCGAGAGGATCCTCTTCACCCATGACTTCATCTACGACGGTATCCCAGAGAACCTCTATCTGATCGTTAGCCATGAGCCGATCAGATAGTATTTTTTCAGACCGCAGCGTATCACGCCGATGAATCAGCGTAACCTTGGTAGCATGATTTGTTAGGTAAAGAGCTTCTTCAACGGCGGTGTTGCCGCCGCCAACCACGGCTACATCTTTTCCGCGATAGAAGAATCCGTCGCAGGTAGCGCAGGCAGATACCCCGAAACCTTGATATTTCTGTTCTGTTTCCAGCCCCAACCAACGGGCCTGGGCACCTGTTGTAATTATAACAGAGTCGGCAGTGTAAACCGTCCCCGAGTCCCCTTTACAGACAAAGGGATGATCCGTGAAATCTACATCAATGATTAAATCATTGATTACCGAAGTACCGACATTTTCCGCTTGGGCATGCATCTGCTCCATTAACCACGGACCTTGGATAGCGTCAGCAAATCCTGGATAATTTTCAACGTCGGTTGTAATGCTCAACTGGCCACCCACTTCAATGCCAGTAACAAGGGTAGGTGAAAGTGATGCTCGTGCGGCGTAGACAGCCGCTGTATATCCTGCCGGCCCCGATCCCAAGATGATCACCTTGGAGTGATAAACTTCCGACATAAAAATACCCCGTAATAACTAGATCAAGATATCCAGTTTTAAGACGCAGCCGACGGTGAGGCAAATGCGTCATATCGTCTAGCGACTTCCTCGGCGACCAATTCGGTATCGCGCAATGCGTCGTAACCCCAGGTTTCAAAGGTTCCGCTAAAGGGACGCGTAATGCCGGAACTGCGCAGATGGTCATGAAAGAAATTGAACTTTTTGGAGCCGCCTTCGAGATCAGCGACAAAAACTGGTTTTCCAGTGCTGCAGGCTTCGGAGACCATAGACACAGAGTCGGCGGTCACTACCATTGCATCCGCCAAAGCAAGCAAGCCCAGATAGGGATTATCCCCTTGACCATCCCAAATCCAATTGGATGATCCGCATAGCACCTTACGCAGATGAGATTCGTTCCGATTATTTGTACGCCTGGATGTCGTGATTGCTAATCCTGCGCCATTGTCGATTGAGAGACGCCTGAGTCCATCCGCGAGCTCGGTCATACTCTTTTTCGTCATGCGGTATTGTTTGTTGGAACCGCCGATCAATACAGCAATCAAAGGGCGCGGCAGCGATGCTAGCGTGCCCGAAAGCCGTGCCGCGGCCTCATCGAGCTTGAGCCGCGTGATACCGGTTAAAGCCCCGACAGTTTGCACTACATTATCGCCGGAAAGCCGATCATGTCGTGGCGCTATGATTAAATCAAAGCGACGGCGCCAAGCAACAGGGTCCTGCACCTGAACGCAGAAGGTACGATTGAAATTCGCAGATTTGATTGCAAGAGCCGGCGCTACCGTCTGTCGGCCAGCCGCTATCAAAATATCAGGCCAGGGCGGAGTTAAAAGGTTGCCGTCTGGATCTGATGCACTTATGGCATTTTGCCAAAGCTGTGGTGGTAATTTAGACCAGGGAAATGTTGGCGCGATACGTTTTATTTTCGGTTTTAAACCTAGCGCACCAGCAAGTCCTAAGCACTGGTTGGCGTGCCCTGGTTTTCCGTCCGTGAGTATCCAAACTTTTGCATCGTGCAATACGATCATCCTCCTACCTTCGAAAGTCCGATTGAAATAAAATTATCATTCTTTATAATAAAATTTCACATTTTCTGTCTTTCGAAATAACCATGGCTTGAAATTACCGGAATTTACAGCAATGGCCAGAGTCAAACTCGACCGAATTGACCTAAAAATATTGCGCGACCTGCAGCACGATGGACGTATCACCAATGTCGATCTTGCAAAAAACGCTGGGATTTCGCCACCGCCGTGCCTGCGTCGCGTCCGAAATCTCGAAATCACTGGTTGTATTCGAGGCTACCACGCCGATATCGACGCGGAGTCTCTCGGGTTCGGTGTTACTGTTTTCGCTAATGTTGGACTTCATAGCCAAGCAGAAACCGATCTGGTTGCATTTGAAGAACGAGTAGCTCAGTGGCCCGAAGTGCGGGAATGCCATATGCTCGCGGGCGAGATGGATTTCTTACTTAAAATTGTTGCCAAAGACTGGGATGCTTATCAAAAATTTCTCACGAATAACCTTACACCATCTCCGAACGTGAGCGTGGTAAAATCTGCACTTGGCATACGAACATCAAAACGTGCTTTTGGCGTTCCAATTAATGCTGACGCGGATGTTGGGTAACACTCCCATTTTACGAACAATTCTAAAAGACATAACAAGACCAGCGTTGGAAATTCTCACATGAGCCATTAAACTCCAGCGGAGCGCAAATAAGTTACAAACCAGCTGTGAAAACATGCCGTGCGACGCACATGCGAAGCCAACGACCTATTTACTAACAAATCGACAATTGCGCCGGCACAAACGAAAACATTGATAAAGAGTCTCGCCTGGTTAACTAGAATTGCAAGCTTTACAACGCCATATAAAGAGACATGGGAGCCAGCAAAGAAAATTATCGACCCTTACTTGAAGCGAACAACCGCACTCGCTTCGAAATAGTATCCGACTATACCCCAGCTGGGGATCAGCCGGAGGCGATTGGGGAATTACTGGCCGGCATAAAGGCGCAGGAAAAGGACCAAGTGCTCCTCGGCGTAACGGGCTCGGGCAAAACATTTACAATGGCACACGTTATTCAAGAGATCAGTCGACCAACTATCGTGCTGGCCCCTAACAAGACCCTTGCAGCCCAACTATACGGTGAGATGAAGTCATTCTTCCCAAAAAACGCCGTCGAATATTTCGTATCTTATTACGATTACTATCAGCCGGAGGCGTATGTTCCACGCTCCGACACTTACATTGAAAAGGATGCGTCAATCAATGAGCAAATAGATCGTATGCGTCACGCCGCAACACGCGCACTCATAGAACGCCGCGATGTAGTAATTGTTGCTAGCGTGTCATGTATCTACGGGATCGGCAGCCTGGAGTCATATCAATCCATGACTGTCCCGTTAAAAATCGGCGACAAAATTGAAATTTCTGAGCTACTAAAGCGGTTCGTCGAATTACAATACCGGCGCAATGACCAAAATTTTATCCGTGGTCACTTCCGTGTTCGTGGCGACAACGTTGAGATATTCCCGGCACATTACGAAGACCGCGCATGGCGCATCTCATTCTTTGGCGACGAAATTGAAGAAATCTATGAGTTCGATCCGCTGACCGGAGAACGAGTGGTTAAACTTGAAAAGGCTACCATCTTCGCAAACTCACATTATGTCACACCGCGGCCCACAGTCCTACAGGCGATTAGCTTAATTAAATCTGAGCTGAAGCAGCGCCTCTCAGTGCTTGAGGCCAACAACAAGTTATTGGAGGCTCAGCGCTTAGAACAACGAACTAATTTTGATCTAGAGATGCTCGAGACCACCGGACATTGTGCAGGAATCGAAAATTATTCTCGGTTCCTAACTGGTCGAGCGCCGGGGGAACCACCCCCAACCTTGTTCGAATATATTCCCGATGATGCGCTCTTAATCGTCGATGAGTCCCACGTGACTGTCCCGCAAGTGGGGGGCATGTTTAAAGGGGACTTTAGCCGCAAATCGACCCTTGCGGAGTTCGGCTTTCGGCTACCTTCATGTGTTGATAATCGCCCTTTGAAGTTCGAAGAATGGGATGCAATGCGCCCCCAAACAGTTTATGTCTCGGCCACACCAGGCCGCTGGGAACTTGAACGCACTGGTGGGGTATTCGTCGAGCAAATTATTCGGCCAACCGGCCTGATTGATCCAGTCTGTATCGTCAGACCCGTTGAAAATCAGGTGGACGATCTGCTGCACGAGTGCAGGGAAGGAGCAAAGAAAGGTCAGCGCACGCTGGTTACCACTCTAACGAAACGCATGGCAGAAGATCTCACCGAATACATGCAGGAAGCCGGGGTTCGGGTACGTTATTTGCACTCGGATATCGACACGCTTGAAAGAATAGAGATTATTAGAGATCTAAGGCTAGGTGCTTTCGACGTATTAGTAGGCATTAACCTCCTGCGCGAAGGCCTCGATATTCCGGAGTGTGCACTAGTCGCCATACTTGATGCGGACAAAGAGGGTTTTCTTCGCTCGCGAACGTCCCTTGTCCAAACTATCGGTCGTGCGGCGCGTAACGTGGATGGACGGGTAATCCTGTATGCCGATATTATGACAGACTCTCTTCAATATGCAGTTGACGAAACGAACCGGCGACGAGAAAAACAGCAAGCATACAATGTTAAAAATAATATTACACCGGAAAGCGTAAGAAAAGAAATCTCCGATATCCTAGAAAGCGTCTACTCGCAGGACACTTTCACAGTTAACACCGGACGAGAAGACATTAGCAACTTGGTTGGCCATAATTTGCAAACTTATCTCGACGACCTGAATAAGCATATGCGTGAAGCAGCAGCTAATCTTGAATTCGAGGAGGCCGCGCGTCTTCGGGACGAAATACACCGTCTAGAGCACGCTGAACTCGGAGTACCCAGCAGTCCTCGTCGCTTGCAAGCTCGCATAGATGCGGCGAAGCGGACGGGACGGAATAAGAAGTCGGGCATGTCGAATTAGGGCAAAGAAAGCAATAAATCGCGCCAGACCAGCTTTCAATACGCGCAGGAAACGCTAGATCACAAAAAGGCTAATCGAGAAAGCTTTAAGAAAATCAGAAGTGGGTCTCTTTTGAACGCTACGTGTTGATTGTATGACTTGCTTTGTAAATCCATCGTGAATTTTCCCGCGGCGAAAGTTGCCCAATGAAATTTTATTGTTCCTGTAAGGCCAATAGAAGTTGCCCTTCATAATTTGGGCGCTGGTGCGTTGGTATCGCGCATGCTAACTAAATCTTCCTGTATACATTATCCCAGCAAATTAAATATCATTTTGTCTACCGAATGACTTATACCCTGATCATCCTTGGTTTAATACTGCTGCTATGCGGAGGAGAAGCGGTAGTTCGGGGGTCAGTCTCTTTAGCACAACGTCTTGGCGTTTCACCCCTAATCGTGGGTCTAACAATCGTAGGATTTGGGACTTCACTCCCCGAAATGGTGGTAAGTGTAAATGCTGCTTTGATTGGATCGCCTGGCCTCGTCGTTGGCAATGTCATTGGCAGCAATATTGCAAATATTTTATTGATTCTTGGAGTGGCTGCCCTGATTGCACCTTTCTCGATACATCCGACTGCCGTCCGAAGAGACGCGCTTGTCATGATTGCTGCGACGTTAATATATTTTGGACTTGGAATGACCGGTCGCATCGATGTTTTGCACGGAACTGTCATGCTTTTGTTTATCGTTGGCTATATCGCCTTCACTTTAAGGGAAGATAGTAAAGTCAATAGTGCGTCGACCCACTCAGACTGCGACAAAACGGAAAAGTTAGACGGTAGCGCCCTGCGGACGCCTGGTTTTTTTGGCCTTGTCATGATCGGCCTCATTTTAGTTGTCGTCGGAGCGGAATGGTTGGTTACGGGCTCCACCGAATTGGCTATGGCCTTCGGAGTGCCAGAAGAGGTTATTGGATTAAGTATCATCGCTTTGGGGACTTCGCTTCCGGAACTAGCGACATCAATAGTTGCGGCCTATCGTGGCCACTCGGATTTGTGCGTCGGCAACGTGCTAGGGAGCAATATCTTCAACCTGTTTGGTATTACTGGTGTAACGGCATTACTGATACCGCTGCCATTTTCTCAAAAAATTATGCAGTTCGACTTGTGGGTCCTTTTAATTGCTACAATTATTTTGCTACCTTTCCTATTAAAACATCGAAAATTATATCGCCTAGTGGGGGTAATTTTTTTAATCGCATACATATCCTTCATCGCCTGCCAGTTTGCCGGGATGAACGGGACCATGCCGTAATTGGAACGACTTGCAACAGAGACCTACTTAAACCATTTATGTCATATGGATATAAGTTTTAAAGGTAATGCCCTTATAACTGGAGGCGCACAACGTATCGGCGCTACAATAGCTTCAGCGCTCGCGGCGGACGGTTGGACCGTTGGAATCCATCATAATAGGTCATCTATAGCTGCAGAAAATCTTTGTAAAAAACTGGTTAGTGCTGGAGCGGAGGCATACACCGTGAATGCTGACCTTAGTAACGAGGTCGGTGTCGCAACGCTTATCGAACAAGCATCGGCAAGCACACCAGTCACGTGCCTAATCAACAATGCATCGGTCTTTGAATATGATGAACTGTCAAATGTCGATCGCGATTCTTGGGACCTTCACATGGACGTCAATCTTTGGGCGCCACTACGCCTGTCCCAAGCATTTTCGGCAGGCTTGCCAAACGACATAAGTGGAAACATCGTTAATATAATCGACCAACGCGTAGAAAATATCTCACCGCAATTTTTGTCTTACACGATTAGCAAGGCGGGGCTGTGGACCCTCACGAAAAGCTTGGCACTGACGCTTGCACCCCGCATCCGAGTGAATGCTATCGGGCCTGGGCCTGTCCTGCCAAGCCCGCGTCAAACTACTAAACAATTTGAAGCTCAGGCCTCACGAATGCCGATGGGTCACGGAGCACCAGCCTCAGAGATTGCCGATGGAATTTTCTACATCCTCTCGGCCACATCCATGACAGGCCAACTCATTTCTCTTGATGGTGGCCAACACCTTGGCTGGGATTTCCCAGATCCGAGCGCTCCGCGGGTTATGGAATAGAAAGCAAACCCTATGTCTAGTGGTACACCGTCCACAAATATCCCCACTCATCTTGCAAATAAACTTCGCCGGGTCTTTGTCAAAGATCTGGTTTTGGATTGTTTGATTGGTGTGCATAAGCACGAACGCGACGGATCGCAACGAGTTAGGATCAATCTCGATCTCATGGTCTTAGAAAGTTCTATTCCTATAGACGACCAGCTGTCCAACGTTCTTTGTTACGAGGCATTGGTTGTGCAGGTCCGGAAGCTAGCTTCATCAGGGCATGTTAATTTAGTTGAGACCCTGGCAGAGCGTCTCGCCAACTTTTGCCTAGATCAACTCAATGTGCAATCGGTAAAAGTTCAAATAGAAAAACTTGATGTATTTTCCGACGCTTCGAGCGTTGGCGTCGAAATAGACCGTTCAAAATAATAATGCGAAACAAAACATGATATTTATTTGCAATCGGTCGTTTGCGGAACTTCACACTCTCTATGTAAAAAAACAGGGTCATGCGGTAATTTTTCCATTCGATAAGGTTCCGACTTTTTTATATCGAACTTCACATTAGTTTAGTTAAAGCCTTCATAAGATACTCCGGTCTCGTGATCATTAATTTCAATGTAAAGTCAATCAGAATGACGAACGATTTTTTTCGTTTTGAACAGCATTATCCACAGATTCCGTGGATAAGCCTTCGCAAACGAGTTGTGCGTGAGTCGGCAACAGCAAAACGCTGCCCGTAGAATGCTTTATTAGGTATACATATAG
This sequence comes from uncultured Alphaproteobacteria bacterium, assembly GCA_913046035.1. Lineage (GTDB taxonomy): Bacteria > Pseudomonadota > Alphaproteobacteria > MPNO01 > UBA830 > UBA830. The sequence continues at coordinate 235 of CAJWSW010000076.1, read as the reverse complement.
GATGTCCGTCAATGGGGATAATGTAGTTAAGCTAGCCGGCGCGGAATTGATCTCATCCCGGCTAAAGCACCTGCCTAATGGACCAGGTATTTACCAAATGATCGACGCGACTGGAAAACCGCTTTATGTAGGCAAGGCAAAAAAGCTGCGCAGTCGGATTTCATCATATACACGTCTTAGAGGCCTCCCCGAGAGAATACGTGTAATGATTGCGCGTACGGCAAATTTAGAAATT
>CAJWSW010000075.1 GCA_913046035.1 uncultured Alphaproteobacteria bacterium | reverse complement strand
CTGGTTTTTAAAGACGCAAAAAAAAGGAGCTTAAAACCCCTTTTTTCGGTTTAAAATGGTCGGAGCGACTGGATTCGAACCAGCGACCCCTTGACCCCCAGTCAAGTGCGCTACCAAACTGCGCCACGCTCCGATGTTTGACGTTAACTAAAACACAAAGCCATGCCTCGGACTTCGCGCATCTATTCCACCAGATTAACGTCTTTTTTTAATCTATCACGAAATAATTCTAACTCTTTTAACACCGATACCAATTCTGTTCTGAGGGTATCATCCATTTGTAATTTTTTCTTAGATCGAGACTGATCGGAGCTTGCCTGCTCGGGATGAGGCAAGGAAACAGCTGACGCCGGAATTTGGAGGGAAGACGCGTGTCTACTCGCTATGGCTTTTACACCGCCTTCGCGCATCAACTTTTGAACACCTCTTATTGTATAGCCATCGATGTAAAGAAGCTCGCGAATACCACGAAGCAGTGCTATGTCTTCCGGCCTGTAGTATCGCCGACCACCGCCACGTTTCAAGGGCTTTACTTGCGCGAATTTACTCTCCCAGAAACGAAGTACATGGGCCGGGATATCAAGCTCTTTAGCCACCTCACTAATTGTCCGGAAAGCAGATGCAGACTTCCGCGGCGCGTCGATATTACCCCTACGGCAGGGCTCTAACGACATTTGTCAGCTACCTAGTCCGTTAGAAGAAAAACCTGCACCAATAATAGATCCCGACGTTTCTGCATTTGACGAGCCAGACGGCGAACCGTCCGTTTCGTTTTCCTCGCTTTCGACGGGCGACTGCCCTCTGTTTATAAGGTTTTTGAGAACATTTGACGCACGAAAAATTAAAACCTTCCTGGGCAAAATCGGGACCTCTTCTCCAGTCTTTGGATTACGTCCAATTCGTTGTGCTTTCTGGCGAACCGAGAAACTGCCAAACGACGATAATTTTACGGTTTCGCCTCTGGCAAGAGTATCAGCGATTTCAGAGAGAACAGACTCAACTAAAAGTGTCGATTCATTTCGTGAGAGCCCAACTTCCTGATAAACTGCCTCGCTTAGGTCGGCTCGAGTGACCGTTTTTTCGGCCATTGCATGTTCCCTTTTTGTCGCCGAAACTTACGGTAGCGTTTGCGCAGAAGGCAGTCAATATCACCGAGTTAGAAGGTATCTTGATAAGGATTGTCGCATAAATGGTTACCAGCGAATCACATTCGCACCCCAGGTAAAGCCTCCACCCATTGCCTCGAGGACGATGACGTCATTCTTGCAGATCCTCCTATTTGAAACAGCATCTTCTAGTGCCAGCGGAATTGATGCGGCGGAGGTATTCGCATGCCGTTCCACTGTCATAACGATTTTTTCATTTCCAACCCGCAGCTTGCGAGCAGTCGATGAAATTATTCTTTGGTTAGCCTGATGAGGAACTAGCCAGTCAACATCTTCTGACGCAAGTCCTGCAAGGTCGAGTGCTTCACCGACTACACTTGAGAGGTTTTTAACGGCATGCTTGAAAACTTCCCGCCCCTCCATGCGCAAATGACCAACGGTTTGCGTAGCAGACGGCCCCCCATCGACATATAGTAAATTGTGATATCGTCCGTCAGAATGCAAACAGTTAGATAACACTCCTCGATCGGTGTTATCGCCAGTTCCCTGTTCCCCCTTAAGCACTAAAGCCCCGGCGCCATCGCCGAAAAGTACACAGGTCGATCTATCTTTCCAATCCAGAATTCGGGAAAATGTCTCTGCGCCAATAACCAAGACATTGTCTGCCTGATTTAGTCGAATAAAATTATCGGCAACATTAATCGCATAAACGAAACCGGAACAAACCGCCTGCACATCAAAAGCAGCGCCACGCGTCATACCCAAAGAAGACTGTACTGCAGTCGCTGTCGATGGAAAGGTGTGGTCGGGCGTAGCAGTGGCGAGCACCACCAAGTCAAGATCTGATGCCTCTATCCCCGCGTGTTTGAGGGCCTCCTGTGACGCAGCTACGGCGAGATCAGATGTTTTTTGGTTTTCTGCGGCGATATGCCGAGTACGGATACCTGTCCTTTGAACAATCCATTCATTTGATGTATCGACACGTTTCGCCAACTCTTCGTTGGTTACAACCCGCTCGGGCAGGTAAGCGCCACATCCAGCGACAACTGATCGCCGGAACATCAATTAGTTGCCGCCTCTGAAGGCTCCGATTCAATTGTCCCATGGTTCTTAAGGCCAAGGGTAATTTTCTCGTTAAAGCCGTTCGCAACCATGTCAATGGCAACACCAATAGCATTCGCAAAACCAAATGCATCGGTACCACCATGGCTTTTTACTGCAACACCCGTAAGCCCCAGAAACATTGCGCCATTGTAGCGGCGCGGGTCGATTCTGTCGCGCATCTTCCGTAGCCCGCGATGGGCCAGCAAGAAACCGAGTCGAGCCGACAGCGAGCTACGAAATGCCTCACCAAGAAATCCCTTAATCAAACGGGCCGTTCCCTCCGTTGTCTTAAGGGCTATATTGCCGGTAAATCCGTCCGAAATGATGACGTCTGTGGAGCCTGCCGCAATGTCGTCCCCCTCCACGAACCCATGAAAGTTGATAGTCTCAGATATTTTCCTCAGATGCGCCGCCGCTTGCTGAATCTCGGCGTGCCCTTTCATCTCCTCCGAACCTACATTCAATAGGCCACAGGATGGTTGAACAGTTCCCAACACGGTTCGCGCAAATACATCACCCATGATCGCAAACTGGACTAAATTTTTGGCATTACATTCGACGTTTGCGCCAAGATCCAGCATAACGGTTTCACCCCGCAAAGTTGGAAAGATTGCAGCGATAGCGGGGCGGTCGATCCCAGGCAGTGTTTTTAGCGCCAGCTTAGACATCGCCATAAGCGCACCTGTATTGCCCGCAGAAACCACACCTGCCGCTTTACCGCTGCGCACAGCGTCTATTGCGAGGTGCATGCTGGACTGCCGACCCCGCCGTAACGCTGAAGACACTTTCGTTTCATTACTGATCAAAACATCAGTGTGCATTATCTCTGTAACATCGAGTAAACGTTTCCGTGGTCGTATTAAAGGCAAGATCTGGTTTTCATTTCCGAACATGAGATATTTCACATCGGGAAAACGGCGGCGCGCGAGATCTGCGCCATTTATTACTATCGCTGGGGCCTGATCTCCCCCCATGGCGTCAAGCGCGATCGTGAGAGACACGCTCAATTCTATATCCTATCGCTACGGTTAACCCGAATCAGGTCTCGGATGTTTCCACAACTTCGCGGCCATCGTAAAACCCACAGGAAGAGCAAACATGATGAGGCCGTTTTAGCTCTCCACAATTTGGACACTCGACGAAGGAATTGGTTGGAAGTGAATCATGCGCGCGGCGCATGTTACGTTTTGATTTGGATACTTTATTCTTTGGAACAGCCATATCGAAGCCATCTAAATAATTGAAAAAAATGTTTGGCTGGCGATTGATATTCGATCCTAGCGTCGGTAGCAACCTGAAGTTTACCTAAACCCTAGGGTTTGGACTTCAACGATGCCAATACATTAAAAGGTTTTCGCCCATCAAAGCGTTTTTCAGCCTCCCCTTCACTGAGTAAAGACACACCAGGGCCAAAGTCAATTTCCGCGGGATCAATATCTTCCCGACGTGGGTAAGGATCCAACGAAAGAGAAAATTCTCCTGCTATAATTTCGCCAAGATCGATAATTTCCCCAACAAGGGGCTCAGCATCCTCGAGATCCGCAACGTCACATGATACTTCAGCATCCCGAGCAAATACCAAATTGATTTCCTCCTCTACGATCGACCTAACGGGTTCAAGGGACACGACACAAGTCTGCACAACTTCAGCTCCAAAACTCCCAGAAACGACAAGAACCTTCTCACGGATAAGCCATGCCAAAGTTAAAGAAGCCCTTAAATTGCGAATTGACTGTTGCCCGAAACGGAGTGCCAAAGACTTACACTCGGCGTCGGCCGCAATAAGTTCAATACTGTGTGGAGCCTCCGCTAATTCCCGAAGGTCATGTGGGCGGCTGAATTCACAAGACATGTTTTTCAGTGTTTCTCCCACTAAACGACGAGAATTCAAATTCGCCGTTTTCAAGCGCAACAGGGCCTACACAGGCAAGATGCGCATCCTGCGATCGCAAATAGTTCGCGAGCAGCGAAACCTGCGTCGGGTTTGGTACAGTTGTCCCATAGACGTTACGAGTGAGTGCTTTTACGAGCTCGTCGTCAGATGTGCCAAGTCCCGCCTCATAAGAAGCGACCCTTCCATAGAACGCCTTAACCATGGCTTTAACACGTTTTCCGACGCCCATGTCGCCTGCACCCATTTCTCTTAGGCTTAAATCCATATCCTCAAACATTACGTCGAAGAGTGCCTGCCCAACTGCGTTTTGTCCTCCAAGCTGAGGTTTTAAATATCGTAACACCAGAAATGCGTGCAGGGTAATCATCTCAAAACGCCCATCAACGCTATCCGGCACACCGTAGTCTTCATAAAAATACGGGTCTCGGGCCCTCACAACTATTTTTCGGTATAGGTTTTCGGCCGCAATAGTTTGCGTGTTTTTAGAGAATAACGCTATCACCTCGGGATCCTACGCGAGTGTTTTGGCGGCACGGGATGCCTTTCCGCGTTTTCAAGCTCGCACAACATCATCTATACTCCGCAAATATAGTCTTCCTATACCTAGCTACCACTTCGATACGGGTCAAATGAAGAACCTTCAAAAATCTAAAAACAATTTTAAAACGGCAATTCATACCGGTGTCGCAGCTAGCGCGATAATCGCCGTTGTTTTAATTGCTGGATGCTCCACCCAGCTCACAAGTCATGGCAACATGCCGGAGAAGAAAATTGTTGATAGTATTAGGGTTGGCATCAACAATCGAGCCCAGGTCTTGGCAATACTTGGGTCTCCGTCTGTCCGAGCGACGTTCGACCAAGAAACTTGGTTATATGTGGGAACAAAGACCCTAAAAACACTCTCCTTTTTGAGCGATGAGATTCTTGAACGCCAAGTGCTTGCTATCCGATTCAACAAACAGGGTATTGTGCAAAGAATCGAGCGCTTCGATAAAAATGATGGGCAGGAGATCAAGGTGGTTAAAAGAAAAACCCCAACTAGGGGCAAGGAGCTCACCGTGATCGAACAATTGTTAGGGAATGTCGGTCGATTTGACGATAGTTCCACAGGAGGCAATTCGACGGGTCCATAGGATTTGTGAAAGTACAGGTAGACCATCAAGCTTAAAAAAAGCCCCGATAAATCGGAGCTTTTTCTTTTCTTGGTTTTGAATAGATCAGGAGCTACCAACCACGGCAAGAAGTAAGATAGCGACAATATTAATGATTTTTATCATCGGGTTAACCGCAGGACCAGCTGTATCTTTGTATGGATCACCGACGGTGTCACCAGTTACTGACGCAGCATGAGCATCTGACCCCTTCCCACCATGGTTACCGTCCTCAATGTATTTCTTAGCGTTATCCCAGGCCCCGCCGCCAGCTGTCATAGAGAGAGCAACAAACAATCCCGTCACTATTGTGCCCAACATGAGCGCGCCCAGGGTCGTAAACGCTGCCGCGGGCCCACCAATCCATTTTATGACGAAAAACACCAGAACAGGTGCAAGAACGGGTAGAAGTGATGGGACGATCATCTCCTTGATCGCTGCCTTAGTCAAAAGGTCCACCGCGCGCCCATACTCTGGACGGGCGGTACCCTCCATGATGCCAGGGATTTCTTTAAATTGTCGACGAACCTCAACTACGACAGATGCCGCCGAGCGACCGACTGCCATCATCGAGAGTGAACCAAAAAGGTAAGGCAACAAACCGCCAATAAACAAGCCAATAACCACGTATGGGTCTTGAAGACTGAATTTCACTTGGGCCGCTATATCGGGAACATAATGCTTCATATCTTCGGTATAAGCAGCGAAGAGCACTAATGCGGCGAGCGCCGCAGAGCCAATGGCATAACCCTTGGTCACCGCTTTAGTCGTATTCCCTACGGCATCTAGCGCATCCGTGTAATTACGAACCTCTTCTGGCAATTCTGACATTTCCGCGATACCGCCCGCGTTATCGGTAACGGGCCCGTAAGCATCCAGCGCAACGACCATGCCGGCAAGAGCCAGCATTGTAGTAGCCGCGATAGCCACGCCGTATAGTCCCGCCGAAAAGAAAGCAATTAGGATACCTGCTGCGATAACTATCACGGGTAGCGCAGTTGCTTCCATCGAGACAGCCAACCCTTGTATCACATTAGTCGCGTGTCCGGTTTCAGACGCCTTAGCTACACTCTTTACGGGACGAAACTGTGTCCCTGTGTAATATTCCGTAATCCAGATGATGAGTCCCGTAACAACCAAGCCAACTATGCCGCAGTACAAAAGTTCGCGAGCCTCGATCGATCCTCCCACCATGGGAATGGACGCAGAAAAGCTTCCAAAAACCAAATAAACTGCAATTCCGATCAGAATTGCGGATAAAACCGCTGATGCTATGAACCCCTTATAAAGGGCACCCATCACATTATTGGTGCTACCGAGCCGAACAAAAAATGTGCCGAAGACGGAGCCAATAATACACACAGCGCCGATCAAAAGCGGTAGAAGAAGCATTGTCTCTTGAGCGCCATCAGTAAAAAAAACCGCCCCAACAAGCATAGTAGCAACGATCGTCACCGCGTAGGTTTCAAACAGATCCGCTGCCATGCCAGCGCAGTCTCCAACATTGTCACCGACATTATCCGCAATTACAGCCGCATTCCGTGGGTCATCCTCTGGAATACCAGCTTCAATTTTACCTACAACGTCTGCACCGACGTCCGCACCCTTTGTGAAGATCCCCCCACCAAGGCGAGCGAATATAGAAATAAGTGATGCCCCGAACCCCAGAGCAACGAGCGATTCCAGGATATGCCTCAACCCACCTGCATCCGCTGGATCGTAAATATCCCTGAGGATCATGTAGTAACCAGCTACCCCCAAGAGCCCTAATCCAACAACCAACATCCCTGTTACCGCGCCGGATTTAAACGCTACCGTGAGAGCTGGTTGAAGGCCTCCGGTACGCGCGGCATCTGCTGTCCTTACATTTGCGCGAACAGATATATGCATTCCAATGTAACCAGCGGCGCCAGAGAGGATAGCCCCAAGGAAAAATCCGATTGCAGGGTAGATACCTAGTAGAAGGCCTAGGACTACACCAATAACGATCCCAACCAGACCAATAGTTATATACTGTCGGTTTAAGTACGCTTGCGCTCCTTCTTGAATTGCACCAGCTATTTCCTGCATTTTTTCATTACCACCCGACGTAGAAAGTACAGATCGACTGGCGAAAACACCGTATAGGATCGCAAGAACGCCGCAGGCTAACACAATCCAGTATGCTTCAGACATCTTCATTTTCCTTGTTCTTTAAGGGACTTAAGGCCCCATGCGCGCACTCCTTGCGCCTTTCTAAAAGGGCCATGAAAACGCGCGAAACATGACAGAAGACGAGGCCCAAGGCAACTGTGGTAACCACTTTTACAACTTATTTGATCGCAACTTACTCAGCCAAATAGAAGTGCTTAAGCGGAATTTTGTGGAGCGCTTTGACGAAACCATATCGTCGTCAGGAGCACGACCACAATCAAAGGCACCATAAGCAAATTTACTGCATTCCAGCCGATTGAATATTGCACCGCGCCAGACGCTACGGCACCAACTGAAATTGTGCCCCAAATAAAGAAATCATTTAATCCTTGAACCTTGGCTTTTTCCGACGGCAAGTAGGTTTCGGTCAACAAGGTTGTGCCGGCAGTAAACAAAAAATTCCACCCCACGCCTATCAACACTAGGCCTAAAAGAAAGTTAAGGAACGACACCCCGGATAGGTGCACAATTATACTCGTCCCGCAAAGCAGCGCGCCAACAATCAAAATATTATTCACACCGAAGCGAGTTATGAGGTGCCCAGTAATAAATGCAGGTGCGTACATTCCGAGTATATGCGCTTGTATTACGTACGATGAGTCGGAAAAAGTAAAGCCGCAAGCTGCCATCGCAATCGGGGTAACCGTCATTAGGAAAGACATTACCAAGTACCCGAAGCCCGCCGCGAATACAGCGATAATGAACTTCGGTTGTCGAGCTATAACAAAGATGGTCCTGCCCCCGGTTTTTCTTTGTTCTGAATTGGACTGGGAGACACTTATAAAACTTACGACGGTTGCTACTGCGAGATAAACCGCTATCAGACAGAGATAAACGCCAGCAAACTGTACGGGAAGGACATCGACAGTGTTTCTTGCCAATGTCGGCCCAAGCAGCGCGGCAAAAACACTGCCCGCTAAAACATATGAAATCGCCTTACTGCGGAATTCGGTGGTCGCCGCATCTGCCGCAGCGAAGCGAAAGTAGTGACAAAACCCGTTAAAACAACCCGTTAACATTGACGCAAAACAGAATAAAACGAAATGGCCGGATACGATCGCGTATGCGCCTAAGGCGCCGCCAACTGCTCCGATCAATGCGCCAGTAATAAAGCCTAACCTTCGACCCACCCGCCCCATGTACAACGAAGCCGGGAAGGTTGTAAGCGCCATAGCGACGAATTGGAGTGCGAGCGGCAGCGTCGAAAAAGCCTTATCTTCAACAAGAAGAATGCCACCAACAATTGGTGCAGTTGAGATGATTGCCGATGTCGACGTCATAAATAGGGCCTGACAAGCAGCGAGTAGAAAAAGGTTTTTGCGCACGGATCTGGTTTTCATGTACCTAACTTAAGGCTTCTTATTTCCGGGCAAATCCAATTTTTACAATTAAGGCAGATTTTCAGTCCAACATTTTACCAGTCTAAAAAACGTTTATAAGAGGTAGGGCGCCATAACCGATTAAAGAACGTGCGTAGGAAAAGATTGAATAGATTGCTTATGAAATATTAATACCTATTCGTTATTTGAGTTCTAACCGCCAAAATTTCTAACATTTATGAAAATGATGTTTTGTTTCTTCAAACAAATATCTCAAATTATTTAAAATTTTGTCTTTACCACCAGCACCCGATCGATATTTCTAGGGTATTACATGTCACTTAAAAATAACGTAAAAAAAAGCTCTTTATAAAACGATTCAGTAGAGGAATGTCTCTAGCATATAGCCTTATCTGAAGCTCTTTTTCTGAAGCTCCCAGCAGCATCACCCTTCCATTGTGCACATGAAAAAATGCCCCAAATATCTATCTCTTAGAAATGTCGGTAACCTTGTGTTTTAAGCAGTATTTCAACACCGCTCGAATCCACCACTTTAACGTTTTCTGCGTCACACGCTATTGTACCAATCCTCGTCACTGTAACCCCCGTGCTTCGAGATGCATCAGAAATTTCATCAGCGGCATTTGGTGGTGCTGTAAAAACTAATTCATAGTCATCTCCGGCGGCTAAGACGTCAGCGAGAATTAACTCGCCACCACAGATATACTCACTTACTCCCGGCGATAGCGGTACTTTATCACCAAAAATCATAGCCGAGACCTTGGAGGCACGGCATATATGTCCAATGTCAGCCACTAGTCCGTCGGAAACGTCGGCCATTGCAGAGGCTACACCTCTGAGGGCAAAGCCAAGTGAAACTCGGGGCTCAGGCAACTGAAACCGTCTAATGAGCTCTTTTGCCCTCGCCTTGCCAGATTTCAGCTGGCGCAAGCCCAGCATTGCATCGCCGACTGTACCGGACACATACACGTTATCGCCAAGTGAGGCGCCGCTGCGAGTTATCGCCCGACCAACCGGCACCTCGCCAATGAAGGTCGCGGTTAGCGTGAGATCATTTTCCGTATGAGTTGTATCGCCGCCAAGAAGACAGATGTTAAATTGCATCTGATCTGCACTTAGGCCACCAGCAAAATTTATCAGCCAATCTTTGCCGATTTCAGCGGGCAACGTTAAATTGAGAAAATATCCCGTCGGTTTCGCACCCATGGATGCCAAGTCGGATAAGTTTACTCGTAAGAGGCGACGTGCGATCACGTCTGGTGTTTCCGTATTCAAAAAATGGATGCCAGAGACCATCGTATCTGTGGTTACTACGGTTTCGTAACCAGTTTTCCCGGGGAGAATTGCTGCGTCGTCTAGCAGGCCCAAAGCCCGTTTGTCGCCGCACGTAAGCGGCGCAAATAACGACGCTATAAGATCGAATTCACTGAGCTTAAATGCCTCAATCTCCACGGCTCCCATCCCCAAATTCGCCGGGCCGGAGAGTGCGGGCAATCCGATCCAGCATTCCGTTTACCAAGCCTGGTTCCCGATCATTATAGAAGGCATGCGCCACGTCAACGTATTCCGTGATAACAACCCTTGCGGGCGTATCCATCCGCGCTGTCAGTTCGTACACCCCAGCTCTGAGAATAGCACGAAGAATGATTTCAAGCCTGTCAAAACTCCATTTTTTTGTTAAAGCACGACTAATGACTGCGTCGATTTCTTTTTGACGACCTGCCACTCCTCGCACGATCTCACTAAAAAGGTTTTTATTAGGCTTAATTTCACCAGCAACACCAAAGCTATCGCCTAAACGGTAACGCAAAAATTGCTCATGAACTGAGTCTGAGGTCGAAGATGAAAAATCGATCTGATAGAGTGCCTGGACCGCAGCGAGTCGCGCTGCACTCTTCCCAACGCCACCAACTAATGTTTCCGGCTTCTGTTCAGCCGCTCCAGTCATCGCGGTTACAGGTTCAACTCACGCTTGATCTCGATCATAGCGAGACACGCCCTCGCGGCAGCGCCACCACGATCATGTTGATCGCGACTTGATCTCGCAACCGCCTGTTCTCTGTTTTCTGTAGTCAAAACCCCGTATCCTAGCGCAATCCCATGCTCAAGCACTAGATCATTCAGACCTCTAGCGCTTTCCCCGCAGACGTAGTCGTAATGCGAGGTCTCCCCGCGAATAACGCATCCAAGCGCGATGTAACCGTCGAACTTTTTCCGCTCCGGGTTACTTGTCTCCGATCCAATTGCAAATCGGATAGCGGCAGGTAGTTCGAAACTACCTGGCACCTCAAAGCGTTCGTAAGTAGCGTTCACCTTGGAAAGTTCAATGAGAACGCTTTTAACCATATTGTTGTTTATTTCCTCATAATAGGGAGATTCGACGATCATAATATGCGGGGAATCTGGCACTTTGACTTACTCCTGTACTTGGTCAATCGGTCGCCGCTCAACGACCGAAAGGCCGAATCCTTCTAGCCCTATAATCGCTCGAGCGCGGTTGGTGAGCAACGTCATTTCCCTAATTCCAAGATCTGAGAGAATTTGTGCGCCCACCCCAAAATCACGGAGTGCCGGCGGGGCAGTTTCCTGCCCTCCCTCTGATTGCAGGGAACCCTCTTCAGAGGAAGAACCAGGTTCAGTCGGCACCCGATGCCGCGCACGGACCTGATTTGATAGTTTTTCGGCCCATGGTTCGCGGATTATCACAATGACACCGCTTCCCTCCTCGCCTACTGCGCGAATTGCACCTTCTAATTCGTTTTCGCGCTGATTGGATGTGTCGTGGATCATATCGTCGAGGATATTTACCGCGTGCATGCGCACTAGGACCGGCTTGCCGCTGTCAATATCACCCTTGACCAAAGCCAAATGCTCCGCTCCAGAAACCCGGTTCCGATAGACAATTAATTTAAAATCACCACCATGTTCCCTCGTTATACGAGTGGTAATCGAGCGTTCAACGATAGAATCGTTTTTGAGCCGGTAAGCAATCAGATCGGCAATGGTAGCAATTTTAAGGTCATGGTACT
>CAJWSW010000074.1 GCA_913046035.1 uncultured Alphaproteobacteria bacterium | reverse complement strand
TTCCTCGGAGGAAAAATAGGATGAACATACATGAACATCCATCGCCAAATTTCAACGCACGCCCTGCTAGAGCGCAGGCTGACATAGTCATCCTGCACTATACTGGTATGCATTCAGCAGAAGCCGCATTGCACAGGATGTGCGATCCTGCAGCTGAGGTTAGTGCGCATTACATGATTAACGATAACGGCACTGTATTCCGGTTAGTAGCAGAGGAAAATCGCGCTTGGCACGCGGGCGTGAGCTATTGGCAAGGAGCGACCAATATTAATGACCGGTCTATCGGTATTGAAATAGTGAACCCTGGTCACGATCTCGGTTACCGACCATTTTCAGACGCCCAGATGCTAAGCCTTAAGATCCTGCTTCGGAATATTATACAGCGACACGGAATAGTGCCCGCGCGGGTGGTCGGTCATTCAGATGTCGCGCCAGCGCGAAAGAAAGACCCAGGCGAGTTATTTGACTGGAAGGCGCTCGCGGCGGCGGGGCTAGCAATCTGGCCGCACTCAGCGGCCGATCCTGTCGAGCCAGGCGCAGTAGCCCAAACCCTATATGAAATTGGATACGATCCAACCGTCCGAGTTGCTGAAGCAGTTGTTGCATTCCAGCGTCGTTTTCTGCCTCAGTCCGTCACAGGAGATGCAGATCTGGACACCCGCGCGTTAATAAGCGCTGTTGCCGCGATAAAAAGTTGACCTGGGCTTTTTTAAGGCCGACTGTACAATCGGTTCAGACGGTTGGATGGCCGCCTTCTGGCAACGGGGAAACCCGCCGGGGGGAGGAAAGTCCGGGCTCCATGGAAACACGGTGCCGGTTAACAGCCGGCGGGGGCGACCCTAGGGAAAGTGCCACAGAAAGCAAACCGCCTTATCTCCCGATGAGGCAAGGGTGAAAGGGTGCGGTAAGAGCGCACCGCGTTGGCGGCAACGTCGACGGCAAGGTAAACCCCACCGGGAGCAAAACCGAATAGGGACGGCATGCGAGTGCAAATTCGCAGGCGGGTTTCCGCGCCGCTGTCCGGGTAGGTTGCGACGAGGCGTGCGGTAACGGACGCCCCAGATGAATGGCCATCCATCGCACTTGGCGAGGACAGAACCCGGCTTACAGACCGTCTGAACCACCTGATATCTTCGATGATTGCGGCATTTTCTGTTTTCTGAGGTAAAATATGTACCCGGTTTGATAGGTAAGTCGAAAAACGTTTATCGATAAATTCCCAGACCGAAAAGAGGATAGAGCAGACAAAGAGTGTAGGGTTTTTAAAGAACCCCACTTCAATATGTTTGTCTAACGTTTCAGATGGGAACATTAAAAGAACATAATATTGCCACATATTACCTTTATCTGCCCAATTAAATTTTAAAAGGAAAATTTCGTGTATTTGAGCACATAAAATGAAAAGAATATCGAATGTAATTTTACCTTTTTAATCTTTTTTCTATTTTAAAATGGCATTGATTTCCATATAAACCCATGATAAACCATATTGTCCCAATATGACTTTTGGGGCGGTTGTTTGTGTCGGTTTGCTGATGCAATTTAAGAGGAAAGCCGGGTCGTCCTGTGACGTCGTTTATTTCGACATTTGAAAACAAGGTGGACAAAAAGGGGCGCGTATCGGTCCCCGCCGCTTATCGCGCCGCCCTCCAAAATGAACAATATCAGGGGGTTATTGGCTACCCCTCGCTTATTGATCCAGCTATTGAGGGTTTCGGCAGAGGCATACTGGAACAACTAAACCTAAGGCGCTTTAATCATTCAATTGAAAATGGTGACTTCTCCACAATGTTAGTTGGCGGCTCCGATAACGGCCTTGTCGAGACCATTATGTCACTTTCCAGCGAAATGCCGTTTGACGGTGAAGGCCGAATCATTTTGCCTTCACGGCTCGCGGATCACGCCGGCATAAGAGATCGTGCTATTTTCGTTGGCCGCGGAACCCGGTTCCAGATTTGGGCGCCTGAAGAGCATGCAAAACAGCAGTTGAAAGAGGTCACAGCCCTCCGAGTAAGTTTATCTGGTGGAGAGACCTAATGGTTGGGATAGGTCCTGTTTCTTCCCACGAACCCGTATTGATCAATGAAATGGTTCGTGCGCTTAAACCCCGCGACGGCGCCGAATACGTTGACGGTACCTTTGGCGCAGGAAATTATTCCCGCGCTATCTTGAATGCCGCTGATTGTCGCGTCTGGGCCATCGACCGTGACCCAAAAGCAGTAAGCGACGCAAAAAATATGGTCGAGGAATTTGCGGGACGCCTTGCAGTCATTGAAAATCGGTTCGGCAATATGGTTCAGATACTTAATGCCCAGGGCGTAAAAACCGTGGATGGTATCGCACTCGACCTTGGCGTTTCTTCAATGCAGTTAGATGACGCGGATAGAGGCTTTAGCTTCCGCCAGGACGGACCACTTGACATGCGACAGGCAAAGAATGGTCCTTCGGCTGCGGACGTAGTAAACGAGACAGAAGAAAAAATCCTTGCCGACATCATCTTCAAATACGGCGAAGAACGGCAGGCGCATCGAATTGCCCATGCCATAGTTGCCGCTCGCGCGAACAGACCGCTTACTCGAACTGGAGAACTGGCCAATATCGTTCGTGATATATATCGCGGCCGGCCACACACAAAAACTGATCCGGCTACTAAAACCTTTCAGGCCATTCGGATATATGTAAATGACGAATTGGGTGAGCTTCGACGCGGGCTAAGCGCTGCAGAAGTTTTGCTAGCTCCCGGCGGTGTTTTGGCGGTCGTTTCTTTTCATTCGTTGGAGGACCGGATAACAAAGAGATTTTTTCGAGTTCGCGCCGCTAATAGACCAGCAATTTCACGGCATCTACCATCTTTAGATGATCACGAAACGGCCCCAAGCTTTCGGCTTTTACAACGTCGTGCGATAAAGCCTTCTCGTGAGGAACAGCAACGAAACCACCGATCTCGATCCGCACGCCTTCGAGTTGGGGAGCGCACCTCTGAACCACCGTTCGCCCTGCAGGCGGCAAAAAGCTAGCATCGTGCGCCGCACCACGCTCCTCTGGTCCGTCTTATCTGTAGCAGTTGTCGTCGGCCTTTTCATTATAAAGCATCGCGTGCAAGATCTCGAAGACCAGTTGCATGCACTCAACGCAGAGATCTTGGCGGACCGCGACGCGACACAGGTTTTAGAAGCCGAATGGAGCTATCTAAACCAACCTGCCCGGCTAGAGGCACTTAGTCGCAAGCTTCTCGGTATGAAACCTCCAACCGCGGACCAAACCGTCACGATGGAGGAGTTTCACCTGAGAATGATGCTCACCGACAAAAATAGCACTGACGCCCTTGTTCTCGACCAACCCTCGAACTCTCGAATTGAACCCGCTCAGAAATCAGACCACAGGGTCATTAACAAAAAACTCCATGTGGACAGATGGGCAAAACCAAAAATTACAAAGATCAAGAATTCAGAATGAGTTTACGGCAAAACACCCAACCCGAAAA
Organism: uncultured Alphaproteobacteria bacterium; assembly: GCA_913046035.1. Classification (GTDB taxonomy): domain Bacteria; phylum Pseudomonadota; class Alphaproteobacteria; order MPNO01; family UBA830; genus UBA830. The sequence goes on along the minus strand of CAJWSW010000074.1, from coordinate 8,444 downwards.
AATCCTCATCGAAGGAGATCGTAAAACTGCGATCGAAACTGGCCGCAACCGTCTGATCGTCGCGGGCGCACTTTTTTCAGCAGCCTTTTTAGTCATCGGCATCCGGGTCGTGGACGTGTCTATTTTCTCTAGCCACCTTGAGCCGCGCTTCACTCGTAGTATCACGAAATCCGAAAAATACAGTGGTCGAGCGGATATCGTAGATCGAAATGGCGTCCTATTGGCGACAAGCCTGAATACCGCATCATTATACGCAAACCCCCGACTTGTGCTGGACCCCGAACAAGCAGCTCTTCGGCTCTCAGGCGCTTTACCGGATATCAATATAAAAATGATTGAGAACAAACTTCGCGGGGACCGTGGCTTCGTGTGGCTACGGCGGCACCTCACCCCGCGACAGCAATTTGCTGTGAATCGGCTCGGTATTCCAGCGCTAAATTTCCAACGTGAAGCTCGGCGCATGTACCCCCTTGGTCAGCTTGGAGCTCACGTTTTAGGGTTTACGGATATAGATAATAAGGGTCTCGCAGGAGTTGAACGCTATTTTGACAAAGAACTCCGAAGCCGACAAAACAGTCTAGCCCTATCTCTAGATGTAAGGGTTCAACATATCTTAGAGAACGAACTAATGGCCGCAATGGAAAAATTCGATGCCATTGGAGCCGCTGGCCTAGTGATGAACGTCGACACGGGCGAGATTATTGGAATGGCATCGCTTCCAAGTTTCGATCCTAATCAGTCGGGTATCATCGAGGGGAAACTCCGGTTCAACCGCACGACGCAAGGCGTGTATGAAATGGGGTCCACCTTTAAAATTTTCACGACCGCAATGGCGTTCGATGCAGGGACTGCAACGATGCGGAGTAGTTATGATGCAACTAACCCAATTCGTATCGCGCGTTTTACCATTCGTGATTTCCGAGCAAAGAACCGTTGGCTCTCTGTCCCTGAAATCTTTTTATATTCGTCCAATATTGGCAGCGTAAAAATGGCTCTGGACGTTGGCATCAAAGAGCACCGAAGATTTCTTAGCCAACTTGGGATGCTCAAACCAGTAGGGATAGAATTGCTGGAAACGGGCGCGCCCCTGTCCCCAGAACGTTGGCGCGAGATAAACTCTATGACAATCTCCTATGGCCATGGATTAGCAGTCAGCCCCCTTCACCTGGTTGCGGGGGTATCCGCAATTGTTAACGGCGGAATATATCGTTCACCGACCTTACTACGGCATGAGCTTGGGGAGCCTGTAGTCGGCAAACGCATAATCTCCCAAGAAACATCCAAGAATATGCGACACCTCATGCGACTTGTTGTTGAGAACGGCACGGGCCGAAATGCTGCGGCACCCGGCTATTTTGTTGGGGGCAAGACCGGGACGGCCGAAAAGGTGTCAGATCGAAAATATAAAAGGAAAGCTCTAATTTCTTCCTTCGTTGCAGCGTTCCCAATGCAGAAGCCAAAATATGCACTATTAGCGATGCTCGATGAACCGAAAGGCACAAAGGAGACCCTCGGACAAGCAACAGGTGGCTGGGTAGCGGCGCCGATAATTGGCTCAATCGTCAAACGCATAGCGCCGATCCTTGGGTTTCGCGCATACAGGAGTGGTAGCGGCAAGCAAAAAACACCCTCCGCAAAAGTTACAGAAGAATCCGGCCAGGGGCAGCAGGTTGCGGCTCATTGATCTGTTAACAGGAGAAAAAACAGGGGTGACTCTCACGTCTGACATCTGCGAACTAAATATTACCGGGCTTACCGCCGATTCCCGTGCCGTTAAGCCCGGATTTCTATTTGCGGCAATGCCAGGGTCCACAGTTGACGGACGTGAATTCACCACTTCAGCGCTACAAAACGGCGCGGTCGCTATCTTGGCGCCTGAGGGTACCGACGCACCAAAGGAAGGTGTGTTGATTACCGCGCAAGACCCTCGTGCGGCGTTTGCCCATATTTCAGCTGCTTTCTATGAGGTTCAGCCAAACACAATCGCCGCGGTAACCGGGACCAACGGCAAAACGTCGGTCGCCCAATTCACCCGCCAAATATGGTCGGAAATGGGCAAACAAGCAGCCTCTATAGGTACACTAGGGATCCAGATGCCCAAAGGTTCAGTTAAACCAAGCCTTACGACACCCGACCCGGTGACCCTTCAGGCCAATCTTGCAGAACTCAGCCGGAAGAACGTCACTCATGCAATCCTTGAAGCATCCAGTCATGGCTTGGATCAGCGCCGGATGGATGGGGTCAGCCTGACGGCCGCAGCTTTCACCAACCTTACACGGGAACACTTGGATTATCACGGCACCTTTGAAAAATACTTTGCTGCTAAAAAACGTCTCTTCGCAGAATTATTGCCAAAGAATGGCGTAGCAATATTGAACGCCGATGCCCCAGAATTTTGGCAATTATCAGACCTTTTCGCAGGACAGATAATAAGCTACGGCCATCTCGGCTCCCACCTAAAACTTATACAAGCAACTCCGACCCATAACGGAGTCGCGGTCAAGTTAACGATTATGGAAGAAGAAACCGACTTTGTACTTCCGTTAGTCGGCATGTTTCAAATACACAATGCGTTATGCGCTGCTGGTGTAGCAATCGCGTGCGGAGCAACCCCAACAGATGTAATCCGCTGCTTATCAAAGCTTGAGAGCGTGCCTGGCAGGATGCAACTCGTCGGCACTGTGTCCGGCGGTAGTGTTTACGTGGATTACGCACACACTCCCGACGCACTCAAACACGTGTTAACAGCCTTGCGTGCCCATACTCAAGGCCGTCTGATTTCAGTTATAGGTTGCGGTGGTGATAGAGATCCCGGCAAACGGTCTGAAATGGGCGCGATTTCTGGTCACCTAGCAGATGTGACTATTGTTACCGACGACAACCCCCGACATGAAGATGCATCCAAGATCCGATCACAAATTCTTGCCGCTGCGCCTGATGCTATTGAAATAGATGATAGAGAAAAAGCAATTCAAACAGCAATTGCGAACATTCACCCAGCAGATGTGCTTGTAATAACAGGGAAGGGTCACGAAACTGGACAAATAGTAGGCGACGACATTCTGCCATTTAGCGACTTACTAGTTGCGCAAGGAGCAATAGACGATGTAAGGAGCGAGAGCACGTGACCACCCCGCTTTGGACATCTACAACAGCTGCTGCTGCGACCAGCGGCAGTACAACTGAAGACTGGGCCGCCAATGGCGTCTCCATAGACACAAGAACCCTAAACCAAGGCGATCTTTTTATAGCACTCTCCGGCCCGAACTTCGACGGGCACGACTTTGTTGGAGCCGCTTTTGATGCCGGAGCAGCGGCCGCACTTGTAGAACAAGTTGACATACTTAACGGCCGCCCGGGATTAATAGTCCAAGACACAATGTCAGCAATGTGTGCCCTTGGCATTAATGCGCGGGAACGGAGTGCTGCACAAATCGCTGCCATCACGGGCAGCGTCGGCAAGACAGGAACCAAGGAGGCACTGGCCCACGTTCTATCCGCCCAAGGCAATACAAGTTTCAGCCAACGCAACCTTAACAACCACTGGGGCGTGCCACTGTCGCTGGCGCGTCTCCAAAGCAATGCAAAATACGGCATCTTCGAAATCGGAATGAACCACCCAGGTGAAATAAAACCGCTAGCACGGCTTGTTCGCCCACATGTCGCTGTCGTCACCGCGATTGCCTCGGCACACCGGGAGTTCTTCGACTCAGTTGAAGCAATCGCCCACGCTAAGGGCGAAATATTTGCCTCTATCGACGGTGGAATCGCCATAATAAATCGGGATACCGAATACTTTTCACTTCTCTCCAAGATGGCGAAGGACGCAGGTGCCTCTAGCATTATCTCGTTCGGTCAACACCTAGATTCCAACATGCGACTGATCGAATGCATACCGAACGGCTTTGGTAGCTTAATCAAAGCACGCTGGCAAAACGAATTAATTTCTTATCAAGTGTCGCAACCCGGCGTGCATTGGGCCCATAACAGTCTCGCTGTGCTTGCCACTGCGGATGCGCTGGGAGCGGAGATACACAGCGCCGCCAAAATGCTAGCTACTTTGCCGCCAATGCAAGGCCGCGGTGCCGTTCATGTAATCCCGTGGGGTGACGGTACAATCAAATTGATTGATGACTCCTATAACGCTAGTCCCGAGTCTATGAGTGCTGCCCTCAAAACACTCGGCAGTCTGCGCCCCTGTGGCGGGCGACGTGTGGCTGTTATGGGTGACATGCTGGAGCTCGGTGATACGTCGCGATCTGCGCATTTAGCACTAAAGAAGCATATTGAAAAAAATGATATCGACACTGTTTTTTTAGTCGGCACCGAAATAACCGCATTGACCGAAGTCCTTCATAAAAGTCAGATCAGCGCCACAGCTGATACCGCTGACGCCCTATTGCCATCAGTACTTTCGGGCCTGAGGGCAGGAGATATTGTAATCATTAAAGCGTCAAACGGCATCGGTCTTGACCTCATTGTCTCCGCGCTCACTAAGCCTGAACCCTCTCCCTTAGTCAGCAACCAAGGTTAAGGTCGGAGATCAAAAATTATGCTTTATCATTTGTTCTTTCCCCTTGCAGACGAAATTAGCATCTTCAATCTATTTCGCTACATCACGCTCCGAACCGGCGGCGCTACAGTAACCGCCCTTTTTGTAAGTTTTGTGGTCGGGCCAGCGTTGATTAGGTGGCTTAAGAGTAAACAGGCCGAAGGGCAACCGATCCGCGAGGACGGGCCGCAGTCTCATTTGATTACCAAAAAAGGGACACCCACAATGGGTGGGGTATTGATCCTGTTAGCCCTGGGTATCGCGACACTGTTATGGGCGGACCTAACTAATGAGTACGTTTGGGCGGTACTACTGGTTACGCTTGGATTCGGCGCCATTGGCTTTGTCGACGATTACAAAAAACTTACCAAACGATCAAGCGATGGACTTCCCGGGCGGGTAAAACTGGTCTTGCAATTTATTATTGGCGGCGGCGGCGCGATCTGGATATCAGCAATTTCCGAGCCGCATCTATCACAAGGTCTCGCCATTCCATTTGTAAAAGATTTTCTCGTACCACTTGGGTGGTTTTTCCTGCCGTGGGCCATCATTGTGATGGTCGGCGCCTCAAACGCAGTAAACCTCACCGATGGACTTGACGGTCTCGCTATTATGCCGGCCCTTATAGCGGCCGCCTGTTTTGCTTTGATCGCTTATGTTGCCGGTAACTTCGTTTTTTCCGGTTATTTACAAATCCATTTTGTCCGCGGCGGCGGAGAACTTGCGATCTTTTGCGGCGCATTAGTCGGGGCCGGCCTTGGATTTTTGTGGTTCAACGCGCCACCTGCGATGGTATTTATGGGCGACACTGGATCACTCGCTATAGGGGGTGCACTAGGAGCAGTGAGCGTAGTGACTAAGCACGAACTCGTCCTCGCAATAATCGGCGGTTTGTTTGTACTCGAAACTGCTTCGGTGATCGTCCAGGTTGCCTCTTTTAAGATGACTGGCAAACGCATCTTTCGAATGGCGCCGTTACATCATCATTTTGAGCAAAAGGGTTGGGCCGAATCGACCATTGTAATTCGTTTTTGGATTATCGCCTTAATACTAGCGCTTGCTGGTCTTTCAACCCTTAAGATTAGGTAGGCCGACACCGATGATATCCGTTCAGTCTCGTCAATTTCAACAAATCGCCGTGCTTGGCCTCGGCACCTCCGGATTAGCAACCGCTCGTGCCCTATTATCCGGCGGTGCGGAAGTCTCTGTTTGGGACGATGATCCTAATGCCCGAAAAGAAGCGTTAAACGAAAATATCGCCTTAGCCAACCCCGCAACCATTGATTGGACTGGACAAGACGCACTTGTACTAAGTCCCGGGGTGCCTTTGACACATCCTACGCCTCACCCAGCGGCAGCAGCAGCTAGAGCTTCAGGAAAACCTGTAATTGGCGATATCGAACTCCTTTTCGAGAATGCGAGCGGTGCAAAGTTGGTCGGTGTTACCGGCACTAACGGCAAATCGACGACTTCGGCCTTAATTCATCATGTTCTCCAATTCGCGAACATTACAGCGCAAATCGGGGGCAACTTCGGCCCACCAGTTCTCAGCCTTGATCCTGTGCTAACAACAACCACGGTGGTTTTGGAACTGTCGTCTTATCAACTGGATCTGATCGACAAAGCCGCTTTTGACGTCGCTGTGTTTCTTAATCTCACGCCAGATCATTTGGAACGTCACGGGGACATCGATGGCTACGCAAAAGCGAAAAAGCGCATCTTCAGGAATCCACGGGGAGCGCAACAGGTCGCTGTAATCGGCGTAGATGATGATTACGGAATGGCTATTGCCTCCGAATTGTCAGAGAAGGACGGCTGGAATGTGATACGTGTATCGGCCTGCCAGGAAACCCCTAACGGGATACACGTTATTGATGGTTTTTTGACCGATCAAGAGGGCAAAAGTTTTGATGTCTCAGCATTAGGCCCGCTTCGTGGAAAACATAACTGGCAAAACGTCGCGGCAGCCTGGGCTGTCGCCCGGACCTATAACATTACATCAGAAAAAATAGCGGCGTCGCTTAAAACCTTCAGTGGTCTGCCTCATCGGCTAGAGACTGTCGCAAAGATCAACAACATAGGTTTTGTAAACGACTCTAAAGCAACAAACGTAGAGGCCACTTCGCATGCGTTGGCCCTACTCGATGATATCTACTGGATAGCTGGCGGCGTTGCGAAAGAAATTCAGCTAGCGACTGCTCTTCCCCATTTGAACCATGTGCGACACGCCTACCTGATAGGTGAAGCAGCGGAAGAAATCGCACTGGAACTAGAGAAAATACGTATTCCAGTAACCCACTCGGGTGACCTCTATACTGCACTCAAGGAGGCCCATGCGGATGCTGTTGTTGATGACCTTCCAAGCCCCGTAGTTCTGCTATCACCGGCTTGCGCTTCGTTTGATCAGTTCTCTAATTTTGAGCAACGAGGTGACTATTTCCGCCGTCTCGTCCTATCCTTGGCTGCAGGACATGAGACATGACTATCTTTTCTCGATCCGACACGTCGATACTTGGCCTCTGGTGGTGGACAATCGATCGCTGGACACTCGCCGCTGTCGGCGTATTGATAGCCTTCGGAATAATTATGGCACTTGCAGCCAGTCCAGCTGTCGCAGAACGCGTAGGCTTAGACTACTTTTATTTTGCTCAACGACAGTTGATATATCTGCCTATCGCCCTTTCTCTAATGCTTAGCGCATCTCTTATGTCACCGACTGGGGTGTTCCGTATCGCCATAATTACGCTGATAATCTTTACGTTGCTGGTGGTTGCAACTTTTATAATGGGCACTGAGATTAAGGGAGCCCGTCGATGGATCAGCCTTGGCTTCATCTCAATCCAGCCTTCAGAATTCCTCAAGCCCGCATTTGCAGTGGTAGCAGCCTGGCTTTTTGCATCGGCGCGCACCGGCGATATTAGGCATGGCAACTTAATCTCGATCGCTACGTTCGGTATTCTCATAAGTTTACTTTTGCTTCAACCCGACATCGGCATGTCAGTAGTTATATCGGCCGTTTGGGCGACACAATTTTTTCTCGCGGGCTTGCCACTCTGCTGGGCAGCAATTCTCTTAGCATGGGGTGTTGGGGCGTTGGTAATCGCCTATTTTGTGCTTCCCCATGTTGCCAGCCGCGTTGACCGGTTTCTCGACCCCTCCTCAGGTGACAGTTATCAGGTCGACCGATCGCTAGAAGCTTTTATGAATGGGGGGCTATTCGGACGCGGCCCGGGTGAAGGGACGGTAAAAGAGATGCTACCTGACGCGCATTCCGATTTTGTTTTTGCCGTCGCTGGTGAGGAATTCGGTCTTTTCGTCTGCTTAATACTCGTTGCTCTTTTTGCTTTTATTGTGCTCCGTGGTTTTGGTAGAGCTTTGCAGGAAAACAACTTGTTTATACTACTCGCCACATCCGGCCTACTAGTTCAGTTTGGTCTTCAGGCGGTTATAAATATGAGCTCCACCCTGCGGCTCATGCCCACCAAAGGAATGACCCTGCCATTCGTATCTTACGGAGGCTCGTCGTTAATAGCGATGGGTTTGTGTTTTGGATTTCTTCTTGCGCTAACTCGCAAACGCATCGGGCCTGAAACATTACGATGATCAAAAATCGACACGTCATACTTGCCGCCGGCGGCACGGGTGGTCACATTTTTCCAGCGATAGCGGTCGCAGAAGCCTTGCTGACGCGGGAGTACACGACATCCCTTTTCACAGATGCTCGAGGTATAGATCTGGGGAGCCGTATGTCAGAAATCACTGTGCATCGGATCAACGCGTCAGGTATCGGTGGAGGAGTTATTGCAAAAGCCAAGGCGGCAGTATCCTTGGGTCTCGGCACGATTCAAGCTCGTCGCCTTCTCCACAATATCAACCCCTGCTGTATTGTAGG
>CAJWSW010000073.1 GCA_913046035.1 uncultured Alphaproteobacteria bacterium | reverse complement strand
CATATCTGATGTCTCAAACAAGCTCCACTAAATCGTTTTCAAAAGCGCTTGTCGATTTGATGGCCACACAAAAATCGGTCATTAATGTCTCTTCAGTACTCTTCTCGATATGATTGGAACAGGCTACGCGATGGTTAAAAAAAGCTCCAAATATCCTTAAATCCTGTAATGAGCAGCTCAAACAGCCTTCTTTACTCTGCCGCCTCCTCCGTTTCCAAGACCGGGCGCCACCGCAAAGTCGGCTGACGGGCCGCTGCCGTCTCGTCTAGGCGACGACGGGGCGTATACAAGGGTGCTTTTTGGAAGAACTTTTTATCACCAGATTTCGCACGTCGTGCCAGATTAAGAATTGTCTCAACAAATTGATCCAGACTTTCCCGGCTTTCAGTTTCTGTAGGTTCCATGAGCAATGCACCGTGAACGACCAGCGGGAAATACATGGTCATCGGATGAAAACCCTCGTCGATCATCGCCTTTGCAAAATCCAATGTAGAGACCCCCGTCCCCTCTAGAAAACGATCGTCGAAAAGCACCTCGTGCATACATGGACCCTCATAGGCCAGTGTTAATTCCTCTGACAGTTGAGCCAATAGATAATTAGCATTTAACACAGCATCGGACGAAACCTGTTTTAACCCGTCGGCGCCATGACTCATCATGTATGAAAGAGCACGAATAAACATCCCCATTTGCCCGTGAAACGCTTTCATTCGGCCGTAAGGCTTAGCATCCACGTCGTTAGCTACATGCTCTATAAGCTCGAAACCGTTTTCACGGTGCACAACCCATGGAAGTGGTGCGTAGGGTGCTAGAGCCTCCGAAAGGACCACCGGACCGCTACCCGGCCCACCGCCCCCATGCGGCGTTGAGAATGTCTTGTGTAAATTTAAATGCATGCAATCGATGCCAAGGTCGCCGGGCCGGACCCGTCCGACAATGGCGTTAAAATTAGCGCCATCACAATAAAAAAAACCTCCGGCGTCGTGCACCGCCTGAGACTGTTCAAGAATTTCATCCTCGAATAAGCCACAGGTGTTTGGGTTCGTAAGCATAAATGCGGCGACATCATCATTCAGCGCCGCCTTTAATGCCGAAAGATCAACCCGGCCCCGATTGTTTAATGGAATAGCCTCAACCACATACCCACAAATCGCCGCTGTGGCCGGGTTGGTGCCGTGCGCAGAGTCTGGCACTAGCACCTTTTTTCGGGCATCGCCCCGATCCTCGAGAGCAGCGCGCGCTGTCATAAGGCCGCACAACTCCCCATGCGCACCTGCAGCGGGAGACATGGCCACTGCAGGCATACCGGTTAACGTTTTTAGCCAGTGCGCCAACGTGTGAATTAAACGCAATGCACCCTGAACCGTTGATTGGGGTTGTAATGGATGCAGGTCGGCAAGCCCCGGCAATCTCGCCATTTTCTCGTTCAAGCGAGGATTATGCTTCATTGTGCAGGAGCCCAGCGGATATAATCCGGCATCAATAGAATAGTTTTTTTGACTTAACCGCGTGTAATGACGCACAACCTGCGGCTCTGATAGCCCAGGTAAACCTATGGGACTCTGTCTTTCTATTCCTCCTAAGCGGTTTTTAACCTTAGGTAAGTCAGGTAGGTCAACGCCGGACCGACCCGCGGCACCCTGCTCGAAAATCAATAGTTCTTCGAGGTGCAATCCTTTGTTTCCACTAAAGGTCTCTGTCCTCGACTTAACCACTATACAATCTCCTGCAGTGCCAAACTAAGACGCTCCATCTCGTCTTCAGAGACCGTTTCGGTTACTGCAACCAACAACAAGTTTTCAGCTGCCGGGTTACTGGGAAATAGGCGGGATAGTGGTACGCCTCCCAGAATACTTAATTCAGCTAATTTATTGATTACCGGAGCAGCAGGCGTGCCTAAATCGACGACAAACTCGTTGAAAAAAGCTTCGGTCATTAGATGCAGACCGACCGCTTGCAGCCGATCAGCGAGTTGCACCGCCTTTGCATGGTTAAGCATCGCCAGTCTTCGGAAGCCCTCCTCGCCCAACAGAGCCATATGGATGGTGAACGCTAGCGCACATAGGCCGGAATTAGTGCAAATATTACTGGTCGCTTTCTCACGACGGATGTGCTGTTCACGAGTAGACAGCGTTAGCACCCATCCGCGCTTTCCATCTTCATCGCAAGTTTCCCCCACCAGTCGCCCAGGCATCTGGCGTACATATTTATCTCGCGTTGCAAACAAACCTACATACGGACCGCCAAAACTGAGAGTATTTCCAATGGACCGGCCCTCGGCAGCTACAATATCAGCACCCATATCGCCTGGTGGCCTCAACGCCCCGAGCGAGATTACCTCCGTAATAGCAACGACAAGAAGCGCACCGCGGTCATGGCAAACGTCTGCAATAGATTGCAAATCATGGACCCGACCAAATAGATCAGGATACTGAACCACAACACAGGCCGTATTGTTCCCGACATGAGCCGCAATGTCCTCTTCTCCGCATAAATCCGCAGGCAGCACATCGATTTTCGCTTCTAAGTATTTTAGAAATGTTTCCGTGGTTTCGGTGTAATGCGGATGAAGTCCACCAGACAAAACCACATCTTTACGCTTCGTTACCCGGCGCGCCATCAGCACCGCTTCGGCACAAGACGTAGCACCGTCATACATGGATGCATTGGCAACATCCATGCCGGTGATCAAAGCAACTTGTGTCTGAAATTCATATAGATATTGCAAAGTGCCCTGAGAAACCTCAGGCTGATATGGCGTGTATGAGGTCAGAAACTCGCCGCGCTGAATCATGTGATCGACCGTTGCAGGCACATGGTGACGATAGCTGCCAGCCCCAAGGAAAAACGGCACGCTTCCCGCGCATGTGTTCTCCGACGCCATTGCAGCGATCGCACGTTCAACCTCCAATTCGCCCTGATGGTTAGGAAGGTTGATCGAATCCGCCAACCGCACGCTCTCAGGAACATCTTGAAACAGACTCTCAACCGAGGATACGCCTATACTTGCCAGCATATTACGCCGATCAGCATCTGTAAGTGGTAAATATCGCATTATGTCTTACCCGCGAGGAAATCTTGGTAGGCAGTTTCATCCATCATGGCATCGAGCTGTGATGTATCGCTTATCTTAACCTTAATAAACCATCCATCACCCGTAGGGTCCCTATTGACCAACTCTGGGTCATCTTCCAGTTGCCCATTCACCTCAATAACGTCGCCGGAGACAGGAGCGTAAACCTCACTCGCCGCCTTTACTGATTCAACAACAGCTGCATCTCCGTTCTGTTCTAATGTCTTTCCTACATCTGGGAGTTCAATAAAAACGACGTCACCCAATTGCTCCTGCGCAAACTGACTAATTCCGATGGTAGCAATATCGCCGTCTAGACGGACCCATTCATGTTCTTCAGAATATTTTAAAGTACTCATATCGTCTGCTCCTCGGCTCTGTAATACCTGTTGGGTAACAAAGGGATGTCCACTACCCGGCCTGGATGCGGCCTGCCTCTGACCATCAACGTTAGATATTTTCCCTTCAACGCGTATCGTGCGTCGACGTACCCCATCGCTACCGGCCCGCCAAACGACGGGCCATACCCGCCCGACGTTACGATGCCAATCGATTTTCCCTTTTCGTTGGTAATATGAGTCCCCTTCCGCGCCGGCGCCTTGCCATCGGGTACGATTCCAACCCGCATACGGTCAACACCCTCGGCGATCTGGCGCTGCACTACTTGAGCACCAGGAAATCCCCCCTCTATTCGGCGTCGCTTTGAAATAGACCACGTAAGGGCGGCCTCGACAGGTGTAGTTGTTTCATCAATATCCTGACCGTATAAACACAATCCCGCTTCCAATCTCAAAGAGTCCCGAGCACCGAGGCCAGCAGGCTCGACCTCCTTTTCCGCCAAAATGCATTCTGTGATACTTTCTACATTCGCTGAGGGAATAGAAATCTCATACCCATCTTCTCCGGTATAACCAGATCGGGTTAAAGCCACGGGGCTTCCGTCGATTTCAAAAGGTTGTGCAGTCATAAACTGCATACTCTCGGCGCCTGGCGCGAATTTGGATATAACTGAGGCCGCCTTTGGTCCCTGTAGCGCGATAAGGCCTCGTTCCGCCAGCACTTCCACCTCTATTCCCGCCGGAAGATTTTGCCTTAGATATTCTACGTCAGCGCTTTTCCGAGAACCATTGACTACTAAAAACAGATAGTCACCAACATTGGTTACTATCAAGTCATCAAGGATACCACCTTCAGTATTGGTCAGAAAAGTATAGCGCATGCGCCCCGGGGCTAGTCCAATAAGATCACCCGCCACCAGCGTTTCTAATGCTCGCGCTGGGTCATCACCGCGGAGCGCTATCTGTCCCATATGCGAAACGTCGAATAGTGAGGCGGCTGATCTCGTGTGAAGGTGTTCACGCAGGATACCAGTAGGATACTGTAAAGGCATCCAATAGCCTGCAAATTCCACCATTTTTCCACCAAGCATCTCGTGCAAATTAAAGAGCGGTGTTTTTTTTAGATCTATGGCATTTGTACCGACGATTGCACGACCCTCCCCGCAACGGTTTGGCGGTCTCAAAGCCCTATCAGGCCAGAAACCAACGTGCCCCCTCTGTCGGGTTACCTGAGAGATTCACTCGCTAAATAAAGCTAGCTTTCTCCTTCGGTGAGACAGCACATGCCGTCTGCTTTCCAGAGTCACATCCTCCTGCGGTCCGGCTGCCTGAGAGTTTCCGGGGCGGTTGCTCCTTCGGCGACGGCGAATTTCTAGCTCCGTCTCTCCCACAGGTATCCACTGTCGGACGGTACAATCCCAGTTAAAAATTGCCCATCCACTGTTTGAATAGTTTACCCAGTCAAAGCAGGGTTGCAACCGTCATAGCGAATCGAAAATTAGCTGTTAAATGGGATGCGCCTACTCGACGGGTTACCCGCCGAACGTGTTAGCGGGCTCGGTTAAATTTCAACTCGTCGCGCGTGAGCTGAAAGCCCAACACAATTTCGGTACCTGCCCCCTCGCTAGGCGTCTTTAATGGGACAAGAAGTTGAACGTTGTCTTGATATACACGCCTTTCACTGTCTTCCGTAAATGCACCATCAATCGCGAAAATCTTCTTTCCACCAGGTTTTCCCTCAAAATCAGGCAATAGAACGAAATATTCAAACGAAATATCTCCACTCCGGTTCGCTGGTCCTCGATCCACAGAAATCTGAACAAGAAGATCTACGCCGACGGTCCATTCACCCTGATCTTGGTTGTAATCACACTCTCCGCGGAAGTCGGAAATCTCTGCCTCAAATCTTATGTCAGAATCATCGCGACCAAAGCCCGGCTGAAATCGGGTAAGCTTCTGTGCGTCGTTAAGAATAAACACCTCTGGACAGGAATAACGTTGGTGCTTCTCAACAAGCCCGCAAGCTGACGCGGACAAGCAAATCGACGCCGCAACAAAAAACCTACTTATGCGTTTTACAACGCACTTGAACGAAATTATGCAGTTTCCTCGGTTGAGATCGGAGTCTATTAATCGCACCACCGGTATTTTAAACCCTTCTCAACTTTGACAGCGTCGCGAGATGACTGTGCGCTAATGCTTTCGGCATTTAGCTACCAATCTCCAATAAATCCAAGAGCCGCATAATTATCGCCATGGAGACGCACGATTCAGCCAACCATAGATAACGCTATCCATTTTCACAAGAGATCGAATTCGCTTATGATGATGGAATTAGCCAAGGAAAGATATGATAAAACGACCGCTAAAAGTTTTGCTCGCAGGGCCTCGAGGTTTTTGTGCCGGCGTCGATCGTGCTATTAAAATTGTAGAACTGGCGCTCGAAAAACACGGCGATCCGGTCTATGTCAGACATGAGATTGTCCATAATCGCTTTGTCGTGCAAAGACTGGAGGAAAAAGGCGCCATTTTCGTGGACGAACTCAATGAAGTTCCCGAAGACGCGCCGGTCGTATTCTCTGCACATGGCGTACCAAAATCTGTTTTTGCCGAGGCGAAAAAGCGCGATCTTTACTATCTTGATGCGACATGTCCGCTTGTTACAAAAGTTCACGTGGATACAGCGCGACATCGGATCGAAGGAAAAGATTTAATTCTGATTGGCCATAAAGGCCATCCCGAAGTTATAGGCACCATGGGCCAATTACCGGACGGGGAGATAATCCTAGTTGAAAACGCAGAGCAGGCGGAAATACTTGAGGTGCGTGACCCCGAGAACTTGGCATATGTGACACAGACGACATTGTCCGTTGATGACACGGCGGAAATTGTAAAAATTTTGCAACGCCGTTTTCCGACCATCGAGGCACCACGTACAGAAGATATTTGCTACGCAACAACTAATCGCCAAGCAGCGGTGAAAAATATCGCAAATGAATGCGATGCCATAATTGTTCTAGGTGCCCCGAATTCGTCTAATTCTAATCGACTTTCAGAAGTGGCATTAACCATCGGTTGCCCCAAGTCAGCTCTTATTCAAAGAGCCACCGACCTGGATAATAGCTGGCTTGACGACGTGGAGACACTAGGGGTTACTGCCGGGGCCTCCGCGCCGGAGGTTTTAGTTCAAGAACTAATCACCGCATTAAAGCATAAATACAATGTTACAATAGAGGAACGAAACATCATCGACGAAAATATCAACTTCAGCCTGCCCCGCACACTTAGCGCGTAAAGGGAAAAAACCGCATGGCGGTCTACACCAATGTATCCCAGAATGATCTGAGACACTTCCTCTTAGGTTTCGACATTGGTGATGCAATATCACTACACGGAATTACAGAAGGCATCGAAAACACGAACTTTCGGCTTCGAACTACGACCGGTCTTTATATACTCACTTTGTATGAAAAAAGAGTAAACCCAAGAGATCTACCATTCTTTCTGACCTTAATCGATCATCTTGCAAAATCTGGCTTTCCTTGCCCCGGCCCAGTAGCGGCCCTAAATGGCGAATTCTTGCATGAACTATCTGGCCGACCCGCAGCGATTGTTAAGTTTGCAACCGGTGCTTGGCCTCGCAAAATTACGCCCGATCACTGCCACGAACTCGGATCAGTTTTAAGTAGATTGCATAAAGCAACATCAAGTCTCAAATTCACACGGAAAAACGACTATGGACTTCCAGCATGGAGGAGCACTTTCTCGACCTTGGGCCGCTACGCTAACGAGCTTGAGGCGGGCTTAGACAAATGGATTGAAGAGGAGCTAGTAATATTAGAAAGCAGCTGGCCTTCGGGACTCCCTGTGGGCATCATTCATGGAGATTTGTTTCCTGATAACGTCTTCTTTGAACACGGCCGGGTATCTGGTCTTATCGATTTCTATTTTGCCTCCACCGATGCGTTAGCGTTGGATCTAGCGATCTGCATAAACGCATGGTGTTTTGAAGAAGGCTGCCTCGATATTGTCCGAACAAAAGCCCTAATAGCTGGGTATCAAAACAATCGCCAACTCCAGAAACTAGAGCGTGAGGCGCTACCTATACTCGGGAGAGGAGCGGCAATGCGCTTCCTAATCACGCGCTTACACGATTGGTTTTTCACCCCGTCGGATGCGGTGGCCGAGCGCAAAGATCCACTGGACTTTGTCCCAATCATCCAACACTATCAAACTGCATTCGACCCCGAAGCTATAGGGTTAGGTTCTCCACATGGATAATAAAGAAATTCGGGTCGAGATATTCACCGATGGTGCCTGCAGCGGAAACCCGGGCGCCGGGGGCTGGGGAGCTGTATTGCGCTGGAGGGATAGCGAAAGGGAACTAAAAGGCGGCGAATCCGAAACCACCAATAACCGCATGGAACTTATGGCTGCTATAAAGGCGCTTGAAAGCCTAGACCGGCCCGTGAAGGTCGATCTGTATACCGACAGTACTTACGTCCAGAAGGGCATAACAGAGTGGATTCATTCCTGGAAACGACGCGGATGGAAGACCGCGTCAAGAACACCGGTAAAGAATGAAGACCTATGGAGGCGCCTAGACAACGCGATACAACATCAAGACGTTTCCTGGCATTGGGTCAAGGGCCACGCAGGGCATGAAGGTAACGAACGTGCCGACGCGTTGGCGCGTGCCGGTCTCTCTGAAGCAAACTAGATCTTAAGCCGCCCTAAACTTGTCCTCGGCTTCCATGACAGCTTTACCGTCGGCATAAAGTCTCCAATCTGCACCCTTCGGGATCATGCCTTCGAATGATTTCAAAGCACTGACATTGGTCTGACGCCCTGCTTTCCGCGTGTTTATTACAGGTTTTCCATCCCGTACGTCCTTCGCAGCAGCGATCATAATCCGTCTAAACTGGGCGACTGCACCATCACTAACTCCAAGATAGTCTTTCGTCCTATCAGCGATAGCACCCATTGACTCCCACATTGCCATATCTTGCGATGGAATGCCGTAGATACCAGTAAAGTCTCCCCCCTTCATAGCATCACGATCCTGCAGAAACATGTTGTCCAGGGTACGTATCTTTCTAAAATTCTCATCAATATCTATACCGATTTCTGCCCCACAGAATTTCCGCCATTCATCCTGTTCGATACCTTTTGTCTCGTGAAAAGCGATCCAATAGAACATGGTGTTGCTATTATCCATGGGAATCAACATCTGAGCCAATTTATATTGGTCATTTGGAGGGATAATCACGGTAAAGGGGGCAATAAATAATGTATTTCGTATATAATCCTTTTTATCCGGGTCAATTATCGGTGTTCGCACAGCCGCGTAGCGAAACCCGTAATCAGTATTATCGAAACGGATCCGAGGTGCCTTATCATTTGACGGACGGGGCCAGCTGGTCGCGGTCGCCTTGGCACTGTCCACTTCGGCAGGCGGCATATTAGAGGAGTGCAGACTGGAAGAATGCGCCGAGTCAATCGAACCCTCTAATACCTGAGCCCAGTTACAGGGTGTATGAATTTTTACAATCGAGATTTTTTCATCCGGTACGTAAGCCCAAGCCGGTGGCTCAAATTCAGCAACATTTTCAGCGTCACCCATCCACAACCAGACAAAGCCTCCCGACTCTTTTGTCGGATATGATTTTAATTTTGCCTCTGCCTTTAACGCCTCACCGGCCTTCGGTTCACTAGGCATATCCATTACATTGCCGTTTACGTCAAACTTCCACCCGTGATAGAGACACCTAAGTCCACAATCCTCGTTTCGACCGAAGGCTAATGAGGCGCCACGATGCCGACAAAACTCGTCAATAGCACCTAAGCGTCCTTCGGTATCCCGGAAAATAACGAGATCTTCACCTAAAAGACGCGCACGTACCGGTTTTCCGTCACATTCTGCCACTTCTTCTGACATGCAGGCCGGTATCCAGTGGTGCCTCATAATGTCACCCATAGGTGTATTGTCCTCCACGAGACACAACAGTTGATTTTCTTCTTGGGTAATCACGGAAACTCCCCTTCACTGCGCGTTACAGACTTCTTAGCATCCAAAGAATATTCTTCGAAGGTTAAGAAGATTGTTTTAATATGTCAACTCGGATATCTCTGACCCCCTCATTTATAGTGGTATGGTAATGACTGAAAAACTGAAGTTAGGCATTGCTGGGCTTGGACGTGGTTTTACAGTGATGTTGCCAACATTGTCATTGCACCCAAAACTGGACGTTATCGCGGCGGTAGACACACGCCCGGAAGCGAGGGTGCAATTCGAAACCGACTTTGGTGGTGCAGCCTATGACACAATCGAGGCGATGTGTTCAGATGCAGATATAGACGCAGTTTATGTCACCACACCACATCAACTACATGCAGAGCATACGGTAATTGCCGCAAAAATGGGCAAACACATTCTGGTCGAAAAGCCTATGGCGATCACGCTCGAAGATTGCACCCGAATGATTGATGCAACAAACGCTGCAGGAGTTTATTTGTTAGTTGGCCACAGTCACAGCTATGATATTCCTATCTTGGAGGCTCACCGATTGATAGCGTCAGGCGATTATGGCTCGCCGCGCCTGATTACAGGCCTAAATTTCACCGATTTTGTCTACCGCCCGCGACGAGCTGAAGAACTCGATCCTTCGCAGGGAGGAGGTGTTGTATTCAGCCAAGGTGCGCATCAAATAGATATAGCCAGGTTATTAGGCGGGGGAATGGTCAAAACGGTATACGCAACAACCGGCGACTACGATCGTAACAGACCTACACAAGGCGCATACACCGCATTTCTGAAATTTGCCGATGGCACTGTTGCTAACCTTACCTATTCTGGATACGCACGTTTCGATACTGATGAATTTACTAATTGGCGCACAGAATCTGGTGCAGCGAAGGATCCAAAAAATTATGGCTCCGCTCGCCGCGCACTTGCGTCAGTTAAAGACCCAACTGCCGAGGCTATACTTAAAGCGTCTCGAGCTTATGGCGGTTCCGAGGGAACTGTAAAGCCGGATGAAGCGCCACGAGATAGGCATCATGAGCATTTCGGTCTATTTCTGGTAAGCTGCACAGGCGCCGACATTCGCCCACTCCCGAATGGTGTCCAAATTTACGCAGATGATCGCGTCGATTTTCATCCCCTGCCCGCGCCCAGAATTCCCCGCGCAGAAGTCATCGACGAACTTTATGCCGCTGTAATTGAGGGTAAGACACCGCTGCACGACGGGCAATGGGCCCGGGCAACACTTGAGGTCTGTAGCGCTATAATTAAGTCGGCAAATGGCGGCCACGAAATTCCGCTTAATTATCAAGTATCGCCGAAGGACATACTATAATGGATGACACGCTTTCCCGCCATCATGACCCTATCCTACGCCATTGGCAGGACGCTGTTCCAGACGACCGATTGGCTCACTTGATTCGCGACGCCGGGCGCAGCTTGGGGCACCGACTTACTCCACTACTAGCAGAACACGGCATACCTTTCGGGCACTGGGCATTTCTCCGTGTGCTGTGGGAACAAGATGGGCTTACACAGAGGGAACTGAGCGACGCTGTGGGCGTTACTGAACCAACCACCTTCGCTGCGGTAAAGGCTCTCATGAATGGGGGTTACATAACCCGTCGCCACAAACCAGGGAACAAACGTAAATTTTACGTTTACTTGACCCCAGAAGGCGCGTCTCTTCGAGACGTTCTTGTACCCTTGGCTGAAGAGGTGAATCGCGTTGCCGTGAAAAATATACCCCGCGAACAAGTTATCATAATGCGAACTACGTTGTTGAAAATGATCGAGAACCTCGCAACAGCAGAAGCAGAAGCACGCTAGTCGTCAAACGCGTCGCGGATAGCCTGCCAAATCCGATTAGGTGTCGCAGGCATATCAAAGTTTTTCACACCGACTTGCGCGAGTGCATCGACTATCGCATTCATCGTTGCTGGTAATGCGCCAACCGTACCCGCTTCGCCTGCGCCTTTCACACCAAGCGGGTTACGTTGCGTCGGGACGCCATTACCTTTTATCTCTATACTCGGAAAATCACCTGCACGCGGCATTCGATAATCCATAAATGAGCCGGTAAGTAATTGCCCACTTTCCGGATCGTACGCGACCTGCTCGCCAAGCGCTTGACCAACGCCCTGGGCTACACCTCCATGGATTTGCCCCTTGACTATCACTGGGTTAACCATGACCCCAACGTCGTCAACAACCCAGTAGCCCACGACTTCCACTTCACCAGTTTGCGGATCAATCTCTACCTCACAGACATGGCTGCCGTTAGGATAAGTATCGTCGTCTGGAGAAAACGTTGCGGTCTCAAACAGCCCCGGCTCCACTCCGTGTGGCAATTTTGAAGGGTGAAAGGAAGCCTTTGCAACATCGGTCAATAAAACGGCCCGGTCGGTTCCAATAACCGAAAAACGGCCACCTTTAAAAACGATATCAGCCTCCGCGGCCTCAAGCATGTGCGCTGCAATGGTCCTAGCCTTTTTTATCACCTTTTCCGCTGCATAGTATAGCGCCGAGCCGCCTATAACCGTTGAACGCGATCCCATCGTACCAATCCCGAACGCGACCCTATCGGTATCACCATCGATAACCCGCATCCGGTCAGGATTAAGGCCAAGACATTCACCAACAATCTGTTTGTAAACGGTTTCATGACCCTGTCCTTGGCTTTTAGTGCCCATCAATATGGTTGCTGTTCCATCCGTGCTAAATCGTATTTCTGCAAAATCTGGCGATGGTGAAGCAGAACGCTCTATAGGATTTGCCGTGCCAATACCACGCAGTTTTCCTCGGTCGCGTGCGTCGTCCCGGCGCCGAGGGAAGGTTGCATAATCAGCCATTTCCAGTACTTTTTTTTGATTTTTCTCGAAGGTGCCACAGTCATAGACCAGTCCGAGCGCAGTCTTAAGGGGCATAGCCTCGGGCCTAATCATGTTACGCGCCCGCAATTCGGTGGGATCAATCTTGAGCTCCCGTGCCGCCTCATCGAACATGCGTTCTATTACATAAGTTGCTTCCGGCCGCCCCGCACCCCGATATGGGGCCGTC
>CAJWSW010000072.1 GCA_913046035.1 uncultured Alphaproteobacteria bacterium | reverse complement strand
GCGCATTTCAATTCCAGGGTTGGGTAGCCAAAGGTGGTAGCCTCGCTCTGTATCAAGCGGCACAGATATCCCAATCGATTTCGCGAAGTTTTTAGAAAACGCCCCGGCTGCAATCACCAGTCCACTAATTGGGAGTGCTCCGTATTCGGTCATTAAACTGCCTGGCTCGCCGTCTGGTTTCAACTCTATGCCCGTTATATTCGCTTTCTTAAACTCGCCACCATTGTGCCGGAAAAGATCGAAAAGCTTTTGCGATAGATGCAATGGATGTGTGATCGAATTTGCATTGGGAGTAAACACACCACGGTAGAGACTAGGGGATAATGCTGGCTCCAATTGGCGCATCTCTTCAACGGTAAGTTCCTCCAGACCTGACCCGCGCCGACGCCGCAACTCATCCGATGCACGCGAAGAATGCCAAGCCTCTTTTGTGCGATAAACGTGCAGTTCGCCAGACTGACGCCAAACATCCTGAGCGTTTGCAGCAGCAATTAATTCCAGCCAAGCCTCATTGGCCCTATCGAGGAGAGAGGCAAGAGCAAACGAAATTTGTTCTACCCTTTCTGGCCGCGCTGAAAGAATAAATCGCACCAACCATGGAGCTATGCGATGGAGATAGCGCGACCGAACCACAAGAGGCCCCATTGGATCTAGCAACATGCGAGGCACAGAACGGATGATTCCAGGTGTCGCAATCGGCACGACGGAGTCAATCTGGATCAGCCCTGCATTTCCGAATGAGGTTCCGGTGCCAGGATCGAGACGATCAACGAGGGTTACTGGAAACCCCGACCTCTGAAGTGAGACAGCACAACAAAGCCCTACGATGCCCGCACCGAGTACAGTAAAATGTTGCTTTTTTTCAGTTGAGTCCGGCAATTTAGCGATATCTTTAGCTGGTTACCTGACAAGGATGCATATATCTCCCGCCGAAGTCCAATCGGTATTTTTGATTCATCCGATTTATTCGACACAACCAATCCCGTTACGTATGGGCATAGGTTATTGGGGGGCGTAAAGGCTAGCTAAACGTCAAGAGTTCATTAACAAATCGCTGCGCATTGAGTTGTGTAATAGAGCACGTTAATTTCTATGCATGTCCCAAAATATTGTTCCCGTTATAGATATCTCACCCGTCCTAACAGACGACGCTGGTAGGGCAGCCGTCGTCCGTGCCGTTGCTGACGCCTGCAGAACGATTGGATTTTTCGCGATCAAGGGGCACGGCGTTCCAAAGAATATAATCGAAGATCTTCGCGAAGCATCTCATACCTACTTCGAGCAACCCGAAGAGATCAAACGAGCGTCGGTGCATCCTATCCCGGATACTCCAAGAGGTTTTCGTGAGCTAGCTGGTGAGGCATTAGGCCGAACCGTTGTGCAAGATGCCGCACCAGACCTTAAAGAATTTTATCATTACGGGCCGGAGTCTTGGCCAGATGAGCCTTATTACACCTCTAAAGAGGGACAGGCGTACTTTATCCCAAATCTCTGGCCAAACGATCTACCGGCATTCCGAGAAGCCGCTATCGCCTATTATCAGGAAATGAACCACCTTGTTATCAAGGTTGTCCGCATAATCGCATTAGCGCTAGGTCTCCCCGAGAACTGGTTCGACGATAAGGTCGATAAACATGCTACAGCCGCCCGCCTGAACTACTATCCGCTACTGAAAGATGGCCCTCCACCAGGCCATATCCGCGCCGGGGAGCACACAGATTATGGCATGTTAACAATCTTGATGGGCGAGGATGAGCCGGGTGGGTTGCAGGTCCGCACTCGCAACGGCAAATGGATCGATGTGGAAACACGTCCCGATTTTTTCATTATAAATATCGCGGATCAGCTGATGCGTTGGACCAACGATACTTGGTTGTCCAATATGCATCGGGTGGTAAACCCTTCGGCACATTCGAAACCGGCGCGCGGCCGCTTATCAGTGGGCTACTTCTTTCAGCCTAATTACGACACCGTAATTGAGTGCATTCCAACCTGCACCGGACCTAAAAATCCACCAAAGTACAAGCCTGTTCTTGCCGGCAAATACCGTGACCTCAAATACGAACAAGGCAACGATGTCAGCGAAAAGGCCGGTAGTTAGCAAGCTGGTGATCCGGTCGCAGTCGTGGCATTCTGCTCTCAATTACATAATTGGAGATTGGTATGGCCGAGACGGTCACCTTGGAGTTATTCAGCGATTACGTTTGACCCTGGTGTTATCTCAGTACCGTGCGTATTGAAAAACTCCGCCAGAATTACCGCGTAAAAATCAAACTCGTCCACTTTCCCCTGCACCCGGATACACCACCTGAAGGTCGAGAAATGGCGAGTTTTTACACCGAGCGCGGGCTGGATCCGGACAAGATGTATCAAGATATGAAAAAGCGCATGGATGCCGAGGGATTGGCATATGGGCAACGAACACACTCCTATAACAGTCGGCTCGCACAGGAACTGGGCAAATGGTCAGAAACGATCGAATATGGAGAACAACTCGAAAACCAGTTTTATAAGGCCTACTTTGTGGAGGGCAAAAACATAGGAAAGGCAGATGTTTTGTTGGAGTGCGTTGACGCCGCAGGCCTGCCTGTGGACGATGCTAAAATCGTCATCGAAAAACGAACTTTTAAAAGCGCAGTCGACGCTGATTGGGATAAATCTCGTCAATACGGTGTGACAGGCGTTCCGACATACGTTGTAGGGGGCTACGGTGTCGTAGGAGCACAACCGTACGAAGTGCTTGAGAAACTGGTTAACGAGGCAGGTGCGCAGAAATCCACGCAGGTATAGAATAGGCGAAGAATATGGCGGTAAGTGGTTACGATTACATCATAGTAGGCGCCGGCTCAGCAGGGTGCACTCTTGCTGGTCGGCTCACAGACGATCCAAATATCTCTGTACTGCTGCTCGAAGCAGGCGGTCGTGACTGGAACCCGTTAATACACATCCCTATCGGAATGGGGAAGATCCATGACCTCGGTTTACATGACTGGGGCTACATGTCAGAGCCAAACGAAGCATTGAACGGGAGACGCCTTAAAGTCAAACGCGGCAAGGTGCTTGGTGGATCATCCTCAGTGAATGTTATGGCTTATACCCGCGGTCACCCCGACGATTACGACCGCTGGTCTCGCAACGGAGCCACTGGATGGTCGCATGCTGAAGTGCTTCCGTACTTTAAGCGCTGTGAGACATGGGAACACGGAGCTAGTGCTTGGCGCGGCGGTGACGGCCCTGTCGGCACCGAATACGCCAAAACCAAGGATCCGATTTATGGCGCCTGGATACAAGCAGCCAATGCTCTTGGTCTACCGGTTACAGATGATTACAACGGCTCTCAGACTATAGGGTTCAGTAAAGGCCAATATACAATCCGCAATGGCCGCAGATCATCGTCCGCCAATGCGTTTCTTAAACCCGCACGCCACCGCTCAAACTTGACCGTGCATACCTCCGCCCAAGCCACACAGATTCTTATGAACGGTACAAAAGCAGTTGGGGTTAAATATCTGCGTAAAGGCAAACCTATGTCAGCACAGGCCGACCAGGAGGTTGTTCTCTCAGGTGGGGTTTTTAATACACCACAGCTACTTATGCTATCCGGTATCGGACCAGCCGACCACTTGAAGGAATTTGGGATCGCTTGCCTTTCTGATCTCCCAGTCGGCAAAAATCTGCAAGATCATCTGGTCGCCTCGAATTTTTGGACGCGCCCCAAGAATACTAGCCCGTTTAGGGAAGAACTCCGGTTCGACAAAATTGCTATCAGCATGGCTCGCGCCTATTTATTCGGTACGGGACCAGGCACCGTTGTCCCTGGCGGCATGCACGCATTTTTAAAAAGCACCCCTGACGTTGAGGCCGCGGACTGGGAATTTTTGTTCCGAGGCGCGCCGCTCGCCGCCAATCCTTGGTTTCCGGGCATCAAGAAGAAATACGAAGACGGCTATGCGATCCGCTGCGGTATCCTCCATCCGAAGAGCCGAGGAGAGGCACGTCTCCGGTCTACCAACCCATTAGACCCTCTGGTAATTGATTTTCGCTTTCTCACGAAGAATGAGGATCTCGTATCCCTACGAGAGGGTCTAAAAGTCGCTCGCGATGTTGCTAACCAGGAGGCGCTTGCCCCTTATCGAGGTCGCGAGCTTACCCCCGGTCCAAACATCAAAACCGATGCTGAATTGGATGAATTTATCCGGAATACGGTCGTGACAATCGATCATCCTGCGAGCACCTGCCCGATGGGGACCGGTCCAGACTGTGTCCTTGATCCAGATCTGAAGGTTCGCGGTATCCAACATCTTCGGGTTGTAGATGGTTCTGCAATGCCAGACCTAACCTCCGCTCATACAAACTCCACCATATTGATGATTGCAGAAAAGGCCTCCGATATGATCCTTGGCCGAGACCCACTCCCAGCCGAACAAGTAAATTGAGGGCCTCGATGTCACCGGTCAAACAATCCGAAATTGAAGTCTTTGAGCGAGACGGAGTTGTTCTGATACGGTCAGCATTCGATGCGCATTGGCTTGATGAGTTAGAAACGGCGGTCGAAGACGTTATGAAAAATCCTAGTTCGTTGTCGCGGGAATACATTCAAACGGGCAATGGGCGGTTCTTTACCGATCATCATATGAGCCGTTACAATGATAGCTTCCGCCGGTTTATGCTAAACTCGCCAGCCAGCCAAATAGCCGCTGCGCTCTTGAGATCCGAAAAACTGAACCTGGTCGATGAACACCTTCTCGTAAAAGAACCCGGCACAGATGTGCCAACTTACTGGCATCACGACCTGCCATATTTTGAGGTTTCATGGCAGGATTTTGCGTCCTTTTGGATTCCTCTTGATCCAGTAACCAGAACTAACGGCGCGATGAAATTCGCTAAGGGCTCCCACAAATGGGGCAGGATCTTCAAACCAGTAATGATTGGTAGCGGTCAAGATGCGGAGGGGGCCGCTGATTTCGATGGTCCCGCCCCGGATATTGATAGAGATCCAGAGGGCTACAATGTTGAATTATTTGAAATGAAACGTGGCGACGCATTATTTTTCCATGCAGCGACGTTACATGCCGCCGAGCCCAATAAATCAGCCAACACACGACGGCGCGCGCTCTCATTAAGATATGGTGGTAGTCGCGCGACTTGGGAGCCTCGCGAATACGTGCCCTCGCGTCCCGATACACCGGACCTTAAACCCGGCGGATCGCTGGATGGGCCGGACTACCCTGTAATTTGGCGTGCATAACCCCACGACTAATTTTTGCGAGCATAAAGTGTCTCTGCACTACGGTTTTTTATTCACTCAGAGGGAACAATCAAAACCCATACATTACCCAGAAGTTGAAGCCTTTGCGACCATAGCGTGGGATAACCCCTGACAAATATGGCCTACAACCCCGCTACAGCTTCCAGGTGCATCCCTTCAGCCCGGTGCTCCGCGCGGGTGGCAGCGAAATTTTCCCTCACCGGAGGTGGTAACTCAATTTCCTTCGCTATTTCAGGCATCTGTTCCATTAGCTCATACCACTTACCCAGGTTGGGATGAAGCCGACCAATCGGATAGCCAGCCAGGCCCAACCGGTTCGCATAGATAAACCACGCTATGTCCAAAACACTCAAACCTTCAGGCAACAGATATTCCTGATTTCCTAATATCCCGTCCAATTCATTGAAGATAGACCGAAATTTCTCAGCTGCTGCCTTGGCCACTTCATCTGTAATACCGCCGTCGGCATAAGTTTCCCAAAAATCGATTTCTACACCAACGCGATCGTCCTTTTTACCATTGACGGTACCCGATCCGGCAGTCGCGTAAACTTTTAGGTCTTCTGGAGATTTTGGATTGTGAGGCGGATTAAAGACAAACCGGAAGCTTAGCGCACGAAGATCAAGATGCAGCTCATCTTCGTGTTTAAGTAGTTGCGCCACCTTATCCCTAGCACTTTCCGGTATCAGTTGCGGCTCTGGATAAACGCTCTCAAGGTAGGTAAGGATGTCGTTGCTCTCGATGTGCACATCACCGTCATGCACAATAGACGGCAATAGTCCGCGGGGGTTAATACCAAGATAGTAGTCACTGAGATTTTCATTCGTCATCAAATCGATTTCGTGAGACTCCCAGTCCACCCCTTTAAGAGCGAGGAATATACGCAACTTCTGCGAACACGATGAAAACAAAAAATGGAAGACATGGAGACCTTCCCATTATAGCACTTCACGTGTTTTGATATCTTCATTGACCAATTTAACCATTGTGTTTTTTCCTTCTCTAAAGGCAAAGCCACCGATTAATCTTAGTTTCAATTAAAAGAATATTAAAGCTACCGTAATATCTGCATAGGATATTCAATTGTGAAGCGTTATCACAATTTTGCCAAAATGCTTGTCTTCGCCCATTGATTTGAAAGCGGCTCGTGCGTCACCAAATTCATATGTTTGATCAACGACCGGTCTCAGCAAATTTGCTGATATCGCGGCGTTCATTTTTTTGAACATTTCCCGGCTTCCGACGTAGATCCCAGTCAGGCGGATCGACTTACTCAGCAACGGAAGAGGATTTACATCTCCCTCGGTAAGAACCCCTATGAGCCCTATATGCCCACCAAATCCGACAGCCTCGATCGACTTCTGCAGGGTACCAGCGCCACCGACTTCGACCACTTGATCGACCCCCCTTCCATCGGTCAGATCTAGGACCGCTTTTTCCCAATCTGGCGTCGTTGCATAGTTTACAGTTTCGTCAGCCCCCATTGACCGGACGCGCTCCAGCTTCGTATCGCTTTTTGAAATTACTATTACCTTGGCCCCCATCATCTTTGAGAACTGAAGCGCAAAGATTGAAACTCCACCGGTCCCCATTACAAGCACGGTATCGCCAGCTGTAAGGCCACCCTGCTCTACCAGAGCATTCCAGGCCGTAACGCCAGCGCAGGTAAGCGTGCCCGCCTCTTCCCAAGAAAGATGATTAGGGATGTGTACCAACGCCGTTTCTGGCAGGACCGCCTCCTCCGACAGCATACCCTCTTCTGCGCCGCCCAATGCGCTAAACATTATGGGTGCCTCCATTCTACCTGCCTGCCAACGCATGAAGAAACAGCTTGCAACCCGGTCACCCGGTTGAAAATTCCTGACGCCTTCTCCGACGGAAACAACTTCCCCAGCCGCATCCGAGTTGGGGATCCTAGGCAATGGCGTGTTCCGGGCCATGGGAGCACGCACGGTGTTGAAATCCCGACGATTGATCGATGAGGCCATTACGCGAAATCGAACTTCACCCGGCCCGGGCTCATGAATATCAACATCATTTAATTTTAAGGCTTCGATCCCATTATCATTTTCAATTCGCCATGCTCTCATCAGGTTACCGCTTTCTCTTTTTTGTTCCGTGATAGGCGCTGCCAACGAGCTGCACCTTGATGAATTTTTCCGGCCATTAGGATTGGTGCAGTGGTCTGCAATAGTAATTTGTCGCCAATCACGGAGACCTGTCGCTTTTGAACACCATTTACCCAGTTCGGAAAAAGGCTATACGCAATTTCGAAATGGATAAATTCCTCTTTAAGGGACCATGTCCCCCCAAATGAAACATATCCAGCGGCGGCTTCACTTGTTTCATTCACAGTGCCACCAAGTAAATCACCGCTCTCATATGCTGAGCGATCAACGCGCATTATTGTAAATGCGAAATAGTGATCACTGCCGAGGATCAGATTTCCGGTTGGGCTACTTCCTAGAGGATCAACTTCCGTACCAAGGTCATCAGTGAACCAAAATCGCTTGAGTTTCCAGGTACCCTCGATATTCAATTTGCTCATGCCATTTGCCTACTTTCATGCTTCGACGCAAAATGCGGCGATGAGTATTCCAAAATCTTATCTTTCCATAGACCAGATCGCTAGCCGGATTCCGGACGGTGCCTTGATCGGCGTACCAAAGGACGATGGAGGTGTATCAATGGCGATTACCCGGGCCCTTATCCGTCGAAAAGCACGCGACCTTCGCTTATTGACAGTCCCCGTTAGCTCAGTTCAAGCCGATATGCTTATCGGCGCGGGTTGCGTATCTAAAATCGAGACCAGTGGCGTGTCTTTAGGCGAGTTTGGCGCGGCACCCAATTTTCGGCGTGCTGTTGAGCATGGGAAAATAGCAATTCATGACGCCACTTGTCCTGCACTTTACGCAGAACTTCAAGCATCGGAAAAGGGCGTACCGTTTATGCCACTGCGTGGTATCCTTGGATCAGATATCCTTGCAAACAGAGCCGATTGGAAAACTATAAATAACCCCATGGCCGACGTCCAAGATCCAATCGTTTTACTTCCGGCGAGACGTCCTGATTTCGCTTTGTTCCACGCACGATACGGCGACAAACACGGAAATATTTGGGTAAGCGGGCGTCGCGAATGCATTCTTCTTGCCCATGCCTCAGCCCAAACTTTTGCATCGGTTGAGGAAATCTGGGACGGCAACCTTTTAGAGGACGAAAGAATGGTGGCAGGAACTATCCCACCTGTATACGTCTCTGGTGTCGCCCATGCACCGAAAGGAGCATGGCCGCTAGCGCTATCGGGCTGCTATGACCAAGACGGCGATCACCTAAAAATGTACGTCGAAGCTGCAAAATCAGAGGAAGCTTTTGCCGAATATATAAACAGCCAAATTCTGACATCGGAGTCGACAGCCTGACTATCCCAATCAAATACACAAGAGAAGAGTTACTGATCTGCGCAATCGCTCGGATGCTGGACGGCTGCAAAAATATCGCAGTTGGTGCCTCATCACCTATACCGGGGTGCGCTGCGCTTCTTGCGCAAGCTGTCACAAACGGAGGTACCCGGGCAAGTATACTTGGGAGCAACAAACACAACCCTTTTAATGACGGCGGGCCAGAACTTTTTGATCGTGCTGGCCAGGGTCGAGTGGATGCTTTTTTCCTCAGTGGCGGACAGATAGATGGAGAGGGAAATATCAATCTAGTGAGCGCCGGTCCCTACCCTAAACCAGATACACGATTTCCGGGAAGCTTCGGATCCAGCTACTTATATTTCAGCGTTCCCCGGGTCATTTTATTTCGTGAAGAACATTCTCGTCGTGTTTTCGTAGAAAAAGTTGATTTTATAAGCGCTCCCGGATGGAGCCCGCCGGAAGTGCACCGACCGGGTGGTCCCCATGCCCTTATCACCAGTCTTTGCGTATTCATGTATAACAGAGAACGTCATCGGTTCCGGCTCGAGGGGCTGTTGCCGGGGGTGTCTTTAGAAGAGGTCCAAGACAATACTGGTTTCGACTTCGACCATTCAGAAAATATTAAGCCCGTGCCACCGCCGGAACCGGACCGTGTAAAACTACTACACACCGCCATCGCAGCCGAAATTTCAGAAACCTACCCAGAATTCGCTCAAGAACGCCTAGGTTATCACGACTGAAGGGTCGCTCTTTCCCTGAGACACCTCCCTGCTAAAATCTCATAAGAAGAATAAAAGGAATTCAAGTATGTCCTCGCCTTCTATGGAATTAGAGCACCTCAATCGCATAGTCGGCTCTCCATGGACCAGGGCAACCTGCCGGCTGGGCCCGATAGTTGGCTATTAGACGTTCGTGGGAACGACGAGGACTTCGTGGGATCTATCGGATATAGGGCACATAAGGTCTTGGGTTCGGCCCTTTAAGACGCAGAACGGCTGTTCCATTGCTCCGTTCTCAATAACTAAAGGATAGGGAGAGTTTTGTTGGAAAACGTTTTCGAATTGTACCGGTCGGTTGTATTCCCGTGGCACTGTGATCACATCGGCCACATGAATGTTCGTTGGTATGCACATCATTTCGATGATGCGGGTTTCCATCTCTGGACCATTGCCGGGGCGAGCCAAAAAAAGATGCATGAAGATGGATATAGCTTGGTGGTCGCGCAGATTAAAATAAACTACATAAGCGAGTTAAAGTCTGGTGAACTGCTGGTAATCCGCGGTGGTTTTAGCCATGTAGGCGGGAAATCTATTCAGCATCACCAGCGAATGTATAATGCGGACACAGGTTTGCTTTGCGCAACTCAAGATACCGTTGAAGTCTTCTTCGATCCGGATGCCCGAATATCCGCCCCAATGCCTGATTACTATCGAGAGATGCTTACGCCACTAGTCGTCGACTTTGAAAATTATGAGGACTAATCCCATGACGAACCTTAAAGGCAAATCCGCGATCGTTACCGGCGCAGGTCGCGGTCTGGGCCGTGCCATGGCAGCTGGCCTGGCAAACGCCGGCGCAGCAGTAGCTTTAATCGAACTTGATAAAGATGTTCTAGATGAGGCTGTGAAGTCTATTGGAAAGGGCTGTATTGGTATCGCCGGAGATGTGTCTCGCCCTGAAGAGGCACGAATGATCGTCGATGAGACGAACTCCGCTTTTGGAGGCCTCCACATTCTTGTAAATAATGCGGGCCTTGGTCCAGAGCGGTTTCGCGACACCGACAGATCCAACGCCAAGATGATCTGGGAAATCGACTTTACCGACTGGCAACTTTTTCTTGATGTAAATACCACCGGTCATTTCGTTATGACAAAAGCGGTGATGCCCAAATTATTAAGCCAAGGATGGGGGCGGATCATAAATGTTACGACAAGCCTGGACACAATGACTAACTTTACAAATGGCGCTTACGGACCGTCAAAGGCAGGTGCAGAAGCACTCGCCACCATGATCGCTGGTGGAGTAGAAGGAACCGGGATCACCTGTAATGTGCTTATCCCTGGTGGGCCGGCCGATACGCGCATGATTTCTGCAACCGGCATATACGCCGATCGCGATAAGCTGATCCAGCCGGAAGTAATGGTACCACCGCTCCTTCACCTGTTATCTGAGGACGGTAGTTCGGTTAACAACCGCAGGTTCAGGGCGGCATTATGGGATCCTGAATTAGATGCCAATACAAATTTGAAAAAAAGCGGTGACCCCATAGCCTGGCCGCAGCTTGGTGGAAAAGCGATCCGACCACAGGGGGACCCTCGCGGCAACCGAAATACGGGATCAGAAGGTGGGTGAAAGCACACTCCAAGATAAAGTCATCATGATGACGGGCGCAGGACGAGGCCTCGGCCGCGCCATGGCGTTAGCGCTCGCTCGTGAGGGCGCAAAATTATCTCTCATCGATATAGATGGTGAGGAACTGCAGGCGGTCGCTGGCGAAGTACAGAAGATTGGTGGAGCTGACACCGTTATTCCACTCGGCGCGGATGTTTGCGATCCAGAAAGTTCGGCCACCGCAGTACACTACACTGTAAAAAATTTTGGACGGCTAGATGTGCTTTTCAACAATGCAGCCCTGGGACCCCAGGCTGTTGCCCCCAACCCATACAAAAACCCACCAAAATTCTGGGAGTTAGACCCCTTTACATTTATCCGGATGGTAAACGTAAATACCGCAGGCCCGCAACTGATGGCGGCTGCAGCTGTTCCCCACATGATTCAGAATAGTTGGGGGCGCGTCATCAATATTACAACGGCGCTCGACGCGATGTGCGTCCCCGGCATGGGAGCCTATGGGCCGTCCAAGGCGGCCCTAGAGGCGCAAACAGCTATAATGGCCAGAGATCTAGACGGAACAGGTGTAACAGCCAACGTTTTAATTCCAGGCGGACCAGCTAATACTCGAATGATCCCTGATGCCACGGGTATCCCACGTGATGCTCTTATTCAACCTGAGGAAATGCAGGCGCCGGCTGTATGGCTGGCGTCAGAAGCCTCAGACAATTATTCCGGCAAGCGTTTTATCGCTGGTTATTGGCACCAAGGTATCGAAAAGGCATCAGCCCCGTGCGCCTGGCCTCAACTTGGCAAACAGGCCATCTTGCCAGAAACTATCCAGCGCTGACTTGGAGAAAACCGATATGATAAATCGATCGCTCGAAGGACGAACCGCTATCATCACTGGCGCAGGGCGGGGGCTTGGCAAATCAATGGCTGAGGGGCTAGCTGCGCAGGGCGCAAACATTACGCTCGTTGATCTTGAGGAGGACGTGCTTTTAAGGGCAACTGCAGATGTAGAGGCTGCGGGGGGGCAAGGATCGGCACTTGCCGTAAGCGCAGATGTCACAGTTCTAGATCAGGCACAGGCAGCAATTAACCGGACCATCGATACTTTTGGCGGACTGGATATACTAATCAACGACGCTGCTATGGGGCCTCAGTTCTTTACGGAGAACTTTGTGGCGCATACGCCAAAATTCTGGGAGCATGATGTCGACCTTTGGCAAAGGGTCCTCACGGTAAATGCTTTCGGCCCCCAACTAATGGCTACAGCGGCAGCACGACACCTCGTTGAACGCGGTTGGGGCCGCATCATTAATGTAACAACCAGCCTAGATACGATGTACTTGCGAGGATGCGGCGCGTACGGTCCGTCGAAAGCCGCGTTGGAAGCTAATACTCGGATCATGGCACAAGATCTGCAGGGAACAGGCGTGACCGCTAACGTTTTGATTCCGGGTGGTCCCGCAAACACCAGAATGATTCCACAGGCGACAGGCTTTGATCGCGATGAATTGGTACAACCAGAAACTATGCAAGCCCCGGTCTGCTGGCTTTGCTCTAAAGAAGCAGATG
>CAJWSW010000071.1 GCA_913046035.1 uncultured Alphaproteobacteria bacterium | reverse complement strand
AACGCATACTTTTGGAGAATTGAGCCTTCACTAACGCGGGAAGCGGAAGTTTTGGGGCAGCAAATAAGGCTCTTTTACCGTGCAAATATGTTTTGAGCGCAAATCAAAGTGGCTTCGTCGGATAGCGTTCTTCGATGGGTTGGTGCCTCCCGCAGCGAACATTAGATTTATAGAATAGTTAGACAAAACAATGCAGTCTCTTATTAAAAAAATGGCATCTTTCTTCGATCCGCGCAGCGACCTGTTTCTTGGTTTTTCTAGGCGCGAATTTCTCAGGAATTTGGAAGACTAGTTTTTGCAACTACGGGGTTCTTTCGCCGATCGCCGGTTTTTCGTTGGATTAAAAACACACAGTTTTACCAGGGTCATTCTTCTCATTACGTCATAAATTTCTCTGTCGACTTACCCATCGAGTTTTCTAATGCCGAAATGTAGAGACTGTGATTTGGATACTGACGAGAGCTTTGGGCGGTGGGTTTTAATGAGCAGCGATAGCAACACTCCGGAATGGTATTTCGTTTGTATTAGTTGTGTGAGAAATTGGCGCCTTAGATCACTCAAAAGGCAAGGGCGACCAGAACATGAGGCGCAGAGGATCGTCGAGAAAGAGTACCCAGCAGTCTACTCGAAAAAATAGCTTCGATCGTGATATTCAGCGTGAAACACCCTCGGTTATCATCAGGTTTTGTGACAGGCCAATCGAAACAGATCTAGTATGACTGATATTCATACCATCATAATTGGATCGGGCATGACAGGCCTTAGCTGCGGCTTGAGGCTTGCTGAAGCTGGTATCAAAGCAACTATCTTCGATAAGGGTAGGAGCATTGGAGGGCGGATGGCGACGCGCGTGAGCCCTGAAGGTTTTGAGTTCGATCATGGGGCACAATACTTCAAGGCAAAAGATGACGACTTCCAGCGTGTCGTTGAAGAAGTCAGGTGCGCTGATGCGGTATCAAACTGGGGCGACGGATCAGGCGACCAGCATCTGGTTGGAACTCCCCGAATGAATAGTTTTCCCGCTAAATTAGGCGAGGGTCTCAGCGTACGCCAGGGCATAAATATAACTCAAATTTATCGTGACGAAGATAGTTGGTCCGTCCACACTGATGACGATGTTTTCGATGCGGAAAATGTGGTCATCACTATTCCGGCACCTCAAATCCCGGCCCTTATTGGAATGGGTCATCCATTATCGGAACGGCTTTCTGCAGTTAAAATGACGCCATGTATTACGCTGATGGCAGCTTTTAGCGGAGGACAGTCGGCAGACCGACGAGATATCGGTTTATCGGATGAAGATTTAGTATGGATTGCAAATAATAGTTCAAAGCCTGGACGCACTGCGAGTGATTGTTGGGTCGCGCAAGCGTCGCCACTTTGGAGTGAGGCAAGGATTGATTTGCCTGTTAAAGAGACCGGTAAAGAAATGCTCTCGATGTTGTGTTCAAAGATCGGTTTTGATCCGTTAGATGTAAAGTACGTCGAAGTCCACCGTTGGAAGTATGCAAATGTCTCGGAGCCGCTTGGTGAGCCGTTACTGAAGGATCTTACGAACAGTCTTTTCCTTGGAGGAGATTGGTGCTTGGCGCCGAGGGTTGAAGCAGCGTGGCTGTCGGGTCGGGCAATAGCTCTGGCGATTATCAATAAGGGTTGTCCGGAGGTCTAAATTGACCGCGATCCCATACGTTAGTGTAAATTTCAAAGGTATAGGCGCGGTATAAACCGTTGAGCGCTGGCAGTGGTGCATTAAACCACAATACACCGCTACCGAAATAAGCCCGGAAACCGCGATGACTTCGGCCCAAAACGTGGGGTGCGGCGCAACGGATCTGGTTATTTTCCCTGGAAAAGCCTCCTTTTAGTAGGGCAGCTCTCCATCCCAAAAATGGCCATCCCAGTTGATATCAAGGTTATATTTTTCAAGTAAATAGCTTTTAACCTTTTCTTCCTCTGCTTTACTAGGATCGCTGTCTGAATTCAGGTCGCGGAATAGCCAATGAGCCCGATCCTTAGCAAGGCAGAATAGTTCCCTGAGTTGTTCCGCATTTTTATCGTCCCGCTTTGAAATCGTCACCACTACCCGACCCATGTCATCATCC
The DNA here is from genome assembly GCA_913046035.1 of uncultured Alphaproteobacteria bacterium. Taxonomy (GTDB): domain Bacteria; phylum Pseudomonadota; class Alphaproteobacteria; order MPNO01; family UBA830; genus UBA830. Next base: position 10,885 of record CAJWSW010000071.1, on the reverse strand, counting down.
TTGGTCCAACCTATATCGAGAGTGACCTCTCTATCACCCAGGATTTGTTCCTGCCGTTGGTTCCGTGCAATCGGTATGGCGTTTATTGGGATCGGAAATGTTTGAGGATCACTCATAATGTTTAACTAGGGCGCTGACTTTATTATGTAAACCGATAGATCAGGCATGAAATCGTCCGACATAAAAATCTATTTATTTAAAACAATTTTTCTCGATTTTTTGAGGTTTTCGAACAAAGGAGATATAAGGAGTGAGGTGCGATCGTTATCTCGATATTGGCCACAAAGATCATCAGACCGAACTAGCGCATCGTGAAGCACCCTATTTAAAATACAGAATTGAACTCAAATAGAGACGAATGTGGCGAAGCTTTTTCAGCCTGATCTTTGCAATCCTTGCAAAATACCTTTTTTCCCAGACCTCTTGTTATTGAATGGGCACCGAAATTACATATATATAAGGCCTATTCATTATATAAACACTCACCCGAGATCGGTCATCGAGTTAAAGTCGTGACGGGACTTAAACTTGTCTGGCCATAGAGTTGTAGGGATCAATGCAAGAAGATTTTATCCAATTACTCTATCTTTCCAACGCAAAGCCAGAACTTAAACAGGCAGAGCTAGACAGGATATTAGAGGTATCGAGGAAAAATAACCCTTCGCGTGATATCACCGGACTTTTGGTATTCGCGAACGGTGTTTTTATCCAGGTTTTGGAGGGACCGAGTAGCGAAGTTACTAATCTATTCGAAACTATATGCGACGACACGCGTCACCAGGAAGTGGCCATGTTGGGAGAATATGTCGGTCAAGAGCGTATTTTCTCTAAATGGTCTATGGGCTTTCTTCAGTCGACCTTTGATGAACTTACACGCATTACTGACTCGCCCAATATGATTGGCCGAGATGACGTCTTATCTCTTTTATCAAATGACGAGACTGAGGCAGTCCGTTTTTTAAAGAAATTCACGAAGTACGTTGAATAATTTTTTAAGCCAGCTGCTTAATCCGGTTTAGTGTTTTTAAAAATATGCAGAACGGAAGCGAGGGCGCTTTCGGCAGTCGAGGTAGCGTACAGACATTATGCCGGGTTGACCTATTGGCTGCTTTGAAGACGAAATCTTGCAACTCCGCTTTTAAGAGGTTGAAGGCCTTTTAAGAGGAGTGTGCATTAGTATGGAATTTAAACAAGTATTAGAAGCCGTATGAATATACCTTTCAGAGAGTATTTTTGACCGACGGGCAACGTTTCACGTCCCAGCGGTGGTATCTATTTGCACCGATCTGAAGCCAAATATTTTCACAGTGGTACTTTCGGGGGGTGGGGCGGATAAAGGTCGAAGAACGATTAGGTTTCTTACTGACGAACGATCAAAGAGATGTGACCAGCTCCAGTCGAACCATTCCCTGGCTGTCAACTTTTATGACGAGGCGAATAAAGTTTGAATTTGGCTCCAGGCGATCTCTGACCCTCTATAATCGTGATGAAGTTGCATTTAAGGCGTGGTTCACAAAGTCATCCGATGAGCTGGTTCTGAGATACGACATTTGTTCCGCCTGGAACTAGTGTTTCAACGCCACCTCTGAATCCTAATTTACAGGAGCCAGATTTCAAACTCTGTCGCCGAAATTGTTGTATTGTCGACGGGGTATTACATCTCCGGAGTGTTTACAACGTTCGGCTGGGGGGCGCAGATAAGCTGTGGTTCGATTGGCTAAGAATGGGGGATTGTTTCTAGATAAGTTGGAGAGCGAGGCTAGATCGCATTTATCAAAAAATACGACCCCTACCTTAAAGCGTTTTCTATGACCTTCGTTACCCGCGAACTCCCGGGCGACGTCATCGAGCCGAACCAATCAATGAGCTTGCCATCTTTTCCAACAACATATTTGTGAAAGTTCCACCGCGGCTTTGCACGCCTCCCCAACTCTGTTTTTGCCCATTTATAGAAGGGATGTGCACCTTTCCCAGAAACCGAAACTTTCTCCGTCATGGGGAAGTCGACCCCAAACGTAACTTCGCAAAACGTTTTGATTTCATCTGAAGACCCCGGTTCCTGCCCGCCAAAGTCATTTGAGGGAACTGCTAAAACAACGAGACCCTTTTCTCTGTATTTTTTCCAGAGTTCAACTAGGCCGCTGTACTGACTTGTGAAGCCGCATTGGGAAGCAGTATTTACGACGAGAACGACCTTTCCTTTAAAGTCAGAAAAAGGCATAGGCTCGCCGCTAATCGAAACAAAACTGAAGTCGTATGCGCTCATTCCTTGTCCATTCGCGTTTCCCGATTGCACTAAAAAACAGCTAAGAGATAGCATTGTAAGAAGGGCAGATACTTTTCGTAATTTCATCTTCAACATTCAACTTTTTCGGGTCAAATTTACCCTGTTTTGGCACCAAATTGATCTGATTCAGGAGTAGGTTTGTAGAAATTACGTTAACAGACACTCGGGGGATCATCAGTGGCAGCGAAAAGCGATGTTTGGAAGCCAAATTAACCAGGCTCGTTCACGACAAAGTGCCGGATAAATAGACAAGGGAGTAAAGACTGTGCCAGAGGGCCACACCATCCATCGCGCCGCACGGGATCACCACAAAAAACTCGCTGGCCAACGGCTTAAAGTTTTTTCCCCTCAGGGTAGGTTCGAGGCCGGAGCAAAGATATTAACCGGGAAGAGGTGCCGGTCTGTCGAAGCCCTTGGAAAACATCTTTTGTATTGGTTTGAAACCGACGATGTTCTGCATATCCATCTCGGTCTATTTGGTAGGATTCGGAATCGGAAACTCCCGCTCAAAGAACCCGTCGGAGCAGTACGCGTGCGGTTGGTGGGAAGGGGTGACTGTATAGATATTAACGGCCCAACCATCTGCGAGGTTATCGGAGCTGAAGAGACTGAAGCCTTGTTCGATAGAATTGGGCCGGATGTATTGAGGGCGGACGCCGAACCAAAAAAGGCATACGAGCGGATCAATAAGAGCAGAGTTTCCATCGGCCAGCTGCTAATGGATCAATCGGTAATTGCCGGTATTGGAAATATTTACCGGACGGAAATTTTATGGCGACAAGGCATACATCCGCTCACACCGGGCAAGATGATTGATGAGGTTACATTCAATCTGATCTGGGAAGATGCACGAACACTGCTTGCATTAGGCGTTAAGCATAATGCGATTATTACAGTTGAAAATAAAAAACCCGGCCGCGGAAAATACCGCGAGCGGGTAAACATTTTTAACAAAATGAAGTGCCCGAAATGTAAAAAAAAGATAGAAAATCTCGAAATCGCAGGAAGAAAAGCTTACCTATGCATTAGGTGCCAGCCCCTTTCGAGAACCAAAAATATTTAAAAACCTATATATATCAATATATTAGGTTGTTTTTGAGTGTCATTTTGTCCAATTTTTTAAAATTTAGTGAAAAATAAGAATCTTATTTTTTTTGCATTTTCTCATTCCATTGAATCTCCGGTCGTGTAAAACAGAGGGTGTAAACTAGGAGGAAACTTGGGAATCTATTATGGATAAAACTTTATTACTGAACCCCGGCGATTATGTTGGGGTCTCTTTCTGGATTATCTCGGCAGCGATGGTTGCCGCGACATTCTTCTTTTGGGTGGAGCGCGATCGTGCGGTCGGTAAGTGGAAAACTTCTCTGACCGTCGCTGCGATGGTTACTGGTATTGCCGCAATCCACTATTTCTATATGCGGGAGGTATGGGTCGGCACTAACGCAAGCCCGACTGTATTCCGTTATGTGGATTGGTTGCTAACCGTTCCGCTGCAGATTGTTGAATTCTACCTAATTCTTGCTGCGATGACTGCGGTAGCAACTGGATTGTTCTGGCGCCTCTTGATCGCCTCTCTAGTTATGCTCATTGCAGGTTATCTCGGAGAGGTTGCTGGTCCGGAAAGTGGCGGCACCCTCTGGATCTGCTTCGTAATTGGAATGGCTGGTTGGCTATATATCCTCTACGAAATCTTCGCGGGAGAGGCCAGCAAGATCAATGCAAGTCAGGGAACCGAAGCCGGACAGAGAGCCTTTAATGCTCTTCGCATGATCGTGACCATTGGTTGGGCTATTTATCCACTAGGTTATATCTGGGGATATGCCGGTGGCGGAGACGCTGCAGCTCTGAATATCATCTACAACTTGGCGGACTTCATCAACAAGATCGCCTTTGGTGTAGTGATATGGGCGGCGGCGACGTCGGATAGCTCGGCAAAACCAGCGTCCTAAAAAACACACTTTGAAGATGGCGGCGCGTCGAACAACTATGGCGCGCCGCCATTTTTTTTCCGGTTCAGGAGGTTAGGGTGCTTGAGGTAATTAATACCGAGCAATCCACAATTGCCAACGCCAATTATCCGGAGCTTTCGCCGGCATCCGCAGCATCAAATTTGGCAGAGGCAATTAATACGGTTCTTCCCGACGAAAAATCGCCCTTGTCCGCCGCAGCGAGGCTGCATTTTCAGAACCTTGGCAAGTTACTTAGAGGAACTACCTCGCTGAGGTTAGCAAAGGTTGTGGGGCTTGACTGGGACGCCGCTATCAATTGGGCAGTCGCTGTCGAGTTAATGCATAATGCGTCGCTTGTTCACGATGACATCTGCGATGAGGATCAGTTTCGTAGAGATCAATTTTCGGTGGTTTCCAGCTTTGGAACTCCAATTGCTGTTTGTCTGGGCGATTGGCTTGTGGCCCGGTCTTTCGAACTCGGCATAAGAGCAGCCGAGAAGGGGATTGGCCTCTCATCAATTGAACTCTTAGCCTCGTCGATGAGGCATTTGTCGGCAGGTGAGGCCGCAGAATTTTCAAGCTCCAAGTTCTTAGATTGGAGTGATTACGAGAAAATTGTACTCAATAAGACAGTGCCACTCATATCGGCGGCTATTGAAGGTCCCTTGGTCTTATCTGATCGGAAAGAGAATTTGTCAGATATAAGGGCGGCAACTAATGCGCTCGGCATAGCGTATCAAATATCCAATGACATTTCTGACATTATCGACGGAAATGGAAATCCTGGTCCGTTCAACGATTTGCGGAAACGGGCGCCAAATGCGGTTTTACTTACCTTCAGAGAGCAGCTTAGTACAGAAGAACGCAACGACTACGATGTTTGGTGGGAAAATCTTTCGGGTCCGACAATTGAAGAGTGGATTGTCCGTATCCATTCCAGCCAATCGCTGGACATTTGTTCACGCAGGCTGAACTCAACGCTTGGTGATTTTAAAGATAGCTGCAACAAGTTGCCGGATTACATCCTTGAAGCACTTGATCCCATCATCGTCTATCTCCAGGCGTTGACATCTATTTGTGCTCCGCTCTCTAAGAAAACTCTCGACTTCAATTGACGGCTAATAGCACCTCTGGGCAACCACATGTCATTGTAATTGGAGGTGGTTTTGGGGGTATTGCAGCAGCGCTGCGTTGCAGGGCAATGGGTGCAAAAGTTACCTTAGTGGAGAGACTAGAACGTCTTGGCGGAAGGGCGCAGGTTTTCGAGGTTGATGGATTCAAACATGACGCCGGACCGACTGTAATTACAGCACCTTTTCTTTTTAATGAGCTGTTCCAGCTATTCAATGAAGATATTAAGGACCATCTTCAGTTTGTGCCGCTAACGCCATGGTATCGTTTTTACTTCCACGACGGCCGCACATTTGACTATGGCCAAGATATGAGTTCGATGAGGCGAGAAATAGCCTCTTTCAATCCCGATGATGTAGATGGTTACCTCGAACTAGTATCGGCGTCTAAGGGTATCTTTGATGTGGGCTTTAGCAAGTTAGCCCATAAGCCATTTACCAAATTCAGTACTATGATTGAGCAAATTCCCTCTTTGCTCGCATTGAGGGCTGATCGGACGGTAAGTCAATTAGTCGCGAAACACATAAAAGACCCTATGTTACGGAGGGCATTTTCAATTCAGCCTTTACTGGTGGGAGGCAATCCGTTTAACACCACCGCAATTTATTCGTTAATACATTATCTCGAGAGGAAATGGGGCGTCTTTTTTTGCATGGGTGGGACTGGGGCGCTCGTAGATGCGCTCGAGGGACTTCTGCGGAGGCAGGGAGTTGAGATCGCCACTGGAAAAGATATCAGGCGCATTGAGGTTTCATCAAATAAAGTAACTGGTGTAATCCTCGATGATGGTCAGAGGATACAAGGTGAATATGTAGTCTGTAATGCGGATCCTCCGACGGTATATAAAGAGATGTTGGATAGAGGCACCGCATTTGAAAGACGTTTGAGACGACCTCTTCCGGAAAAACTGACAAAATACTCTATGGGTCTGTATGTTCTATATTTCGGGACAACCCGGGAATACCCCGATGTTGCTCATCATACAATATGGCTGGGACAGCGTTTTAAGGGCCTTTTAAAAGATATTTTTGACCGCGGTAAACTGGCTGAAGATTTTTCCCTTTATGTGCATAGGCCTACGGCAACTGACAAGAGTTTTGCCCCGTCGGGTTGCGACAGCTTCTACGTCTTATGTCCTGTCCCTAATCTAAAATCCAATCTGGATTGGGAAATAGAGGGAAAAAATTTACGAGACGGGATCGTGTCGGCGCTCTCAAGAACAATTCTTCCGGATCTAGAGGCGACGATTACATCGGATTTCTGGATGGATCCCACGGATTTTCGAGACGATTATCGCTCTCGGCATGGCGCAGGGTTTTCGATAGCGCCGATTTTTCGCCAATCGGCGTGGTTTAGATATCGAAATCAAGACCCTAGGATTAGGAATTTATTTTTTACCGGTGCCGGCACTCATCCGGGCGCAGGCCTACCGGGCGTGGTAAGTTCGGCGAAGGTTGTCGAGACGTTGTTAAAAGAAAGCTCCGAACACCATTTTTCCTGAGTAAATGTTTTTGATGTGCGCAATCACAAAGACCGTACTTTCGAATGCTGAAGATGTTGCGGATGAAATGCTTCGCAAACACGGGCGGTCATTTTACTGGGCAAGGCACTTCCTCGGGAAGGAGACCGCCCGCCGGTCTACACTCCTATATTCCTTTTGCCGTTTTCTTGATGATGTAGCTGACGGTGACCTGCCGGGCGGCCTTGAGCTATTGAATTTGATAAGGGCACAAATTGATGCGGGACCTATAGAGGGGACTTCAGACGTTATTCCTGAGGTGCAAATATTTATGAGATTAAGCGCAGAGGTTGGCATCCCCTCGGCGGCTGCACTAGATTTAATCGACGGACTGATTTTTGATCAGGGGCCGGTAGCCATTGAAAACGAGGCACAATTAATTGTCTATGCTTATCGGGTAGCCGGAACCGTAGGTCTCATGATGTCGCCGATTTTAGGTCGAAAAGACCCTCACGCTGATGCTTTCGCGATAGATCTTGGTATTGGCATGCAACTTTCAAATATCGCCCGTGACGTAGCGGAGGATGCTGTTTTGGGGCGTCGTTACCTTCCTTCGGATTGGTGCCACGATGTTTCTGCGCAGGAAATAAGGGGAGCTTTAGTGGAGCGCGTCCCTGAATATCGATGCACGGTTTCGAGAGCCACCGTTAAAACTGTGGACCTCGCCGAGGTTTATTATAAATCCGGGATTGCAGGTCTGAGGTATCTGCCATTACGCAATAACATAGCCATTGGTATCGCAGCATTCGTATACAGGGCTATTGGGAGACGTTTGAAGCGAAAGGGATGCAAATGGTGGCAAGGACGAGAGGTTGTCGGTCCTAGTGGAAAATTGTTGGCGTCGACCCAAAGTTTAGGCCGCTTAGTTTCACCCCCGCGTTTCAATAATTTACATAATAAAAAACTTCACGCACCACTCCAGTCACTCGAGAGTTTCAATGTCTAACGTTAAGGGGGGGGCTTTATTTGCTGCAATTGTAGGCGGTGGATGCGCAGGTTTAACCGCAGCAATCCGACTTGAGCGGATGGCATCTAAAAGTTTAGCAATTTTTGAGCCGAATAACACACGGCATGATCATATTTGGGCCTATTGGGATGATGGTGGTCCAGACCTGGAACCGGCAAGGCACCTTACAGAGGGACAATGGAAAAAGTGGGATTTTATTGGCGACGCCGGCGCTATTCGGCTTGAAGGAAAGAGCTTTGTATACAGGGCTATTTCATCAGCTGCTTTTGAAAATTCGCTTAGAGAGAGCCTTAAGAATGCTGAATATATTAAGGAGAGGGTAGTTTCAGCGGATCAATTGACTGACTGTTTCAAAGTGTCATTGGAAAGCGGGCGCAACGTTTACGCGAAAAATCTGTTCGATAGTCGTTCACCGTCAATTCGTAACGGCGAGTTTCTTCAGCATTTTCTGGGTTGGAGGGTTCATTCCGAAACTCCGATATTTGATGAGGAGACAGCAACGCTTATGGATTTTCGGGTTCCTCAAGACGAAGGGATCCACTTTATTTACTTGCTGCCCTTCAACTCAAAACAGGCGCTGGTCGAGTCTACAGTTTTATCTTCTCGCCCCTTACCAGATAGTTGGTATGAAAAACAGATTTCTGCATATTTGTCGTCCAATTATCCCGGTGCAGTTACAAATGTAACCTATAAAGAGAAAGGTATAATTCCGCTTGTACAATATCGGCAACTGACTTCACTTGGGGTTCCAATCGGCGTTCGTGCGGGGGCTCTAAGGGCCTCTAGTGGTTACGCATTCTCACAGATCCAGAGACAGATTTTTCAAATGTTCAACCAACAACATATCGAAGCCGTTGACCTTGGGGCAATTTCGGGAGCAAAACCTGGGTGTGATCGATTTGAAAGCTGGATGGATCGTGTTTTTTTAAGGGTTTTGCGCCGTAATCCAGAGATTGCACCAGAATTATTTTTAAAGATGGCGGCCGCCGTTGATGGTGACACGTTTGCGAGGTTCATGCGGGGATATGGTGACTGGAGGGGGCGTTTAAGTTTAATGAGAAACCTTCCAACAGGACTTTTCTTGGGTTCGGTATTCCGGAGTAGTGCTTCGTGATTTGGGAGTTTTTCATACCAATTTTTATCATTGTTTTAGTTGGATTTCCTCATGGCGCAGTGGATGGTGTTTTGATTCTCAGGGTGGCAGGTAAAAGTTTGCTGCGAGCAGGAATAATATTTACTGGGTATGTGCTTATAGCTTTGATTACCGTGCTAATTTGGATAGCAGAGCCAAATGCAGGCCTGGCAATTCTACTCATCCTTTCTGTATACCATTTCGGCCGGCTGGATACGTCGCATTCATCCGAAATACCGCACAGGTATTTGCGTGGGTTCGTGCTCGGGGCCCTGCCTGTGATTGTGATTTCACAGGCGCATCAAATGGAGGTGGAATATTTATTCCGCACAATAGTTACTAAAGAAGTTGATCTATTAGTCTCCGCTTTAAGGGTATTTACATTTTTCTGGGCTGCTTTGATTTTTTGGCTTGCAATTGTGCGTCGTGTTTTTTCGATGCCACAATTATTTGAAATAGCTGCACTGAGTTTTGTGCTGATACTCCTGCCGCCGCTTTGGGGCTTCGCATTTTACTTTTGCGCTATTCATAGTTTCCGGCATTTCAAAAGTTTGAGAAATTCGATTTTTCCAATAAGCCAAGTTGGTTGGTGTGTTGTCGGAGCACTAACAATCATAAGCATATTCTTGGTAGTTTTTGGGCTTACATGGTTTGATAACGTTGAGCTTCATAAAAGCCTTGTTCAGTCGACCTTTATCGTTCTAGCAGCGTTAACGATGCCGCACATGATTTTGATTGATGGTTATCAAATTCTCAACAAATTGGGGCAAGATGCCCGGCCGCCAAAAGATTAGTTTGCTCGTATCAAGTGCGTCCAGTTATGGACTTGCGGTTTGTACTTCAGGCTTCCTTCGGTAATGATATGTGCGGGAATTGTAGCCTATTCTTAACAATCCAATATTTCATCTCCGTCGAATTCAAAACGCCAAGCGTCAGCCTCGGGCACAATCCGACCGGCGCCAGGTGACGGGAAGTGCGCCGGCATTATCAAGGTTGGCATTTCTGAATGAGTTTCTAAAAATGTAGATTCATGATACAGAATATCAACTCCTTTTATGGTATTAATAATTTCCTCAAAATAAATTGTATCAGTACAATATGCATATTTTTTAATTTTTGGAGGATTAAAAGTCAGTTCAGAATTATGAATTTTATTTCCATTTTCAATAATTATGTCCTTTCCATTTTTTAAATCTAAATAGTTATACTTATTTATTTTTAATTCATTAATTTTTTTGATATTCAAAATTCTATGACCAATTTTCTCCTCAAATAAAAAACCATTAGTATAAATTCGGTGTTTTAATGGAATTGTTGAAACTTTTACTTTTGAATCATTAAAAATAATTTCAGATTTGTTCAAATTAAGTTCACGAAAATGAATCTTAAAAGTTGTCCATGAGTTACCCGCTTTAAGAATTTCAGTGATAATCTTCTTTATACCCAATGGCCCATATATATGAACTGCTGTTTTTCTTCCTAAAAGATTAAATGTTGATAAAAGCCCCGGTAAACCAAAAAAATGATCACCATGTAAATGTGAAATAAAAATATGCTTTATATTCACAAAAGATACGTTTGATTTTCTAATTTGAACTTGAGTACCTTCACCGCAGTCAATCAAAAATTTATGATTTTTTATAAATAAAATTTGAGATGTTGGGTTTTTATCGATTTGTGGAGTTGATGAATGACAACCTAAAATTTTAATTTTCATTTAACTATTGATTTCTCTCTCGATTTCCTCTAATACAATAATATCAATGGCTTCTTGAACTGTGGGAACTATTGAAAATAAATTTTTTTTATTTGTTTTTAAATGTTTTGATACTACAACCAATGATTTTTTAAATTTATAAACATAATCATTCATTATTTTTTGACATTTCTGATTTAA
>CAJWSW010000070.1 GCA_913046035.1 uncultured Alphaproteobacteria bacterium | reverse complement strand
CACTTAAGTTTATCTAATACTTCATTTGCGTAAAGGGGTTGTGTTTTTAAAATCTATTTCTGAAATGTAGGTGCCGACTAGACTCTAAAGATCGCTCATAACTGCAACATCTGCCGGTGGCCGCGGTTGCAGTGCCAACTGGCATGCAATCGGATTCGAACCACCGATTTCCTCTGTTTGCGGCTGCACAAAGCGTCAGCGAAAAACCCCAGAGTGTTCGGTCTAAACATGGTGGTACCAACGCGCAATCTCTCTATCAAAAAGGACAAACAAACCTTATACAATCGGGTCGCTGACGGAAAAGATGGGTTATGTCTCAGTTTTTGTATTAATTGAAGCTCCTCGTTGTTTTCTTACTTAAACGCTCGGCCAGGCATCTGCGTCCTCTATTGCGGCACTCTTGACGACCCTCGCTGAGGGCCTGTAAAGCAACACATCTGGTTAACCCGCTAGCCATCTCTATTGATCGCGTTAAGTGGGTGCCCGGCCCGGCCAATATCGCTGACGATACCGAGGAGGTCTGAATGATGCCTATTTCGCCTGCAAACTATGGAGACCGTGCACGTATCGGTATGTTGTTGCCTTCGGTCAACCGCGCTGCAGAACCGCAGATCTCAGTTATGCTTCCCCAAGGAGTATCACTCCATACGACACGGCTGCGGCTTCAATCAAGCAAGGAAAAGCACATCAAAGAAATGATAACGGACGTTGAACGTGGCTCAATAATGTTAGCTGACGCCGACGTGGACTTAATCGTATTTCACTGCACTGCAGCATCAATGTTTGCACCTGGATTTGACGACGACATAATTGAACGAATTGAAAACGCTACTGCCAAACCGGCAACGTCAACGTCCAAGGGCTGCTTAGAGGCATTCAAAAGCGCAGGTGCAGAAAAAATCACACTTACTACACCTTATATCCAGGAAACGAACGACCGTGAAGTAGCGTTTCTGCGCTCGCACGGGATAGAAGTATTATCTGAGACGGGCCTTGGTATTACCGGTGACGGGGGTGCAATGCTAGCAGTTGAACCCAATGAGTGGTGCAAACGCGTGGCCAAGCAAGACGAACCCTCGTCCCAAGCAGCATTCCTAAGCTGCACCGCAATCCGAGCAATCGAGGCGATCGAACCAATCGAAGCTAAAATTGACAAGCCTGTCATCACATCAAACCAGGCAATGGTCTGGCACGTACTACGGAAACTTGGGATCAGCGAACGGCCGAGAGGATACGGTCGATTAATGAACACCTGCTAACGAACTTAAAAAGTCGTTCATTGAAGTCGAAAAACTTTACCGATTTCCACCCTCGCGTTACTAGCGGATAATTAAAAAACTATTCCGTGCGCGGGCGCCGTTTATTCCCGATATTCTGGATATAGACGATCGGCCATCCGCAGACATGCCGGCCAGTCTTTGCCGCCAACAAGATTATCACCTTCGTTCGCCACCTGTTCGGCCGCAAATTGACAGGCCTCCTCGTCAGGAAAGTTCAAATTTTCGTAGCCGGCTGACAAAGCGGCAATTTGGCCGCGGCAGGCAAACTCGAGAAAATGATGCATTACAAAAGTTTCTGCGACGGTTTCTCCTAAGACTAGTGAACCGTGGTTTCGTAACAATGCCACGCGGTAGCCCTCAAGATCTTTCAACAATGGCTCTCGCATGAATAAATTGAACTCAAACCCCTTGAATTCGTGATAAGCGATCCGGTTATGGAATCTCATGGCATGCTGGTTGACTGTAAGTAACCCCCATTTCTGAGACGACACCCCCATATTAGCTTGGGTGTGAGTATGGAAGACAACGTTTATATCCTCGCGTTCTTTTAAAAGCCCGGCATGAATTATAAGGCCTCCCCCCTTCAACTTGGGTGCCCCAGTGGTAAGGGGGTTTCCGTCGTAATCGTATTTTAGAAGGTTCGAAGCTGTCACCTCTTCGAACATAATGTCGTATGGCTTGATCAGAATGTGTCCATCTTCTCCTGGCACCCGGGCAGACAGATGATTGTAAGTCAAATCGCTTACATAAAAGTGAGCAATAAGCCGATAAGCGCAGGCGAGATCAACCCGGGTTTTCCATTCTTCATCGCTAACCTGATCCCGGACTGAGAGGTTTTCCTTTACAGCAACTACAGCCATGAAATTTTTCCTTATTCTGTTGCCGAGATGGCGCGATCTTAATTTGGAGTTAATTGAGTAAAGACTGTCTCTTTGTCCGAATCTCGTCAACCTTGAACAATAAGCCACAGAATGGGTGAGGTTTGGCTTGATTATTGGCTTTATGAGCAACTCAGTTTCTCGGGCCCTGTCATCCGTTAATAAATTCTAAAGCCTGAATGTTGTATAAAGCGTTAAGCAAATCGATTTGATCCGCGAGCGCGGGGGTATTTCCGAGAGAGACGCGCGTTTCCGACATTAAGGTTTGAATGACTGGCAAGGCCTCATTACTGATCTCAAACGTGTGGCGATTTACGCCAAGGACATAAGATTTATTGTCAATTAGACCTAACGACGGCAACAACGCAAACCGAACAAAGGTCGGTTTTATTATTTGCCGACCCGCCTTCAATTCGGCCGCAAACTCTGACGGTGATAATTGATCTAGACGATCGCTAGAGTGAACTGGATCAATACTGGTTGAAACCGTGAGGTATGACGCGAGCCACTGGCTAAAAGCAGGCGTCTTCACCGCCGCTTCAATGCGTTCGCGGAACTTTGTTACGGTTGCGGCTGATAGAGTAAATCCGGCATCGCCAACGCCCAAATCAGATCCATCGAAGTAATCTTCTGACGTGGCAGCTTCCGAGAGATATAGCCCAAAGTCGCCGAGCATCTCAGATGTCTGAGGTCCGAGGAAGCCAATCGAATAGGTAAGTGCATCCTCGACCGTAATACCCTCATGACAAAAGCCAGGAGGCACATAGATTACATCCCCAGGATAAACCTCCACAGATTCCCCGATAACAGGATATTTCAAAATTTTAAGCTCGAGACCCTCGATAAAGGTTTTATCAGTCACGGGCCTATCACCAATTGTCCAACGCCGACGTCCTATCCCTTGCACTAAGAAGACATGATAACTGTCGACATGGCCGCCGATACCACCACCCTTATTAGAGAAACTAACCATTACATCGTCAATCAGCCAGCGTGGCGCAAAATTGAAACTGCGTAACAACTCCGCGGTCGGCGGGTGAAACTGATCAACGTTCTGTATTAATAGGCTCCACGGCGCCGCATTTTTTTTGTCAGCAAAATCCTCGTCGTTAAATGGCCCAAACCTGCACGACCAATCGCTGGCGGAAACTAACCGCGCTCGCGCCGTTTCCTCCATCGCCAGCGCTGCAAGTTCATTTGGCGCTATCAATGTAGCCATCACCCGCTTAGGAATTGCGTCGCGAACCAGAAACGGGCGGGTATTCCAATAACGCGTATAAAAAACATCAGCAGTCGGCAGCGTATGTAGAATTGTAAGCGAGTCCGTCATAAGATCCGTTATCGCATGGGGGCGCGCAACGCGCATCCCTCGATAGACAAATTAAAAATAATGTAATTGCGGAGTATAATTTGAGCCTCTCAGCTTGCCCAATACCGTATCGAAAAACGCACTATCGAAATAAGCATACAATTCCAAAACTTGCGTATCAGGCTGTTGGAACCCGGTATTGGGTTTAAGCGGGCATGCGACCTCGCTATCCTTCAAATTCGGACAGGAGACACACGATCATGGGCATTGCCAATACCAAGCACAAACTTCCAGCAAACAGAATGATTTTTGACGTACGGCGCAATCGTGCACTTTATGCCAATTTCGCCGAAGATTTAGAAAAAATAATGGAAACTTACGGACTATCGGAGCGCGAACGTCAAGCTTTCCGAGACCGCGATATTAAATGCCTAGGAGAGCTGGGCCTACATCCATACTTTCTGCCGCAGGTATCGCGATTATTCCACGGTGGGACCTATAACCACAATGACTCCCCCTCCGCGAAGGCTTACGGAAGAAGCATCGTCGATGGAAACGGGGCGGTAGAATAATGGCAGAGCTTGTTTTTGTGACTGGCTTAAGCCATGCACCCGGCCTGACTGGCTGGCTCGACCGGGCGCCCCAAAAAGAGCAACAATCGCTCACTGAGGGGTTTAATTTACTAGGTAAGAAGCTCCGCGCCGCAAAACCAGATCTAATCATCGGCCTCGCGAACGACCACGTTCTCAACATGCCGGTAGACAATCAACATGATTTCTGCGTGGGTATCTCCGATTCTTGGTCAGGACCTGCAGAATGGTTCCAGGATTGGGTCAATATTGGTACCTACCAAGTTGACGGAAATGCGCAAGTTGCTGGTGTGCTGTTAAACCAACTTTCTACCCAGGGTTTTGATATCGTTTCAAAAGTCGAGCTACTATTTGACGACAATTGGTCGGTACCGTTGAAATACCTTACGCCCGACTACGATATCCCCTTGGTGCCAATCCATATGAACTGCATCGTTCCGCCAGTTCCGTCACCACGGAAATGCTTTGACTTCGGCAGAGCAGTTCAAAAAATTATTGAGAATAGCCTGCCATCGGACCTTCGCGTCGCCTTCATGGGTACTGGCGGGCTTAGTCACGATCCTGGTGGGCCTAAGTATTTCGAAGTTGACGAAGAGTTCGACCGCTGGTTCCTAGCATTGCTTGAGGAGGGTGACCCGGAAAAAGTTCTTCGCGAATGCACTCTCGAAAAAATGAGCGCTGCAGGCGACGGCGGAACAGCGGAATTAATCGCTTGGATCGCCGCAATGGGTATGGTGGGGGATCGCGGCTCGGTTACTATATGTTACGAGCCCTCAGTTGAGTTGCGATGCGGGATGGGTTGCGTCTACTGGGAAATGGAAGGGGAGCCAGCAAATGCCTGATTCAAGGACCGAAAATCAATCCGGACTGCTGAACGGACTGGAGGAAATTCTTAATCCCTGTCACACCGCTATCGTTGTTGTCGATATGCAAAATGATTTCTGTGCAGAGAATGGATACATTCACGCCACTCAAGGCGCGGACATGAGTGGCAACAGGTCACTGGCAGAACGGATCGGCAGGCTGGTCAAAGCAGGCCGAACGGCGGGCTGCGAAATCGTTTGGGTGAAAGCAATTTACGATCATGATCTTCTGCCCGCACCAATGCTATCCAAAATGTTGGAAAGGGGTAACGGCGCAGTATGCTGCGCATCGGGTTCTTGGGGGGCGGACTTCTATGAAATCAGCCCAGAGAATGGTGAACAGGTGGTAGAAAAGCGCTGTTATTCGGCATTTCACAATACACAGATGGATGATATCCTGCGCCGCCGGAGCATTAAATCCCTCATCATTACGGGGGTCGCCACCAATGTCTGCGTCGACAGCACGCTCCGAGAGGCCTTTTTCCATGGCTATTATATTGTTATGCCACCAGATTGCGTTGGCTCAGCAAACATGCCGTTGCATGAAGCAACTATCAAATCGGTCGAATTCATTTTCGGCGATGTGCCCGAGAGCGGAAAAGTGATTCAAATGTGGGAAGATAGAACGGGAGCAGAGGCGACGCCAAGGTAAGTGGCCAACCCATAAATTTTTCTCAATAAGACGCCCGCTGGACAGTGGGCTATTTATCATATGATTGCCTGCTTCTAATCTTTCACTATGATTACAAAGGTGTCGATCTCTCCTGTAAACACCGCCCCCGAAGCCGAAACTTCTTACCGCTGGATAATTGTTATAGCATCCGCTGTAATGATGGCGGGTAGCTTGGGGCTTATCCTGAACGGCGTATCCGTTTTCCTAGTGCCACTTGAGCAAGAATTTAGCTGGGGACGCGGCGCAGTCTCATTTATAAATTTCGCTGGTCTCACCGGGATCGCAATCGGCAGTATCGTTATGGGCCGAATTTCGGAATCCATTGGCATCCGGAAATCAGTCATGTTGGGTGCCCTAACCATGGGGCTGTCCGTTCTGTTAGCAAGCCGTTCCGATCAACTCTGGCAATTCTATGCGGTTTTTTTTATCGGAAGTTTTATTGGTGGTGGCAGCCTATTCGCCCCAATAATAGCCAACACCGGCCGATGGTTCAAAAAAGGAGTAGGTCTCGCCATCGGTATCGTATCTGCGGGACAAGCGTTGGGCCAGGGTCTTGTCCCCTATTTAAGTGGGGTCACCATAAGCGCCATCGGCTGGCGCGAGACGTTTATGTGGATGGGGGTGCTGATGTTGGTGGTGCTACCATTGTTAGCGCTGCTGATAAAACCGCCGAAAACATTGGCTGCAAAGTCAGCATCAATGACTTCAGCTCAGGATATAACAGAGACCCCCTACCACTCGCTTTCGACAAGTACGGTAATAGTCTGGATGAGTATTGCGGTGGTACTCTGCTGCACCACCATGTCGGTGCCTCTTATCCACCTAGTACCCTACGCACAAAGCTGCGGTATTGCCCTATCAGACGCAGGGGGCATCATTCTCGTAATGCTCATTGCCGGCATCTGCGGACGTATCGCATTCGGCAAACTCTCCGACATGGTGGGTGCAGTGCGGGCATATTGGATTGCCTCGGCATGGCAAACCATACTTGTCGCTCTATTCCTGCAATTCCAATCGCTTGAAAGCCTGATGGTATTTGCAGTGGTCTACGGGTTTGGATACGGCGGTGTGATGACTACCATACTTGTAAGCATACAGGTACTGACACCAACAGCCCGGCGTGCCTCAGCCACTGGTATCGTTACTGCTTTCGCCTTCTTTGGCCATGCTATTGGGGGCTACCAGGGCGGTGTTTTCTTCGACCTGATGGGTAATTACAGCTGGGCCTTCGCCAACGCTGGGATCATCGGCACCGTCAATCTGGTTGTGGTTGCCGCGCTTTATATCGCTATTTCACGGCGCCCACAAAAACCGCACAACACGACCGCGGCTGCATAGGCGGTATGTCCTCCCGGACTCTTTCAAACCCCACTAGGTGGGCGTCCCTCCCACGCGTCCTGGAGCAACGCGCGAATTGCTGAGCGGTCGTAGTCCCGCAAATTGAAATAGCGGTCGGTCATAATGCGGTCAGTGGCGTCTTCCAACACGTCCTCCGATAAACCGAGATCTCGCAACCCCTCTGCCGCGCCACTTTTACCTAAAAGATCAAAAAGGGCCTGCGGCGCATCTTCTGGGGATACGTTGAAGGCACGTCCTATTCCTGCCATAGCATCCGGCGCCATCTGCCGATTGTAGCTAGTCGAATGAGGCAAGACGATAGCATGGGTGGACCCGTGCGGTAAGCCGAAACCTCCGCCCAACACGTGAGCGATCTTGTGATGAATAGTGGTACCAGAGGACATGAGCGTCATGCCGCATAACCAAGCTCCATGCATGGCATTCGACCGCGCGTCGATATCGCGCGGATTTTCTGCGAGCTGCACCAGCGCTGCCGACATCGTGCGAATGCCATGTTCGGAATACATATTGGCCACTGGGTTTGCGTCTTTGCCAAGATATGAGCTGACAGCATGAGAAATAGAATTAAAACCGCTGGCTACGGAAACGCCAAGCGGGACATCAAGTGTTAATTCTGGATCGTAAATCAATGAGCGCGGGAGCATGCGCATATCACGGTAATTAGTACGCACGCCGTCATGACCAATAATCCCTTGCAAAGCGGTAGTCTCAGATCCAGAATATGTGGTCACAATGCTGATGATTGGCTGCCCTTGCTCTAATGCAATTGCCTTAGCAAGACCAACAGCAGTGCCACCGCCGAAAGATACCAAACAGTCCGCTTCTGTTGCCCGCGCCTGTTCGCGGCCCAGCTCTACAGCTGCGAGTGGAACAAAAATTTTAGCTTTGTCACATATACCCGCAAAGCGCTCGCCGAGAGACGTTGCTATGTTTTCCACCTCAGGCAAGCGGCTTTTCGTGCAGCAGAACATGATCCTCTTCGCACCAAGCGCTTCAGCCTCTTCGGGCAGTTCCGAAATGCGCCCAGCACCGTGTATTACACGCCCGGGCATGGCGAGATGGGTGTAGGATTTCAAGTGGCGACCTCCATAGTAAAACAAATGATTGCCGGTAATATTTGCACCAGCGGTATCGAACCCGCAATATTGCTAAAATTCGTCAAAATTCAAATGAGTAGGACATCGCAATGTCGGAAGGCAAAATTCATTCAGACTTTATGGTTAATCGGGCCAAGGATAATCCTTTTGTTAGCGGCGGACTGCGCGTCTATCGCGAATACCGTGATCTGGGCATCGGCAACGCAACAAATGGCAAAGTGCATGCCCATATTATTCGCACTACTAAACCATGTCCCGAAGGCGGTAGCGGCCTGCACTATCACGACGTCGACTTTCAAATGGTGATGATCTTAAAGGGACAATCGCGTGTCTGGTTTGAAGGACATGGCGAGGTTGAGTTCGAAGAAGGTGACTGTTGGATCCAACCGCCCGGCATTAAGCATAATGTTTTGTATTACTCCGAGGATTACGAACTGCTCGAGTTAACACTTCCAGAACATTATAAAACCGTTCAGTTGGATGAGTAGTTGAGCGATGATGTTTCTTGGCCCTCGCCCGAGGAAAACTATTTGTAGACGCTTCCTCCTCTTTAGCCGGATCGAAACTCCTGTGCATTAGACGTGCCTTCGACCTCTCGGCAGAGTACACCCCGCTTCAAGCGGGGCATGTAATAACATGATTACCATTTCTGGGTGATACTGCGAAATCACGGCCAGTTTTCATAGATGACAGCAAAAATTTGAAAACGCTCTGGATTCTTCATTTTAAAAGTTTATTGAAACGAACTATATGATAGCCGTCCGCGCCGATGAGCGCTGTCGATAAGAAAATATGGACTCGCTGCAAAAAACATGGGCGCCATACTAAATCGATCTAAATTCCAAGACCCGGTAACTACCGCCTCGGGCGAGACACGCGCATCGGTATCTCTGCTCTCATTACAAACGTTGTGGATCAATACCGGCACCCTATGCAACCTCACTTGTGCCAACTGTTATATAGAATCAAGTCCAACGAACGACCGACTGGTCTATATCACTGAGGCCGAGGTAAATTCCTTTTTAGAAGAAATTGCGGTCTCTGGCCTTGAAACAAACGAAATAGGCTTCACGGGCGGCGAACCATTCATGAACCCCGAAATCATCGATATTTTGGAAGCTACGCTATCACACGACTTCCGCGCTTTAGTGCTTACCAATGCAATGCGCCCAATGACCAAAATGCAAGACGGGCTGTTGGAGCTGCGCAAAAAATATAACGAAAAATTGGTTCTGCGCGTGTCACTTGATCATTACGATCACATTTATCATGAAAAAGAACGAGGCGCTCGGACATGGGAACCGGCCATCGAAGGCTTGCGATGGCTGTCTGAAAAAGGCTTTACCCTCAGCATCGCTGGGCGGACAGTGTGGGACGAAGACGAGGGCGCACTTCGCACGGGTTATGGACGACTTTTCAAAGAGATTGGCTTAAACCTCAATCCACACAATCCGGTCGACCTCGTGTTGTTTCCTGAAATGGACGAAATGGTAGACGTGCCGGAGATCACCACCGATTGCTGGTCCATCTTGGGCATCTCACCTGAAGCCATGATGTGCGCGTCATCTCGAATGGTGGTTAAGAAAAAGGGCAGTGATAGGCCGGTTGTTGTACCCTGCACCTTACTGCCCTATGACGACCGCTTCGAAATGGGCCACACGCTTGCAGACGCGGCGGTCGATGTGCCTTTAAACCACCCCCACTGCTCCAAATTTTGCGTTCTTGGCGGGGGTTCCTGTAGCGCAAATTAAACCGCTTTACTTCTCAATTCGGGATGACCGGAATTTCACTGCATTACCCTTTGTTTGCGGAACTTGAACTTTAACGGCGTCAATATCTGCAAAAGTGGTATCTCCGGCCTCTATAAATTTTTCTTAAGCCAAGAAAACATCTTTGTCATGGAATCTGCTGTTGCCGCAGGGCGGTAGTGACCGGGATTAGTGAAATTCTGGAATGCGTGGCCGGCCCCTTCATAGGAGTGAAACTCATGTTCTATGCCTAGTTCACTCAGCCGTTCAGCAATTTTCGCTACGTCATCGGACGATGGGTTCTGGTCATCAGCGCCGAAAAAACCGAGTACTGGGCCACGCAATTTTGCCAACTTTTCGAAGGGACTTGCATCACCGGTGCCCATAACCTTGAACATATTGCCACTGTAATAGGCAACGTTACATTTGAACGCTCCAATCTCCGCAACGCCCAGAAAAGACACGCGTCCACCCATGCAGTGCCCGGCGATGGCCATGCGATTTGGATCCACATTATTCATCATCTGAAGCATCTCTGCCGTCGCATTCAGATCGGCAACTATTTGATTGTCATCAAGATTGGCGATGGAATCCCGTGTGTCCTCTCCCTTCGGCCGACGATGATGCAGGTGCGGCGACGCAGCGACATAGCCACATCCCGCAAGGTCCTGCACAAACTTTGTCGTTGCCACATCATTGCCAGCACGATGATGGGCAACAACAATTGCAGGATGCGGACCCGGCGTAGTGGGTTCATCCACAAAAACATCCATTTCAGTGTTTTCGACGAGCAGCTTTTCCCAACGTGCATGAGGTGGCATTTGCTTTGGCTCCCTTCTGAATCTCTTAAAACTTTTATACAGACCTTCTAAGGCCCTCAGACTTTTATTACTACTTAGGCAATTGCTCCTTCATCACAAGGATTGAATAAGATAATATCAACCGATCGTGGTATTGGCCGAACTGCTAATTATATGGCCAACGTTTTACACAAAATGGTTTCCTGCTGCAGACTCCAACAACCAACTCAAAAAAAATCGATAGAATGAATTTTTTAAATATAGAATGAATGTTTTAAATAATGTCCAGTTGCTCCCGGATAGTGGTTTATTGCCCCTCGTACAACAGACCAGATTTTAAAATAATTGTAATTGCGGAATTACCGTAACGGAGGAAATCGTAATGGTGAGCAAATTCGAAGATTATTGCTGGTCCGACATTATGGACGAGGAAACACTGCAGATTTATCGCGCATACGAGCGTCCCCTCCGCATCGGTGTACGACCGGCCGTTCTGATGATCGACGTCTACCAGGCGAGCTACGATGGAGGGCAACAACGCGTTGTCGATGTCATTGAGGATTATCCTAGTTCCTGCGGCGAGCGGGCGTGGGCGATGGTTGAGCCGGCAAAGCAGTTGCTGGCTGCCGCGCGTACCGCGGGTCTGCCGGTTATCTACTCAACCGGAGATGAGCGGAGCAATGCCGAGGCCGGCAGGCCAACCAACCGTGTCACAATGACAGAAACCAACGACGCCTATAACATACTGCCAGAACTGGCGCCTGAACCTGAAGATCTGGTGGTTTACAAACAACGCGCCAGCTGTTTTTACGGCACGCCTCTAATGTCGCACCTAGTCGGTATCGGCGTTCAAAGCCTAATAGTTGGTGGCGGCACCACTTCAGGATGTCTCCGCGCTGGTGTTCAGGACGCTAAAGCAAATGGATTTCACGTCACACTGGTCGAGGAATGCTGCTACGACCGCAGTCCGATAAACCACAAGGTCAACCTTTTTGACATGCACCACAAATACGCCGACGTCATGAAGCTTGCTGATGTGATAAAACATTTGAAAGCAATGACGGCGCAGCCTTAGGCCAGCTCGCAAACGGGAGTGGCGGAGAGCCGCGTTATCCTTCTTAGCGGCGCAGGTGCGCCCCGTTCTGCGCTCCAAAAGAGTTATAGTTGTGCTAAAAAGTCGCAATCCCGCGATAGGCAACTTACGTTAGAGTTATGTATTATCAATGTTGCCTTCTATTGGCTGCGACTATAACTTCTAATCAATAAGAAATGTTCGGCGACGAGTATTATTTTCTGGTGAAGGGGCGCCCAGACAAATGAAATTGCAAGGACTTGACATCGATGTCGTTCGCAAGGGTTCAGGGCAACCCTTGTTATTGCTCCACGGCGGGGGGGGACCAATAGCACAAATGCCGTTTGCAGACCGGTTAGCTGAGAAATTTGAGATCTTTGCGCCAACACACCCTGGCTTCAATGGCAGCAAGATCCCAAAGCATTTTACCCGCGTTGACGACCTTGTTTTCCTTTATCTTGACCTTCTAGACGAACTAGATCTGACCGACGTTGTACTAATGGGTTTCTCAATGGGAGGCTGGACCGCAGCAGAGCTTGCTGTTTCTAACTCAAGTAAGCTGTCGCGCTTAATACTCGTTGACTCTGTTGGTGTGAAGGTCGGAGGGCGTGAGGACCGAGACATTGCCGACGTCTTTGCTCTTCCAGGAGAGAAACTGGCAGAAATCATGTTCCATGATAAAACATTGGCGCCGGATCCAGCGGAGGTACCAGATGAACAGTTACAGATTGTTGCCGGTAACCGCACAGCGCTAGGTGTGTACACGTGGGATCCATACATGCATAATCCCAAGTTACCGCACAGGCTGCACCGTATTAAGATCCCGACCCATTTCATATGGGGAGCCAGCGATGGGTTGGTAACAACGGATTACGGGAAAAAATTCTGCGCCATGATCAACGGGGCGACAATGACAATTATTGAAGAAGCAGGTCATTCGCCGCAACTCGAACAGCCGGATCGATTTGTCGATGCGGTGTTAGACATGGCAGGTTAAAGGAGGAGATACGTTATGAAATCGTGGTGGTTCACTGAAGACTGCTATCCGCATCTACCAGACGAGAGCACTTATCGTTCTATTCGCGTTGACCTGCCGAATCAGAACTGCGATCCAGAAATCGCGTCAGATCTCTACAATCGTTATTTAGATTTGTGGTGCGCTTGCGATGAGATCGGCCTCGGCATCATGTTAAACGAACATCATCAGACTGCTACTTGTATGGTGCCAGCAGCGCCGATAATGCTTGGAATATTAGCTCGCCAGACAAAAAATGAGCGGCTTCTAATTCTTGGGAACCCGTTACCCAACCGCAACCAACCGGTTCGCGTTGCAGAGGAAATGGCTCTTGTTGACGTAATTTCTAAAGGCCGAGTGGAATGTGGTTTCGTCCGGAGTGTTCCATACGAGGCAGCAGCGGCGAACATCCTTCCCTATCGCGGATCCGATCGGATGTGGGAAGCACATGACCTGATCTTAAAGGCTTGGACCACACACGATGGCTCATTCAACTTCGAGGGAGAATGGTATCATCATCGGC
>CAJWSW010000069.1 GCA_913046035.1 uncultured Alphaproteobacteria bacterium | reverse complement strand
CTTTATAGATTGACAGGCCGCGGCGAAACTTGCTTTTCTGACGAATGATGCGGATCTCGCTGCCCCACAGGCTAGGTAAAGCGCGCTCGGCACGTTTTATTGCCGTATATGCGGATCCAAAGCGATTGAAAGCACCGACCTGAATTGCCCAGCTTTGTATTTGTTCTGACGTCGGACCTAGCAATACTGTTTTATCTCTTGATTTCCCGTTGCTTTTGAGGACTATTTTGCCTGACCTCGGCTTTTTTTGTGCTTT
Source organism: uncultured Alphaproteobacteria bacterium (assembly GCA_913046035.1). Lineage (GTDB taxonomy): Bacteria > Pseudomonadota > Alphaproteobacteria > MPNO01 > UBA830 > UBA830. The sequence continues at coordinate 13,205 of CAJWSW010000069.1, read as the reverse complement.
ACGGGTACCAATCTTGTGACTTGGGTTGTCTACAACAGATTTTTCTTTGTTCGAGGCGATAACCAGTTTGTTGAGTTTTGCAAAACCTCGGTTTAAAAGACGCTCCATCTGACGGTCGCGGAGTTTTGCTGTCTTCCCTCCAAACACCACGGCGATTACCCGCTGGCCATTGCGTTTCGCTGATGCGACCAGATTGAACCCGGAGGCACGGATATAGCCGGTTTTTATTCCGTCCATTCCCTCGTAGCGTTTCATTAGTTGGTTGTGTGAGCGATAGGTGCGCCCTCTATATGTAAAGGTGGCGTGAGAAAAATAGTGATACATTTTCCTATGTTGGTAAAGCATTGAGCGAGCCAAAATAGCCATGTCCTCAGCGGTACTTAATTGGCGCCTATGGGGCAAGCCGGATGCATTCTTGAAGATCGTGTTTTTCATTCCAAGCGCTCGCGCACGTCGCGTCATCATTATAGCGAATTTACGTTCTGTCCCGCCAAGGGCTTCGGCAAGCACTGTAGCTGCATCGTTTGCTGACTTTACAACCAACGCCTTGATAGCGTCGTTTACACTGATTCTTTCGCCACGTCGTAATCCTAGTTTGGAGGGTGAACGGCCTTGGGATATTCGAGAAACAGGCAATTTTTGGCCTAAACTTATAGTCCCGTCACTGAGTGCATCAAAGGTCATGTAAAGTGTCATGATCTTTGTAAGGGATGCGGGATAATTTCTAGTGCGAGCATTGAGGGAATGGAGGGTGCGGCCAGTTTCTGCATCGATAACGATATGTGCATATTTAGCCTTGCTGTGTTCAGGTGCAAACAAAGAGCCGAGGATAAACAACCATAAAGAGAATGAAATAGGGGATAGCAAACGAAACAAAATAAAATCCTGTTAACTGTCTGTTCGAACTCTTTTCATCACTATTGCAAACGATGCCGTGGGTTTTTTCTAGTAGCCGAGGCCCTGCATAGATTGCTTACGACCCGACTAGTTGACTGCCTGCGGTCGTGAACCCATATGTTTAGGGAGAGATTTTTGTATGCCTTTTCGCCAATAGTCCCGGTTAAGTCTTGGCGCTCATGATAATTAGCCTGAAAGTGGAATATCACAGCACGAGCCATTTATTTATTACAGATTTCTATCAATGGTCATTGCTGCACGGGTAATGATGCTTTTAAAAGGCGATGGTAACGTTAAGTCGAACATCGGTTTAACACGATAAATGAGCAGAATGCTGAACAGTAGCTGATGTGAAGTTTAAATTTTTTTAGGTTGAGTGATTATGTTCGGACCAATGATCCTAGTAGAAGTTACTTTGATCGTTAGCAACGAATGACATATTATTACTGAAATGATCGGAATAATCGAATATATCACATTACCGCAGGTGCAGATGGCCCGTGAGACCGATGGTAACGATGTCGGCAACGGCTCTGACGCAGGTATAGCAGTTCGGACAAAACCAAAAACGAAAAAACCGGCTATGTACCAAGTCATAATGTTAAATGATGATTACACGCCGATGGAATTTGTAATTCTCGTGCTCGAGCGTTTTTTCAGTAAGAGTAGCGAAGAGGCAACCCAAATAATGATGCATGTGCACCAAAAAGGTGTCGGCGTTTGTGGCGTCTTCACCTTCGAGGTTGCTGAAATGAAAGTCCAGCAGGTGATGGACCTCGCCCGGCAGCACCAGCATCCACTGCAATGCACCTTGGAAAAGGCTTGATCCAATGCTCTCACGTAACCTTGAAAAAAGTCTTCACCGCGCTCTAGCGCAGGCTAAAGATCGCAACCATGAGTATGCGACACTCGAACACCTTCTTATTGCACTTACGGAAGATCAGGATGCTATCGCTGTTCTTAAGGCTTGCGGTGTCGATATCGACAGGCTTACTGAAGACTTAAAAAATTACTTGGATGTAGAACTCTCTAACCTTTCGGTGGATAACGGTGAAGAGCCAAAACCAACAGCTAGTTTTCAACGTGTTGTCCAGCGGGCCGCAATACACGTGCAGTCATCAGGACGCCAGGAAGTTACTGGTGCTAATGTACTCGTCGCTATGTTTTCCGAGCGCGAGAGCCACTCGGTATTCTTCCTACAGGAACAAGATATGTCGCGCTTCGATGCGGTTAATTATATAAGTCACGGGATAGCAAAGGTGCCCGGCCATTCAGAAAATCGCACAGTGCGTGGCTCGGACGAAGAAGGGGCGGAAGAGGACGAGAGATCGAAAAGTTCGGGCGAAGCCCTCGATACGTATTGCATCGATCTCAACCAAAAAGCCGCCGATGGGAAGATTGATCCGTTAATTGGTCGTGCAGCTGAGATAGAGCGTACCATTCAAGTGTTGTGTCGCCGGACCAAGAATAATCCGCTTTATGTTGGAGACTCTGGTGTCGGCAAAACCGCTATCGCAGAAGGTTTGGCCAAGCGCATTCAGGACGGTGATGTACCGGATGTTTTAGCGGATGCTACGATTTTTTCACTCGACATGGGAGCTTTGCTGGCAGGGACTCGCTATCGCGGTGATTTTGAGGAGCGCTTAAAAGCTGTGGTTACCGAGCTCGAACATCAAGATCATGCGGTTCTATTTATCGATGAGATACATACCGTGATAGGGGCTGGTGCCACCAGCGGGGGTTCCATGGATGCGTCGAACTTGCTTAAGCCTGCATTGCAGGGGGGTACACTGAAATGCATCGGCTCAACCACCTATAAAGAATATCGGTCATACTTCGAAAAAGATCGTGCGCTTGTACGTCGGTTTCAGAAAATTGATGTCCCGGAACCAAGTGTAGAAGACGCTGTGAAAATACTGCGAGGCCTAAAACCATATTATGAACAGCATCATCGCGTACGATACACCGCGGCAGCGTTAAGGATCGCTGTCGAACTTTCTTCAAAATATATTAACGACCGCAAGTTGCCAGATAAGGCCATTGATGTCATTGATGAAGTTGGCGCTGCTCAAATGTTGGTGCCCGAGAGTCGTCGGAAAAAACTGATCACAGTTAAGGACGTCGAGGCGGTGGTCGCGAAGATAGCCAGAATTCCGCCAAAGAGTGTGTCACGCTCAGATAAAGAATCCATGAAAACTCTCGACGCAGATCTCAAACGTGTAGTTTTTGGTCAGGATAACGCAATCGATGCACTCGCGTCCGCGATTAAGCTGGCGCGCGCTGGTCTTCGTGAACCGGATAAGCCGATTGGATCCTATTTATTCTCTGGACCTACAGGCGTCGGTAAGACCGAAGCAGCGAGGCAACTCGCACATACCATGGGCATAGAGCTTACGCGTTTTGACATGTCAGAATATATGGAGAGACATTCGGTTGCACGCCTAATCGGCGCGCCCCCCGGGTATGTCGGATTTGATCAGGGAGGTCTGTTGACCGATGCGGTGGATCAAAACCCTCATTCGGTACTCTTACTTGATGAAATAGAAAAAGCTCATCCGGATGTATTCAATATTTTGCTGCAAATCATGGATCACGGCCGTCTCACTGATCACAATGGTAAGAGCGTCGACTTCCGGAATGTTATTTTAATTATGACTACAAATGCCGGTGCTGCTGACATGGCTAAACCAGCTATCGGCTTTGAGCGGACTGTGCGTGTGGGCGAAGACGAGGATGCTATTAAGCGCATGTTTACCCCTGAATTTCGTAATAGGTTAGATGCGATCATACCTTTCGCGAGCCTGCCGAAAGAAGTTGTCGCTCTGGTCGTGGACAAATTTATTATGCAGCTCGAAGCACAGCTAGAGGATCGCGGTGTGACGTTTGAGCTCACCGAAGCGTCGCGCGACTGGCTTTGTAGTAAGGGTTACGACGAGGCTTATGGTGCACGGCCGTTATCCCGCGTCATTCAAGAAAACATCAAAAAGCCGCTGGCTGATGAGATCCTATTCGGAAAGTTGGCCAAAGGGGGTATAGTCCAGGTGGATGTTAAAGCGGACGAGGATAAACTTTCTTTCCTTATCCAAGCTGCGCCTCCAAGGGGCAGCAAAAATACCGACCCAGATAGCGATCACGATGTTGGTCCACTCGGCACAGAGGATTGCGCGCAGGAGCTCGTTGAGTAGGAACGTCAATCGTACAGTGCGTTACCAACATGGAGACAGGCCATTCGCCACGTTCGTCGGTTGCCTTGTCCGGCACCGCCGATTTTTGTAACAAAGTGTACTATGTGAGAAGGTCTTGAGGTCTATAAGCTCTGATTCGGACGTCTGAACGGGGATAACTCGGATAATGCTTCCATCTCTTGTTGGACACCGAGGCGTTCTCGGTCTACGAAGTCCTCAACGGCATGACGGAAATTCGTGTCGCGAATCCAGTGACCACTATATGTTTCAGATGGCAGGTAACCCCGGCTGATTTTGTGGGGGCCTTGAGCACCAGCCTCTACCCTGGATAGGCCGTTTTTGATCGCAAAATCAATACCGCGATAGAAGCAGGCTTCAAAGTACAACATTTTAAAACGTTCAGTGCAGCCCCAATTGCGGCCCCAGAGCGTGGTCGGACCGCGCAGGTTAAGTGCTCCGGCCACGTAGTCGTTTGTGTCTTGTGCCATAACAAGAACGATATTATCGGACATTCGTTCACGCAGGAGCTGGAAAAAATCGTGATTTAAATAAGCATGCGCCCATTTGCGATCTACGGTGTTGAGGTAAAAACCATAAAACGCCGTCATATGGTGTTCAGTCAGAGTATCCCCTGTTAGCACTTCAATCTTTACGGCAGAATTTGCTGCTTCACGCTCTTTTCGTATCATCTTGCGCTTGCGTGAATTAAGAGAAGCAAGGAATTCGTCAAAAGTTTTGAAATTTCTATTTCGCCAATGGAACTGTTGGCCCTTACGCTGAAGTAAGCCCATCTCGCCAAGATCGTTCCATTCGTCTTCAAGTGCAAATGTGATGTGCAATGACGAAACAGAGTGCTGGTTCGCGAGTTCTATCAAGCCCCCCGTCAGCAGCTGGCGGGTCCTCTTTTTATCTTCGCCATTGCGGACTAGTAGGCGAGGGCCCGTGACGGGAGAGAAAGGCACTGAAACCTGCAACTTAGGGTAATATCGGCCCCCGGCACGCTCAAAAGCATCGGCCCAGCCCCAGTCGAATACATATTCCCCATGCGAGTGATTTTTTAGGTAGCATGGCGAGGAGCCGATTATTTTGCCCGAAACATCCTCGATCACAACGTGCTGTGGAAGCCAACCGGTTTCAGCACGAACCGCTAACGAGTCTTCCAGTGTTTTCAAAAACGTGTGGGAAACGAAGGGGTTTTCCGAGCCAGCACAGGCATCCCATTCGGTACTCGAAACCTCATTTATTGAGGAGAAAACCTTTACAGATACAGTGTTGCCATTTTCAGGCATGTAAACTGCCGAGTTTTCTCATAGCCCAATTTCGAATATCGCATCTACCTCGACCGCAGCACCGCCTGGCAGAGAAGTAACGGCAACAGCGAAGCGCGCGTGTTTGCCTGCCGCGTCGCCCATGACAGCTATGAGAAGATCAGAGGCTCCATTAATGACCGCTGGTGGATTGGTAAAATCTGGGTGCGCATTAACAAAACCTCCTAGTTTTATGGCCTTTGAATGATCTATATCATCACCAACACAGGCTTTAAGTTGTGCGAGAATGTTCAATCCGCACAGGCGTGCGGCTGCATATCCCTCCTCAATCGTTAACTCATGACCAAGTTTTCCAGTAACACTTTCGTCACTTGTAATAGAGACTTGTCCGGCAATAAATACGAGGTTACCCGATCTACGCGCGGGGACGTAGTTTGCGGATGGGACCGGGGCGTCGGGTAAAGTGATTGACAGTTCTTGAAGACGTTGATCTATACGTGTACTCACAAATTTTATCCTGATTTACGCTTTGCTTGTCGGTCCAACCCACAAAGCATAGCGTAATAAAAACTTAACGAATCAATGGCTTAAATTATGTGCCCTTGTAGGTGATATTCTCACTGAAAGGTGACCTCACTGGACGGTACCACCAAAAATGCGGTATTAAAATCTTAATTATCCAATAGGTCTTGTCTGCCTTAAATTTATTTAGAAGGAATACGCATGAGCATCGGAACTAGATTGTATACGATGATCAAAGGGGAGCAGGTTGGAGAAGACTCTCAAGGCAATGTTTATTACCGTGAGAAGCGGTCTTTGGCGGGTCATCGCGAAAAGCGTTGGGTCCTTTATGATGGAAAGGCCGATGCATCCCGCGTGCCCTCAGCCTGGCATTCATGGTTGCATCACACTACGGACAGCATCCCGACAGATGATATAGGACGGCGTTGGGAGTGGCAGAAAGCACATCGGCCAAACATGACTGGCACCGCAAACGCCTACCGGCCACCGGGGCATTTGTTAAAGGCTGGCCGTCGAGATGCTGCGACCGGCGACTATGAGCCCTGGCAACCAACTTAATCCGCAAATCGGGAAATCGAGCGGAAGGGGATACGAAGTACATGCGGAAGAACCTAATTGAAACCGTGACGGGCGCGGTCGTGCTCGCAGTCGCAGCATTTTTTATCGTTTTTATTTACAATAAAGCTGACCTAGGCAACGTAGATGGTTATCAAATAAGGGCTAAATTCGATCGCGTAGATGGTATTCAAGCCGGATCAGTCGTTCGGATGAGCGGTATAAAGATTGGGACAGTTATTTCCTCTTCACTTGATCCTCAGACTTACTTTGCTGATGTCGTGATGAGCATTCGTCGCGATGTCAAGATTCCCGAAGATACTTCTGTGGCAGTTTCTTCAGAAGGATTACTAGGCGGCACATTTCTTTCACTTTCGCCAGGTGGTTCCGACGAAATGCTGCAGGCGGGAGGCGAAATCACAATGACACAGGGTTCAATTGATTTAATGGGGCTACTCGGCCAAATGATTTTCAGCCAGAACAGCAAAAGCGATGGGAAAGACCAGTAGGCGAGTTTTTTCCTGCTGTGATTAAGGCAGAAGTACCCGGTAAAAAAACGTTTCTAAACGTTTTGTGCTCGGTCTTGATCGCGTTATACGCCAACTGCGCGCTCGCTGAGGCTAGGTCTAATACGCAGGTCTTAGCGGCAGGGGCTAACCAAAGAATATTGTCTAAGTCTGCCGTGGAGCGCGTAGCTATTCTTCAAGGTTTGGATAAAATTACGGCGAGAGTATCAGTCATCAACGCACCAGTTGGGACACAGGTCCGCCTAGGCGCCCTGGAAATCATTGTACGCCGTTGCGATAAACGACCTCCAACGGAGACACCGGAAATCACCGCCTATCTCGAAATCCGAGAAAATCGTCAAGAGGAACAGGCAGTGCAATTGTTTGCTGGTTGGATGTTTGCTTCCAGTCCCGCGGCGTCGGCAATGGAGCATCCCGTCTATGATTTGTGGGTGGTCGACTGCAAAAACGTTTCCAGCTCAAGTTTAGATAGCTCGACGGGAAAAGTTGATGAGTAATCGAGCGCCGATGCCAATAACTGGCGGAACCCCGATCGCGGCATTTCAACTGCCCCAAACTGGGATAGGTGATTGGTAATAAATTGCGTATCTAACAAACTATACTTACCTTTTTTTAGACGCGCCACGAGGTGCACTAGCGCCACCTTGCTTGCGTCGCGAACCGTGCTGAACATGCTCTCGCCAAAAAAAGCAGCGCCAAGAGAGACACCGTAGAGCCCTCCTACTAAACGCTGATCAAGCCAGGCCTCGACTGAGTGGGCGTGCCCTCTCTCATTGAGCGTGGTGTAAAGAGCCACAATCTCGTCGTTGATCCAGCTTTCACAGCGGCCTTCGCTAGGCGCCGCACAGGCTCGGATTACCTCGGTAAAAGAGGTGTTGCAACGCACCTCGAATTTTCCTTGCCGTACGGTTCGGCGTAGGCGGCGTGGAATATGAAAGTCATTAAATGGGAGAATACCCCGCTTTTCAGGATCCACCCAGTACAGGGTCTGATCATCCCGATGTTCCGCCATTGGAAAAAGGCCGACAGCATAAGCACGCAGTAACGTTTCCGGCGTGAGGTTAGTCATCGGTTTATGTTACGCGGGTTCAGTTTCTTTCAGTCTCTTGAGCGACGAACCTTTCTAACCAATGGATATCATAATCACCATTTATGAAGTCTTGGTTTTCAATGATCTTCGCGTGCAGAGGGATCGTGGTTTGAATGCCCCCGATAACAAACTCTGCGAGTGAACGGCGCAGCCGCATGAGGCACTCATTACGGTTGCTACCATGAACAACGAGTTTTGCAACCAAACTGTCATAATGGGGTGGAATTTCGTAGCCTGCGTAAAGGCCAGAGTCCACGCGCACCGACATTCCGCCGGGTGGATGATAATCGGTTATACGGCCCGGTGAGGGAACGAAGGTTTGAGGATGTTCGGCGGTGATACGGCATTCGATAGCATGGCCGTCGAACGTAACGTCGGATTGCTTGAATGACAGGGTTGCTCCTGCCGCAATTCGGATTTGCTCGCGAACAATATCAATCCCGGTAATCATTTCTGTAACGGGATGTTCGACTTGTAAACGCGTGTTCATTTCGATGAAATAAAACTCGCCATCTTCATAAAGAAACTCAATGGTACCAGCATTACGATACCCAATTCGACGAACTGCATCGGCAGCGATCATGCCAATAGTTTCACGTGCATCGGCGTTTAATGCCGGTGAACGTGCCTCTTCCAGGACTTTTTGGTGTCGCCGCTGCAGCGAACAGTCACGCTCCCCCAGGTGAACCGCTCCCCCCTGACCATCAGAAAAAACCTGAACCTCGATATGCCGGGGCTTACCTAGGAACTTTTCCATGTAGACTGCGTCATTCTTAAAACTTGCCTTAGCTTCCGTGCGGGCTAAACGATATGCTTCTTCGACTTCATCAGCCTTATGTACAACTTGCATGCCACGTCCACCGCCGCCGCCTGCCGCCTTAATCAGAACTGGATAGCCAATTTGATCGGCGGCTTTGCGAGCATCTGCAGCGGTTTCTAGGGCGCCTTTTGAGCCCGGCACAATCGGTACGCCGTTTTCTTCCACCGCTGCTTTCGCTGCTACTTTGTCACCCATAAGCTTAATGTGTTCAGCAGAGGGTCCAATGAAAGTGAAGCCGTGTTCTTCCAAAATAGATGCAAAACTGGCTTCCTCCGACAGAAACCCATATCCAGGATGGACTGCATCAGCGCCGGTGATCGTAGCTGCTGATACGATGGCCGGAATATTAAGATAACTGTCTTTAGCCGATGCTGGTCCCAAGCATACGCTTTCGTCGGCGAGCCGCACGTGCATTGCATCTGCATCAGCAGTAGAGTGCACCGCTACCGTAGATATACCCATTTCTTTGCAGGCGCGGTGGATGCGGAGTGCGATCTCCCCACGGTTGGCTATCAATATTTTTTCAAACATCGTGATGTCAGATCGTATCTTGGCAGTTCGTTATTCGATCAACATTAGTTCCTCGCCGAACTCGACCGGTGTCGAATCCTTAACGAGTATCTGCAGAACCTTGCCGCTTTTCGTTGCGCGCACTGGATTATATGTCTTCATCGCTTCAATCAGCATAACAGTTTGGCCTTCAGATATTGTATCGCCAATCTTGATAAACGGCGGGGCTCCGGGCTCTGGAGACAAAAAGACAGTTCCCACCATCGGCGATGTTACCGGCGTCCCGCTGGGCTCTTTCGCAGTCTCATGCTCATTTGAAAGCGGTGTTGTTGGTTTTGTTGAAAAGCTAACCGCTTCAGTCGGTGTGGAGAGGGTTGTTGCCTTAGCGACGCGGATACGTTTCCCGGTACTTTCGAACTCAATCTCCGTTAATCCGGTTTCGTTTAGTAAATCCGCGATCTTTTTAACAAGGTCGGGGTCAATATCAAATTTATTCGCCATTAGCTCTCCTTTGGGGCGCGGCGAGGTTCATCATTGCGTCGATTGCCAGTGTATAGCCATTTGCGCCAAATCCTGAAATGATTCCTGTTGCACCCTTCGAGACGTATGAGTGCTGACGGAAGCTTTCACGTCGGAATATATTCGATATGTGGAGTTCTACGACCGGGAGTTTTGTCAAAATCAACGCGTCAAGGATCCCAACAGAGGTATGTGTAAATGCCGCCGGATTGATTATTATTCCGTCGGTTGTTTCGCATGCCGACTGTATCCAGTCGATTATTTCCCCTTCGCTATTCGACTGCCGGAAATCTAGCTCCGCTCCGACGCGTTTCGAATGCGTTTCACATTTCAAACGGATATCATCTAGGCTCACGCGTCCATATATCTCAGGTTCACGCTCGCCAAGCATGTTAAGGTTTGGACCGTTTATGATGAGAAAGCGCGGAATGACATTAAATCCGAAATCAGGGTTTGCGTAATACGATTAAGCCTTACCGCAGGAGGTCTCGCCAGTGCAATGGCGTTGAATGCCCGGAATTCCCGCGATTTGCAAGATTGATTCGATACTTTTGTTCGTTTGTTAGGGCTTATTGCTAAAAATCTAAAAGTTTATAGCAATAAATATGCCCTCCGAAAGCAGCCTTATGGGCGTGAATTAACAATGAACAGTGCTGGTCGACGCGATGCAATGATTGCACCCGAACTATGTCTGTCGCATTCGCTTTATGCTTTTCAATGGTTTGGTTGCCCTGATCGCATCCGCGGTGGAGTAACCTGTTGGATTCCTGAAATTCGTTTCGTACCGTCTTTGATCGATTTTTCTTTCCTGTGGTACAGAGAGAAGTTAAAACGCCCGCAATGTCAAAGAAGATCCAACAGTTTTTAAGGGAAAGTCGCCCAGACACGCCGTGCCTCGTTGTTGATCTTGATATTATTTCTAATCGTTACGCCGACCTAGTCCAAGCACTGCAGGGCGCTCAGATATATTATGCTATGAAGGCAAATCCAGCGCGTGAGGTTCTTAGTCGTTTGCACACGCTTGGTGCTTTTTTCGATGCCGCAAGCATTTTCGAGATAGAAGCTTGCCTAGATCTCGGGATCGAGGCTGATCGCATTGCCTTTGGAAATACAATAAAAAAACAGAGAGATATAGCGCGGGCGCATGATTACGGTGTAAGTCTTTTTGCTTTCGACAGCTGGGCTGAGCTTGCAAAAATTACCCAGGCTGCACCCGGCGCTGAGGTTTTCTGCCGGCTGCAGGTAGAGGGTGGGGATGCAGACTGGCCATTGTCGCGAAAATTCGGATGTGAACCGGATCAGGTGGTTGAAATGATGAAAAGCGCCCGGGATAAGGGTTTGATCCCGGCAGGTGTTTCTTTTCATGTGGGATCACAGCAACGGTCTTTACAACAGTGGGATACCGCAATCGCCAGCTGTGCCAATATTTTTGAGAAATTAGCGGAGATCGGGGTGGTGTTAACACTCCTCAATATCGGGGGTGGATTTCCAGCCAGTTACCGATATCCGTCAGAACCGGTCGCCGCATACGGGAAAGCTATTAAAGACTCGCTAACCAGGCATTTTGGCAGTCAACCGTTACGCGTGATCGCTGAGCCTGGTAGGTATATTGCGGGGGACGCTGGTATAATTCAGTCAGAAGTTGTCTTGGTAACTACCAAATCGGGCGAGAACGACCGGCGATGGATATTCCTCGACATCGGCAAATTCGGCGGTTTACCCGAGACATTAGAGGAGGCAATCCAATATCGCATTACTACGCCCCATGATGGGGGGCCAACCGGTCAAGTGGTTTTGGCAGGACCAACCTGCGATGAGGCTGATGTTCTTTATGATGCGGCCGGGTACGCGCTACCGCTCGCTCTCGGCATTGGAGACCGAATTCAAATTCTGAGTGCGGGTGCCTACACCGCAACGTACTCTGCTGTCGGTTTCAACGGTTTTCCTCCTTTGTCGGAGTATTACATCTGACGCGTTCCACCTGAGCTAGTAGCGACAAGTCTGGCTCGGCACTTTGTAAACCCGTAAACTTAAATGGAAGTTACTGGAGTCAAAAATGAAACTTTACGGATTTTCACGCTCATCAGCGGCTTTCCGCGTACGGATAGCGCTAAACTTGAAGGGCATCAGCTGGGAGCACGTGAACATCAGCCTGCCGGATGGTGATCAATTCCATAATGAATACAAAAAACTTAACCCACAGGGGCGCGTTCCAACTCTTATTGACGGGGATAGGATCCTCTATCAATCAATGGCGATACTTGAGTATCTGGATGAAACTCATCCAGATCCGGCATTTCTACCGTCGGAGCCGAAGACCCGTGCGCGTGTTCGTGGATTAGCGGATATTATTGCTTGTGATATTCATCCTCTCAACAATCTCGCCGTTTTAAAATTTTTGGAACACGAAGTAGGCGCTGATCCGCATTTAGTTAATGTCGCTTGGTACCAACACTGGATACACGAGGGATTTAATGCATTAGAAAGCCATTTGGCGAATGATAGTGAGACAGGGACATTCGCTCATGGTGATAATCCGGGCCTCGTGGACATTTGCATTGTCCCGCAGGTATTCAATGCACAGCGCTACGAGTGTGATCTGTCATTTTACCCTAGATTAATGGGAATTTTTGCTGAATGCATGAAGCTTGACGCCTTTGATCTCGCGCAGCCATCAAAACAGCCAGAATAGCAGTTTCAAATACCTGCGTATTTGACGCTTATTGCAAATTATTCTTCGTGTCCATATTTGGTGTAGATCGCAATAATAGGGAAGTCATTGCAAACCTTTGAGGAATGTGGCTAGACAATCCTTATAGCCATAGATCTATTTTGATTGTTGCGCGGTTTTTTTTGGTTGTCCCAATTCAAAATTCGGAGGAGATCTTTTCTTCTCAGTGTTGAAGTTCTTCGCATATTTGTTTGGGATTCGTCCGATAAACGCTCCGAAACTGCTGTCCTGTAATAGTTTAACTATGCAAGTGGCGCGGTTTGTTCAAAATTTTGCCTCATACTTTTGGGGTATCACCTCGAGTTGTACAAAACTCTAAAGGGACGACATATTCAAATAGATTTTTCCTGCTGAATCTCAGCATTGTAAGATACCCCTTTTGTTGTCGAATTCGGTGCCCATAGTCGCATCAGGGGCGTTCACGATGAAATGTTGTCTTTGCAAATATTATTGCAACTAAAAAAACGTGGATGCGATATTAACGACGTTTAATGTTATCAGCACGCCGTGAAATGTTCAAAATATCATGAGCGCGGACCCAGCTAGGCGAGTTTTCTCGCAGTATGCGTATCGCCTTCTCA
>CAJWSW010000068.1 GCA_913046035.1 uncultured Alphaproteobacteria bacterium | reverse complement strand
CGCGGCCTGTCAATTTATAAAGCCCGCCTATTGATATCTACGGCGTCAAAGGCACGTAATTCATGCAAAGCGCTCAAACGCCGCAAGATTGATTGTATGGTTGTCTGGATGGGACCAGAGTCTGGCGTTTGATTTCCGTTGCCAACATGTGTTTCAAATTTTTGGGCCGCGTCTGAGACCATACCAACAAAATAAAGGTTAAAAATCAGGCGGTTCGATGCCACTGACAACCAACTGTTCCACCAATGCCGCCTTTAATCGCGTCAACCCCTGGGGCGTGTCAGCCTCGCAGCGTGCGACTAACGCATCCTGCGTATTCGAAGATCGCAAGAGCCACCAACCATCATCCGTGAGCACCCGCACGCCATCAATACTCGTTACGTTAGCGCCCGCCTCCTCTAAACGGCTGCGAACCTCGTCAACGACAATAAACTTGCGTTCTTCCAAACAAGGAAAACGTAGTTCCGGAGTGTGAAGAAGTTGCGGAAGCGATTTCCTGATTTCGGCAAGTGTGTCATCGCGGTTAGCTAAGCAAGCAAGCAGGCGCACAGCTGCGTAAAGAGCGTCATCGAAACCAAAGTAGCGATCAGCAAAAAATATATGGCCGCTCATCTCACCGGACAACAACGCGCCGGTCTCTGCCATCTTTGCTTTGATCAACGAATGTCCGGTTCGCCACATCAAGGGCGTCCCGCCCATTTCTGCAATTTGATCAAACAGCACTTGGCTGGCCTTGACATCGGCGATGATCGTCGCGCCAGGATTCGCCGCCAGCACGTCCGCCGCCCATATAACCATTAACTGGTCACCCCATAAGACCTCGCCCTCGCTGTCAATTACTCCGATCCGGTCGCCGTCGCCGTCGAAAGCAATGCCCAGATCACAGTGCTGTTCCAGCACGATGCCCCGCAGTTGCTCCAGGTTCTCGACTACCGTCGGGTCGGGGTGATGAGCAGGAAATTCGCCGTCGATCTTTTCGTTCAACAGAATATGTACCCCGGGTAACTGCGCGGCCACCCGGGCCATGGCCTCGCCAGCAGCGCCATTGCCGGCATCCCAAGCCACTTTAAGGTCCCGACCACCGGGAAAATCTTTAATGATTCGGTCAACGTAGCGATCGAGCATCGGCTCGATGCGGGCTGTTCCTGCGCCATACTCATAATCACCAGCACTCGCAATCCCGCCAAGTTTTAGAATATCCTCACCGTAGAATGGTTTAGCACCTCGCATGATCTTGAAGCCATTGTACTCAGGTGGATTATGCGAACCTGAGATCATAATGCCACCGGCAGCACTCAACACATTAACCGCAAAGTAAAGCATAGGAGTGGGGCCAAGTCCGACCCGAACCACCTCAACGCCGCAATCCATTAATCCCTCGACTACCGCCTGTTCCATCTCTGGAGAACTCAGCCGCCCGTCATAGCCAACGCAAACTGCACCGCTTCCGCCACGACGAACTCCCGATCCAAATGCGCGGCCAACAGCATAGGCATCGCTTACAGAGAGCGTATCGCCAACAACTCCGCGGATGTCATACTCACGAAGAATCGTCGCATCAAATTTATGCGGGTTCCCGCGACTATTTCGGCGCTTCATGAAGCAGCGAGAACAGGATCACGTCCGACGCTATAGTAGTCAAAGCCAACCTTTTTTATTTCATCTGGTTTGTAAATATTCCGAAGATCAATCATCACGGGCACCGATAACAACTTTTTAACACGCTCAAGATCCAAAAGCCTAAATTCATTCCATTCCGTAACGATCGCCAACGCTGCCGCGCCATCCATAGTTGCATAAGCGTTTTCGCAAAATACCGTCCCGGGCAACATGTCTTTTGCCTCCTGCATACCTTGCGGGTCAAAAGCGTGGACAGTCGCACCCGCTTTTTGTAGTGCCGGCACGATAGCAAGGCTCGGGCTATCGCGCATGTCATCTGTATTTGGTTTAAACGTTAAGCCAAGGATCGCGATGGTTTTACCGTCAACCGACCCGCCACAGGCGCTGATAATCTTTTCAGCCATATGATGCTTTCGTTCGTCATTAACCTCGATTACGGCTTCTATGATCTTGAGTGGTGCATTGAAGTCCCTTGCTGTCTGAACCAACGCTAGCGTATCTTTCGGAAAACACGAGCCCCCATATCCTGGCCCTGCATGCAGAAACTTGCTGCCGATGCGACCATCCAATCCAATGCCACGGGCGACTTCTTGTACGTTTGCGCCAACTTTTTCGCACAAATTTGCGATCTCATTGATGAATGTAATTTTAGCAGCAAGAAATGTATTCGCGGCATATTTGATCAGCTCCGCTGTTTCAATATTCGTATAAATTATAGGTGTTTCTAGCAGATAAAGCGGCCTGTAAAGCTGGCGCAGGACACCTTGTGCCTTTTCTGAGTCAGCGCCGATAACTACGCGATCCGGCCGCATAAAATCCTCAATGGCCGATCCCTCACGCAGGAATTCAGGGTTCGAAGCAATGTCGAATTCATCGGAAACACGTATTTCGCTAATAATTCGGTGAATTTCTCTCCCGGTGCCTACGGGGACGGTAGATTTAGTGACTACCACAGTATAACCGTCGATTGCGTGCCCTATCTCGGCGGCAGCTTCAAACACAAAAGATAAATCAGCATGTCCATCGCCTTGGGTGGTTGGAGTGCCAACCGCAATAAATACAACATCCGCCCCTTTCACAGCAGCTTTTACATCGGTGGTAAATTTGAGCCGGTCCGCCTCAACATTTTTAGCCACTAATGCGTCAAGTCCGGGCTCGTAAATCGGCATGATGCCGTCTTGTAAATCCCTGATTTTTTTATCATCTTTGTCGACGCAGACCACGTCTGTCCCGTATTCAGAAAAACAGGCTCCCGACACCAAACCAACATAGCCCGTCCCTATCATAGCAATTCGCATGTTTTTCTCCGTATAGGATCAGCGGTCAGAACCATTCGCATACCTGTTGATAACCTCTTGGACTTGATCATGAAGCTCCGCTCTTGCAAGAGCAAAAGCGACATTAGCTTCAAAGAAACCAGATTTATCGCCACAGTCAAACCGGATACCCTCAAACCTTAGTCCATGAAATGGCGCCTCACCAATCATGCGAGCCATTGAGTCTGTCAATTGGATTTCTCCACCCGCGCCAGTTTTTCGGTCGCTCAGATAGTCGAACACTCTCGGCAACAATATGTAGCGACCAATAATGCTGAGTGTCGAAGGTGCGTCATCAGGATCGGGCTTCTCGACCATCCCGGTGACCTCGGCAAGGCGACCGTCATCCGATGCAATTTCCAAAATACCGTAACGTTCGGTATGCTCTTTAGGAACGTCTACCACAGCAACTACGTTACCGCTGGTCTTAGTGTAGACATCCAACATCTGTTTTAGACAAGGTGTTTCCGCCATAACTAAATCATCAGCTAACAGCACGGCAAAGGGCTCATCGCCAACAAGTTCACGCGCGCACCAAACCGCATGCCCAAGGCCCAAAGCGTCCTGCTGGCGAGTGTAGGCGACCCGACCTGGCTCAAGGACGGGAACATCTATTGCATGGAGTTCAGCGTCTTTTCCCCGCTCACCAAGCACCTGACGAAGCTCAACGCTATGATCAAAAAAATCCTCGATCGCTGCCTTGCCGCGTCCTGTTACGAAGATAATTTCCTCGATACCGGCATCCAACGCTTCCTCAACAGCATATTGAACCAGTGGCTTGTCGACTACCGGCAACATTTCCTTGGGCATTGCCTTGGTTGCAGGCAGAAAGCGGGTGCCTAGTCCACCGACCGGAAACACGGCCTTTCTAACTTGTTTCGCCATCGAAGGATCCTCACGAGAGGCGTAAGCAACTAATTCTTGCGTTTTTGTGCAATGCACGAAGAGCGCTCTTTTTGTGCCACGGCCAATACTGAGATGCAAGCAGCCAAAAATAATAGGCCCTTCAGCCTTCGGGTAAAAGTAAATCCTTAGCGCGGTTGATTTGAGCGGCAAGCCATGTCGACCCCCCCCGATCCGGATGGTTGGCCTTCAAAAGGCTCCTATGAGCAGTGCGGATTTCTTCATTAGTAGCACCAGGCTGAAGGCCCAAAATTTCGAGAGCCTGAGAGCGCGTCATTGACCCGTCATCGCCGACCGGGGGATTATCATCGGTATGTGCGCCAGAAGCGTTCCTCCACCCGGCGCCATGTATACGATCGAGGTACGTTTCCAAGACTTCGGCTGACTGCGGGTCTTGGATCCGGCATTCATGGAGTAGTTTAATGATATCGTTCACCGGCATTTCTTCTAGAAGTCGGCCCTCGAAGGGCCCTTTCAATACAGTTCCGCGAAGGACACCGGTGTCGTGCTCCAAGTTCATCCGCAAATACGCGGTCTCAATATCTGAGTATTTTCCCGGCGTGGGGCCACGAATGTTTCCTAGCATTTGCTTTATTGCTCGCCAGCGCCAAATCATTGGCAGCAAAAACAGAAGCCAGCCAAGCGGACCAATCCGCCCACTTATCACCAAGTAAGTGACAATGACTGCTGAAACGAGCACGACAAGAATAACCAATACTTTTTGCGCGTTTTTTGGATTGGTTTTACGCAAACCCCGAATTACAAGAACTAGTCCTATTAAAACGGCAATACCTAGAATGAAGTAAGGCACTAGTTGAACTCAGGGCATCTGGTTAGTAATTTGTTTCGCAGCTCCACCGGCTTCGCTTGAATAGTCCTCAAGTGCTTTGCGACCGCCGGCCGCGAACACAGCAACCGCCGATAAAAGCTCACGTAATTGCCGAGCAGACGACAAATTAAAGCTGCAATATGCACCACTTGTGAGCTTAGCGATATGCCGGAATGCTTTTGCGGCAACGGGGTCGTTCCCCTCTTGAAATAGAAAAGCTGGCACACCACGCACACCCAATTCACCAGCCAGTTCGCAAATCGCGTCAATATCCTCTTCAAAGCTGTCACCCACAAATACGAATGCGTTTATGCGGCGGCGTTCTACTTCCCGAATTGCGTGGCGTAAAACCTTCCCAATTTGGGTCCGGCCGCCAAGACAACGCACTTTAGTCATCCGGCGCACCAGCTCAGCAGATGTAGAAACCCATGGGCTAGACTTGCATTCTCCATAGCCTCTAAAAAAAACTAGCTGGACTTCCAAACCGCCAAGACCGTCTGTCGCCCCGAACATTTCTGCTTGCAAATGGCAAGCCTGATCCCAGGATGGTTCTCGGCTCGCCGTTGCATCCATTGCAAACATCAAGCGCCCCGCGCCTGCCGCAGACCGAACCGTAGGCATCGCTGCAACTTTTTCGATAAATTCTGCCACCTGAGCGGACTCCGCCTGACCGGGCAGGTTAGTTTTCGTCTTATCTCCAGACATCACTTAATAATCTCAACTTTATCTACGCTGAAGTAATACACTTGAACAGTTAGTTCCAGTCTTCCAGCGTTAGCGATTGAGAACAAACAACACCGAGGTATTATGCCCAAAACGCCAGTGATCTCTCAAATAAAACTATTCTACTCACAGGCGCGGCCAGCGGTATCGGTCTCGCAACAGCAAAAGTATTCGCGCGAGGGCGCAAACGTGATTGTAGCTGATATCAATAGCGACGGCGCAGCTGCCGTGGCTGAAACGCTTAGTGACGCCCATGTCGATGCCAAGGCAATCACGGGCGATGTGGCTGACTGACCCGCAGTAGAGGCTGTGATTGCGGTGGGGACAAAAACCTTTGGCTGGATCGACTATCTTTTTGACAGCGCTGGCTCTGCAGGAAGACGTTCTTCATTCATAGACCAGACATACGCATTAAATGTCGACAATGTGTTTTCCACTACGCAATCTTTATTACCCCCTTATGATTGAAAACGGTTACAGTGTAATTGCAAACATTGCTAGCATGGCACATCGTCGAGGCGGCCCCGGGCATTCGGTACACTATGCATCGGCAAAAGGAGCAGTGGTAACACCCACTATAGGAGTAGCTCGAGAGTTCGTTAACCCTGGAATTCGAGCGCTCTCTACATCACTGGGGCACATTAATACAGCATTCCAATCCATATCTTCGCCCGAGCGTAAAAAGCGAATGACCAATGACGTTCTCATGAAACGCCTAGGCACTCCAGAGGAGATTGGCGAAATAGTCCTATTTATGTGCTTTAATACCTGCGAATTTATGACCGCCGACACGGTTTATATTAACGGCGGTGGCGATTTCCGCTAAGGAGGCATAGACAATGAACAGGCAGAGCGCCATGCAAGACCGGGTAAATACCTTAGAAACTTATATCGCCCATCAAGAAAAGTTGATCGAGGAGCTGAGTGAAGTGACTGCCAAACAATGGCAGGAAATCAGCGCCCTTAGTAACCAGCTTGAAAGACTTTCGGACAAACTAAAAGCTATTGAAGGGGGGATGGCGGTTAAACCCGGCGACGAGCCATCCCCACCGCACTACTGAGATAGGTAAAAGAAATTCCCAAAGATCAATATGTGAAAGGAGATGTGAGAGTGCACATCGGCCCTGTTTCTGCACTTGTTGCGGATAACGCGTGAGATTCGCCTTCGCGTGCGCTATGCAGAAACTTATGAAAGCACGCGTTCACATAACACTAAAAAATGGAGTACTGGACCCACAGGGTAAAGCGATCGAGAATGCACTCGGCGGTTTAGGGTTTGACGGGATTAGTGAGGTTCGTCAGGGGAAATATATTGAAATTGTCCTCGAAAATGTTTCCCCTGCCGCGGCTCAAGCATCTGTCGAGTCGATGTGTGAAAAGTTGTTGGCCAACACCGTAATTGAAAATTATGAGATCGACCTGGAGGCATGAAAGCTGCGGTAATCGTCTCCCCTGGTTCTAATTGCGACCGCGATGTACAGGTGGCGATTAGGCAGAGTGCAGGCACAGAACCAATCATGCATTGGCACGGTGATCCAGAACTACCAAATGTTGACTTAATAGTTGTGCCGGGCGGCTTTTCATATGGAGACTATTTGCGAGCCGGTGCCATGGCAGCCCATTCACCCGTAATCCGGGAGGTCGTTACCCGAGCTGAAAGCGGTGTTCCAGTGCTCGGCATCTGCAATGGCTTCCAGATCTTAACCGAGTGCGATGTTCTGCCTGGTGTTCTTATGCCTAACGCTGGCTTAAAATTCGTTTGTCGCGATGTCAATCTACGGGTTGAGGTTACGGACACCATATTCACATGTAACTACAGAAGCGGCCAAACTATCCGCATCCCGGTCGCCCACAACGAAGGAAACTATTTCGCCGACAAAGCTACCTTGGATCGCCTCGAAGGCGAAAACCAAATTGCCTTCCGGTACTGCACAACAGACGGCGAGATCAACCCGCACGCCAACCCAAATGGTGCTGCTCGCAATATCGCCGGCATTTTGAGTAAAAATCGCAACGTGCTTGGAATGATGCCGCATCCGGAACGTATGGCCGACCCAGCCCTCGGCGGCACAGATGGCAGGCTAATGTTTGACGCAGTAGTTAAAGCGTTGGCGATAGCATGAGCATCATTTCGCCTCAGATCATAGGCGAACACGGATTGTCGTCTGACGAATATGACCGCATCTTGGCTATTTTGGGTCGTGAACCAAATCTTACCGAGCTCGGTATTTTCTCAGTGATGTGGTCGGAACACTGTTCTTACAAGTCATCCAAATTTTGGCTAAGGAAATTGCCGACCAAAGCGCCCTGGGTAATTTGCGGGCCGGGTGAGAATGCAGGCGTTATAGACATTGGTGATGGCAAGGCCTGTATCTTTAAGATGGAAAGCCACAACCACCCTTCATTCATCGAACCCTACCAAGGTGCGGCGACCGGTGTCGGGGGTATACTACGCGACGTATTTACCATGGGAGCCCGGCCGGTCGCGAACATCAATGCGTTGCGTTTCGGGGAACCAGCCCACCCAAAAACCCGCCACTTGGTGAGTGGAGTAGTCGAAGGGATAGGAGGTTACGGCAACTGTATTGGCATTCCGACTGTAGGTGGCGAAGTCAATTTTGACCCCAGCTACAACGGCAATATATTGGTGAATGCGATGACCGTAGGCATTGCAGATGTTGATAAAATTTTCTATTCGGCAGCTGCCGGTGTCGGTAATGCCGTGGTTTATGTCGGCTCCAGAACCGGGCGCGACGGCATCCACGGCGCCACAATGGCGTCAGCGGAATTCGATGAAAATTTAGGCGAGAAACGCCCCACCGTCCAGGTCGGAGATCCGTTCACTGAAAAACTGCTACTTGAAGCCTGCCTTGAACTCATGGCGACTGATGCAATTGTGGCCATACAGGATATGGGGGCAGCAGGGTTAACCTCGTCATCCGTCGAAATGTCCGATAAAGGAGGCGTCGGTATTGAATTTGACCTTGATCGTGTTCCCGTGCGGGAAGAAGCGATGACACCATACGAAATCATGCTATCCGAAAGCCAGGAGCGCATGTTAATGATCTTGAAACCGGGCCACGAAGAAATGGCGCGCAGGATCTTCGAGAAATGGGAACTAGACTTTGCGATTATCGGCACCGTGACCGATACAAACCGTTTGATCCTCAAATCCAGAGGCGAGGTGGTCTGCGATATTCCAGTGCCGCCACTTGTCGCTGAAGCGCCAGAGTACGAACGCGCCTGGACCCGTACACCGCTATCCCCCGTCCTCGCAGCGAGCGACGCATTGGCAGAAATCGACGTCTCGCCCGCGCGTACACTGCTAGAAATGATAGCATCACCCAATCTATGTTCACGCCGGTGGATATGGGAACAATACGACCATATGGTAATGGGGGATACGGTGCAGCGTCCCGGCGGCGACTCCGCGGTTGTCCGCATCCATGGAACGGATCGTGGACTTGCGATCACCGCTGACTGCACGCCGCGCTATTGCGTTGCTGACCCAGTGGAGGGCGGACGCCAGGCGGTTGCAGAAGTGTGGCGCAACCTTACCGCCTCGGGCGCCACCCCTCTCGCAATAACGGACAATATGAATTTTGGAAACCCGGAACGCCCTGAAATTATGGGACAGTTCGTAGGCTGCATCGAGGGCATGGCAGAGGCCTGCAAAGCCCTCGATTTCCCGGTTGTCTCCGGAAATGTATCCCTCTACAACGAAACTAATGGCACCGGTATTTTACCAACTCCCGCAATTGGTGGCGTAGGCCTGATCAATAACGTTAGCGAAAAGATGGTGGTCCCTGCTTTTAGGTCAGTGGGCGACGACATATTGCTTTTCGGTGAGACAGGTGGCCACCTCGGCCGATCACTGTTTCTACACCACCTTGGGAATGGAAATATTGGCGCACCGCCGCCTGTCAATCTTCACGCAGAACGACGTAACGGCGATTTTATTCGCGCCCAAATTGACAGAGGTCTAATAACGGCATGTCACGATCTATCTGACGGCGGGCTGCTAATTGCAATCGCTGAGATGGCGCTTGCGGGAAACCTAGGCGCCGAACTCACGAGCCCACCGCAAGACATACCTGAATTGGCCTGGTGGTTTGGTGAAGACCAAGGGAGGTATCTAGTGACAACCAAGCTAAGTGACGAGGTGATAGCTGCTGCGGAAACTGCTGGAGTGCCGAACCGAATAATTGGACGCACCGGCGGCGCGGTATTGACCCTAGCTGACGGCGACTCTATATCCATTTCAACCCTAAGAGAGGCTCATGAAAATTGGTTTCCAGAATACATGGCTACTGGTAAATCTTAACTAAGAATAGCTGTCAAGCGTTGATCGCCGGGATCCAATTTGGAGAAAAGAGAGATTGAATTATGCCAATGGACGCGGGGACGATCGAAAGTCTGATAAAGGAAAGCCTACCGGATGCCGTTGTCACTATCCAAGACTTGGCGGGTGATGGAGATCATTATTCAGCGCTTGTAGTATCGAGTGCCTTCGCAGGCAAAACACGTGTTCAGCAGCACCAGATGGTATATCAAGCTTTAAAAGGGCGCATGGGTGGCGAGCTTCATGCATTAGCATTACAGACAAGCACTCCAAAAGATACCTAACGTTTGTTAAAAAAGGAAAGTCCGCGATGAGCGAAAACCCAATATTCGAGCGAATAAAAGGCGAGGTTGATGAGAATGAAGTCGTGCTTTTCATGAAAGGTACGCCAGTGTTCCCGCAGTGCGGATTTTCATCGGTCTGTGTTCAAGTTCTCAGCAATCTAGGAATACAGTTTAAAGGGGTTAATGTGTTAGAAGACGAAGAAGTCAGGGAAGGTATTAAGGCCTACTCAAATTGGCCAACTATTCCTCAGCTCTACGTTAAGGGTGAGTTTGTTGGCGGCTGCGATATAGTGCGCGAGATGTATGAGTCTGGAGAACTTATTGAGTTCTTTAATACAAATGGGATTAATATCCAGCTTGCTAACCCCGAATAATTATTCGGCAGAGAATGCCTTAAGAGTCCAGGTCGACTGCCTGTAATTCTCGAACGGTTTACCGCCCTACAGTTTCCTTCCTTGGTCGCAACGTCATTCTATAACTAGTATGGCATTTCATCCCAGAATGCGTTGTAACCAAATACGTACTATTTTTAAGTAAAGGGATAACGTCCAGTGCCAGACACTGGCACTGGCCGGCAACCCAGCAAACCGTGTTTAAATATTCACGAGGATATCAGCGTGAATAGAATTCGATGACGAGGTTCGGTTCCATCTGAACTGGATAGGGAACATCCGCAAAATCAGGTACCCTTAAAAATTTACCCTGCATTTTGCCGTGATCGACCTCCATGTACTCCGGCACTTCGCGCTCTGTTAGCTGAGTGGCTTCAAGTACCATCGGAATGGTGCGCGATTTTTCACGTACCTCAATTAGGTCGCCCACCTTAACCCGATATGAGGGGATTGTGACGCGGGCCCCATTAACCCGAATATGCCCGTGGTTAATGAATTGTCGGGAGGCAAAAACAGTCGGTACAAATTTCATCCTATAAATCACAGCATCGAGACGCTGCTCTAAAAGGCCAATCAACGCCTCCACCGTATCGCCTCGACGCTTTACAGCTTCACTATAAATACGACGAAATTGTTTTTCAGTGATGTTACCGTAGTAACCCTTAAGTTTCTGTTTTGCCTGTAGCTGAAGACCGAAGTCCGACAACTTGCTGCGGCGCCGCTGGCCGTGTTGCCCAGGACCATATTCACGGGCGTTCCAAGGGCTCTTTGGACGGCCCCAAAGATTACACCCTAGTCGCCGGTTAATTTTGTATTTTGAGCGCACGCGTTTCGACATAGCGCTGTCTCCTTTGTTCTCTTTATTTGTCCCGGTAGTCCGATCCCAGACCTTGCTGGCGGCGGGAAAATGCCCAAAATAGGCGCCCTCCACATTCCCGGGAATGGTTGCGGAGTATATGCATCGCTAATTTGTTGTCAACGAAATGCGACCACCATAGTATGGACCATTTCGTAAGGGTAAAATCGATACTGCATAAACAGACGTATCCCCACTAATGCCATGATTTTACAACTCAATTCGCTTTTGATAGATGTTTCTTCACTGATTTTTACCACGGACAGAAGGTTATTTGGCTTTTTAAACGCCCTCGCGTGGTAATTTTTAAAGGCCCTCGAGTGGTAATAGGAGTATAACGCATCCAGCAAGGTATTTCGCTTTTAACAATTAGTTGGAATAACCCGCGCAAAATATCCTAGGCTTGTCGACACGCTCTGCCTTTACCTGTATCGCGGGCGTGAGAGGCCAGCGACGATGCCCCGGAGTGTCTTCACTTCTTGGTCGGAGAGATCTGCACGAGTGAAAATATTGCGGATATTTCGAACCATGCGGGGGCGTTTCTCTGGAGGGTAAAGAAAACCGCAATCATCAAGCTCGGTTTCAAGATGATCAAAAAAGCCAATCAATTCTCTGTGGGAAGCAGCCTGCCCACCTTTTCGCGTTACTTCATCCAATCTTTTAGGAGCAGTAGCCTGGAACCATTCATAGCCAATTATCAGAACCGCCTGAGCAAGATTAATAGAACGATGTTCGGGGTTTACAGGAACCATGATAATCGCGTCAGAGCTCGCAACATCGTCGTTATTCAGTCCTTTAGACTCTCGCCCGAATAAAATACCCGACTTCTCCCTATTGGCCGAGTTAGAATGAAGTTTGCGAGCCAATTCACGAGGTGCTAAGACTGGCTTTTCCATATCTCGCGCACGTGCTGTTGTAGCGTAAAGGCGCTGCAGATCGGACACGGCATCCTGCGTAGTATTGTATATTTTTGCCTCTTCTAGGATGCGCTCCGCACCTGAAGCGGTGTTGATAGCTTTTTGGTTCGGCCAATCGCCTTTAGGCTCGACGAGGCGCATTTCCGATAGCCCAAAATTCATCATAGCGCGCGCGGCAGCACCAATATTTTCGCTGAGCGTTGGATGGACTAATATGACAACGGGGGCATTCTTTGCCCTTTTCACGGAATTTTCGTCCACAGTCACGTTGCCTTAGCGCCGTCACGGTACAGTTTGTAGGAAATCGAATCTTGGAGTGCATTATAGGAAGCATCTATAATGTTGGTAGAAAGGCCAACGCAAGACCAGCGGCGGTCCTGGCCATCAGCGCTCTCAATCAATACCCGGGTAATAGCCCCGGTACCATCTCCTGGCGTCAAGATACGGACCTTGTAGTCGACCAGGCGCATATCGCTTAGTTCCGGGTAGCTCTCTAACAGCACCTTCTCCAGCGCGTTATCTAATGCATTGACTGGTCCATTACCCTCCGCCACCGCCATTTGCTCTTGATTACCTACAACGACCTTAACGGTGGCCTCAGAGACAGTGACTAATTCGCCGCGGGCGTTCCATCGACGCTCATCCAAGACCCGAAATGAGTTCAGCGTGTAATATTCCGGCACCTCACCAAGGGTACGCCGTGCCAAAAGCTCAAAGCTCGCCTCAGCTCCGTCATATGCAAAGCCCTCAAATTCCCTCTTTTTAACAAGCTCAAGCAACTGCGGCACTTTAGGATGCCGAGGCGCAATTTCTATTCCAATTTCAGCAAATCGAGTAAGAATGTTTGAGCGACCAGACTGATCAGAAACCACGATTTGACGCTGGTTCCCAACTAGTTCGGGGTCTACGTGTTCATAAGTCGATGGGTCCTTCGCCACGGCTGAAACATGTAGTCCTCCCTTATGCGCGAATGCCGACTTTCCCACGTAGGCCGCATTAGGGGAAGGCATACGATTGAGCCGTTCATCGAGCTTGCGGGAAACATGCGTGAGCTGTCTCAAATCATCGGCGCTTAGACCGGTAGCAAATCCCATCTTGAGCATTAGCGTTGGGATAATTGAAGTCAGGTTTGCATTGCCGCAGCGTTCGCCAAGTCCATTTAATGTGCCCTGAATGTGACGCACACCGGCGTTTACCGCGGCGAGAGAGTTAGCCACAGCATTTTCTGTATCGTTATGTGCATGAATTCCAAGATTGTTTCCAGGTATTATTTTTGAAACTTTTGCAACAATTTCTCTAACCTCATTTGGTAGTGTGCCACCATTAGTATCACATAATACAACCCATCTAGCACCATTATCGT
>CAJWSW010000067.1 GCA_913046035.1 uncultured Alphaproteobacteria bacterium | reverse complement strand
CTCCTAAGACCGATCTCATAATATTCTCGATTTAGGATGGTCCTAATATAAGCTTTGTTAGCAACCGATAACCATATTGCCGGGTAATTGGCACTCGGCTACAACCGACAAATCATGAGTATTCAAATTCAGTCTCAAAACGTGCATGCGAGATAAAATCTTTAGACATCTCTGGCTTGGTCGTGCCGCCGTAATTTTCGGGATGTGCTCCGCGTTGGCTCTCTTATATTCCGTTCCGCTAAGGTCTGCGCCGATATCAGAGAACAGTTCATCAGTGTTAGCCAAAAATACGAAAACCATTCATTTACCTAAAATTGTTTCGGTAGAGGACGAACGGAACTACCGACGCATATTTACCTTGCAAGAAAAGGGGAAATGGCGGGAAGCCGAGAAACTGATTAGGAAACTGAGCGACGGACTACTGTTAGGTCACGTAATGGCGCAGCGTTATCTTCATCCAACCAAATATCGTTCTCGCTACCTAGAGTTATCAAAATGGCTCAAATCCTACGCTGATCACCCGGACGCGCGCAGAATCTACAAGCTAGCACTGAGGCGCAAGCCTGCAAAATACAAAGCGCCGCGGCGGCCAGAAAATAGGTTCTATCCACCTTATCAAAGTTCAAAAATTATTGAAAACTCTGGATATCGCCCGAACAAACATTCCGCAAAAAAAATTATTCGTCAAGTTCGTCGTATGACCTATCAGCGTCGTTTAACTGCTGCTTCTAGATACATATTTGGCAAAAAAATTCAGCAGCAACTTGGCAGGAGAGGCATGGATCTCGCCAAGACACATATTGCATCGGGCTGGTTTTTCTATGGAAATGGGCAGAAGGCATATGAACTAGCGTCGAGTGCAGCCTCTCGCTCTGGCGAATTGCTACCTTACGCTCATTGGATCGCCGGTTTATCAGCTTATCGCCTGAAAAAGTATTTAGAAGCGGCGAGACACTTCGAAGCGGTTGCTCTTTCAAGTGAGGTTACTGGTTACGACCATGCTGCCGCTGCCTTTTGGGCGGCGCGGTCTAATATGACCGGTGGAAAGCCGCTAAAAGTCAGCCACTGGCTAAGGATGGCAGCCCAACAGCCGCGCACATTCTACGGCATCCTCGCCAGACGTTGGCTGGGTGAACGGTCGCCGCATAACTGGATGCCTACGGCGCTAAATAAGGATCAGGTTCAGCGAATCCTGACGAAACGGAGCGGCCGGCGAGCTGCCGCACTCATCCAAGTCGGTCAGACCACCCGCGCCGAACGCGAACTGCGTTTTCTTGCCAATACCAATGATACCCGACTGTTACACGCCTTAATTGCGGTTGCCGAACAACATTACTTACCCATGGTGTCCTACCGCGCAGCAGCCGTTTTAATGGGAATGACAGCTTCATTGCCCCTCAGGGCACTATACCCCCTGCCGAATTGGGAGCCACACGAGGGCTACCGTGTCGATCGGGCGTTGATTTTCGCTTTTATTCGTCAGGAATCAGCATTCAACGTCAGAGCGAAGAGTTATGCCGGCGCTCGTGGCCTGATGCAACTTATGCCGGCAACAGCTGGTTTTATCGCTCGGAAGCGGTTTCGAGGGTCCAAACGTAACCAGCTTTACGACCCAGCTCTTAATATTTCCCTAGGACAAAAGTACATAGAACACCTTCTTGAAAATGATCACATCGACGGTGACCTGCTGATGGTGGCAGCGGCCTACAACGGAGGGCCAGGCAACCTTCGCAAATGGCAGAACCGGGCCCGCAAAGGCGCTTATACTGATGCTTTGATGTTCATCGAAAGCATACCAGCTCGCGAAACCCGCATTTTTATTGAACGCGTGTTATCCAACCTATGGATGTACCGAGAAAGACTCGGAGAACCCGCGCCATCACTAGACGCCCTTGCAGCGGGAAAACGACCAACCTATGTCGCTGTTGACGGCACAAAAGGAACGGTAACCGAAGATGTTTGGAATTAATGAAAAAATAGACTTTGTCGCGATCAACATTGCGGTTATGACGGTGTCCGATACGCGAACCGAGCTGGAAGATAAATCCGGAGACACACTAGTCGAGCGCCTGCAAGGCGCGGGTCATAATCTGGCTGCAAGAGCGATCATGAAAGATGAAACCGACGCTATTGTCTCTCAGCTACAATTATGGATCGATGACCCAAAAATCGATGCCGTGCTCGCCACAGGGGGCACCGGAGTGACCGGCCGCGACGTGACGCCTGAAGCATTTCAAAAAGTCTTCGACAAAGAAATTCCGGGTTTCGGTGAACTCTTCCGAATGTTATCGTACGAAAAGATTGGTACCTCAACAATACAGTCTCGAGCTACCGCGGGCGTGGCGAAGGGCACCTACCTATTTGCTCTACCTGGTTCAACCGGCGCATGCAAAGATGCCTGGGACGATATTCTAGTATACCAGCTCGATATCCGACACAAACCTTGTAACTTCATCGAGCTCATCCCTCGTCTTCAGGAAATCTAGTCTCTACCGTTTTGTGCCGGTCCAGGCAGCATAGTCTGCCCCGTCATCGATATCCGCAAGCGCACTTAACATTGCAACCCGAAGACCCAAACCAAGGTTTTTCTGAGTATCGGACAATGCATACTTTGTTGACCAGCGGACATTGTCGAAAAGCGGACCAGCTAATTTACCCTGCCGCATTCCCACCAACCAATATCCGCCATCATTGGATGGTCCGAACACCACATCGCTGCGGCGTAACGCATCGAACGCAGCTGCAATATGAGCCTGACCAACATCAGGAATATCACTTCCAATGATCAGAACGGGATCATGGCCAAACCTGGAAAAGCAGCGCGCCATACGGTCTCCCAGGTTGCCAGCCCCCTGTAATAATCGACCCACCTTGACCGGACATATCCGGCGATCGATAACCGCTTTATCGGGAGTCAAACTTACCCAGGTCTGCCAGCTTTGACCCGCGGACACACGTCGGATTACAGTTGTCAATGTATATCGATAGAACCGCAATGCTTCCACGGGCCCAATTTTCCGTGCAAGCCTGGTCTTGACGCAACCGAGCTTAGGATGGCGCCCAAAGATAACGACATGCTTCATCCATAAATCTTTCCAAGAATTCGCGGTGATGCACCAAGGAGGAACATGGTCAGGCAAAAGATATTTCGGATGGGGCGCCCCCACCATCCATCTTGTCGGTAACGCTTTGCAGACGTCACGGCCATAGCATCAAGAAAAATTATATGTTTTCGGCCAATTCGGCGCACGATATCGACGTCTTCCATAAGCGGCATCTCACGATATCCGCCTAGCAAAGAATAGTACTCCCTCGATATCAATAAACCCTGATCGCCGTATGGTAGTCCCAGAGCGCGACTGCGCCAGTTTGCAAGGCGTTCTATCCTTCGCGCTTGGGGTGCAGTGTCATCCAGTGCAAATCGAAAAACTGCGGCCCGACCGGTATTGCTCTGATCTGATATGAATTCGTATGCGGATTCCCACCAGTTTGAACTAAGCCTGGTGTCGGCATGCAAAAATAGAAGCCACTGACCGGTCGCTGCCTCTCCGCCCCTCTTCAGCTGAAGACCCCTGCCCCGTTCAGCCTCAATCACTTTGGCCCCCGCTGAGCTCGCTATCTCAACAGTTTTGTCAGCCGAGCCACCATCAATGACTAGAATTTCTTTCGGCCTTGCAAGCAGCGACGCTACCGTGACTTGCAACGAACCCGAGGCATTCAAGGTGGGTATGACGACCGATATGGAAAAGTCAGCAGCCATGACAGAAATCCTTTTTGAAAAATGGATGCTCCACATGCAACTTATAGGATAGAACACTCAAATTCGCGCAGATCTAATCCTCTAAATTGTATTTTGTATATGATATGGACGCACAGGAAACCACTACGCCTATTGCAACTATTAAACGCTCAGATGCGAGAGATGGCTGAGATTAAAGATGACTGCAAACGAATGGTACAGGCATTTATTAAGAAGAGTGCTGGTTTAAAAAGCGACGAGGAAAGGGATGCCTGATTTTAGGATTGAGAAGGAATACCGAGGTGTTGTTGCCGGTATCGACGAAGTTGGCCGCGGGCCTTGGGCAGGCCCCGTAATCGCAGCAGCGGTAATTTTACCCCGAAACATTTGCCGCGAATTGATGGACGGTCTAGACGACTCCAAAAAACTTTCCCGCGCACAACGTGAAGCTTTGCATACAATGGTCTCGCGTCGCGCTGATATTGGCATTGGCTGCGCCAGCGTGGCAGAAATAGAGCAAAATAACATCTTGATCGCGTCCCACATCGCTATGGTTCGGGCCGTCACCCGGCTACCTAAAATGCCGAATATCGCGCTAATCGATGGCAAACACATACCCGAAAATCTGCCCTGCACGGGGCGTGCTGTCATTAGAGGAGATAGTTTAAGCCTCTCCATCGCGGCGGCATCGATTGTCGCCAAAGTAACCCGAGACCGGATCATGGCATCGTTGGCACTTCGTTACCCCGCCTTCGGCTGGGAGCGCAATTCCGGCTACGGCACAAGAGAGCACCAAAATGGTCTCTCTTTAGCAGGGGTAACACGCCATCACCGGCGAACTTATGCTCCTATTGCCAAAATATTGGGTCTACATCACAAATAGACACAGGATATAGCATAGACGCTATCTAAACTGCTGATTTTAAAAATTTTTGTTGACGGGGACTCTGACAAGAATCATGCTTTACGCATAATCTTGCTCCTAAAAAGGGAGCTTTGGTGGGACACACTATGAAACTTCCTTTAGACCGCGTCTTGATCGGGGACTGTGTCGCGGAAATGGAGAAGCTGCCGGCCAAATCGGCTGATGTCATCTTCGCAGATCCGCCTTACAATCTACAACTAGCCGGTGAGCTACACCGCCCCAACAACACTCGCGTAGATGGGGTCAAAGCCGCATGGGATTGTTTCACAGGCGCCGACGACAGCTCGCTCGCTAGTTTTGCAGCCTATGATGACTTCACACGTTCATGGCTTGCCGCAGCGCGCCGCGTGCTTAAAGATACTGGCTCCATTTGGGTAATAGGCAGCTATCATAATATATTTCGCGTCGGAACGACGCTCCAGGACCTTGGCTTTTGGGTTCTTAATGACATCATCTGGCGAAAGACCAACCCGATGCCTAATTTTCGTGGCACACGGTTCACAAATGCGCACGAGACCATGATCTGGTGTTCCAAGGATAAAAACGCCCGAGGCGTAACTTTTAATTATGAGGCCATGAAATCGCTAAATGAAGGAGTTCAAATGCGATCAGACTGGACTTTGCCGATCTGCACTGGGCCAGAACGAATTAAACAAGACGGTAAAAAAGCGCACCCAACACAGAAGCCAGAAGCTCTGATATATAGGGTGCTTTTATCTTCGACAAAACCTGGAGACCTGGTTCTCGACCCATTTCTTGGATCTGGAACTACCGCGGCGGTTGCAAAAAAAATGGGACGACATTTTATCGGCATCGAACGCGACAAGACATACGCAAGGGTCGCGAAACAACGCGTTGCTAGGTCCGAGAGACCGGCAGACATGGCAAATTTCAATATACCCCAAAAACGGACAGAACCCCGCGTACCCTTTGGCACACTTTTGGAGTGCGGATTAATAGCACCCGGTACGAAGCTATTCGATACCCGCAGACGTTTCTTTGCAAAGGTCCGCGCCGACGGCACGCTGATCGCTAAGGGTCGCCACGGTTCGATCCATAAAGTCGGGGCTGAAGTGCAAGGGGCACCCGCTTGCAACGGTTGGACCTTTTGGCACTACGAAGAAAAAGGGCTAACGCAGCCATTGGATCATCTTCGGCAAGTGGTACGTGACGGGATGAAGGAGAGTGCTTAAGCGACAACAGAGATGAAGGCCAGCTCAGGTATTCAGGCTAGCCTATCTCGGCATTGTAGATCCGAGACCCAGCCTAACGACCTTCTTCATCACTGTTGGTAAGGCGTAATCGCTGAAGCGCTCAGGTGGGCACCAAACGCCACCAAGATCGGGTTTACCCTCGACGCGGGCGACCAAGAGACGAAGTTTGAGTGAAAAATGAGTGAAGGTGTGACGCACCTCGCCCCGCACCGTTTGCCAGTTAGCGTTAATCAACGGCGCTCCATCAGTTTCTTCATTTTGCCAGGCACCATCCCGCCATTCACTCGATGGAATTTCCATCATGCCGCCCAACAGACCCATTTCGGGCCGACGTCGAAGCAGCACCGAGCCATCCAAAGCCACCAACCAAAACGCGGTGCCGTAACGGGTGGGACGTTCTTTTTTGGGCGATTTTTTAGGCAGCTCGGCCGCAAGGCCAAGCAAATGTCCGTCACATGCTTTTCGCCAAGGACATATCCCACAGGCGGGCTTAAAGGGCGTACAAACTGTCGCACCAAGATCCATAGTCGCCTGAGCATAGTCGCCACAACGCACATCCGGCGTCAGTGCTTCGGCATGTTTTTTCAACCTTTTCTTCGATGAGGGCAAAGGTTCAGTCACTGCAAAAAGCCGCGCTATTACGCGCTCCACATTGCCGTCAACCACTGTTGCCTTTCGTCCGAAGGCAATTGCAGACACCGCAGCCGCCGTGTAGGGTCCGATCCCGGGAAGCTTTCGAAGTTCAGCCTCAGTATCTGGGAATTGACCGCCATGTTCCGTAGCTATAATTTTGGCGCATTTATGTAAATTGCGAGCACGAGCATAATAACCGAGACCCGCCCACGCGTGGAGCACTTCATCTAAATCTGCTGCGGCAAGACTTTCAATCTTGGGCCAGCGGGTGAGAAATCTCTCAAAGTACGGCCCAACTGTTGCGACTGTCGTCTGCTGCAACATAATCTCACTCAACCATACCGAATAGGCATCAGGTGTATCGCCCGGTAAAGCGCGCCACGGCATGGCGCGACGATGGCGATCGTACCAAGCTAAAAGTGCGGCGGAGAGTTTATTTGAACTTCGTTCGAGCGATCCACAAGAAATCACGCAATGCTCACAATTTAGTCTGTTGTCGAGAAAATTTTATAACATTAACATAGATCTATGAATAAATCCCTCCACCACAAGCAACGTAAAGTGAGCGTTTCTCGCTCAGGTAAACAAGGCCTGTTTGCTGTAGGTGCGAGCCTACCGAAGATCGCGGGGCCGGCGTTGCGCAAAAGAGGATTCGTTCAAGCAAAACTTATCACTGAATGGCCAGCGATCGTTGGAGACATGTTGGCGCAAGAAACTGTGCCACAAAAACTAATATTTGAACGAGGCAACCGTGGTGATGGCATATTGTACTTACGTGTTAATTCGGGGTTTGCTATAGAACTTCAGCATATTGCGCCGCAGCTCATCGAACGCATAAATGGGTTTTTTGGATATCGAGCGGTGGCTAATCTCCGCCTTCAGCAGGGACCTGTCCTAGCTCCGCGCAGACCCAGAAAAATCAACCTAAAACAACTTGCGGAGGCGGACGAAGCTCAATTACAACTCAAACTGAGAAGTATTGAGGACACTAGCCTGCGAGATGCATTGGCTTTCCTAGGACGCGCGGTTTTCATCGACCGAGACCATGGTTAGAGAATCGCCGTTACAACGGTGAAAATTCTTTAATAAGGCGCCCAAAAACCGCCAGATTTTGAACGTAGCCGATGCTTTACAGGCACGTACCCACTAGATATGGTATCATCAAGAGGATAGGGCGGATCATGTTGAATTACCGTGTGGTTATAGCTGCGTTTCTGGCTTTATTTTTGGTGACACCAATAGTCGCAAGTGCGGACCTAAAAAAATTACCAACACCCAGTGGCAATTTCGCAGACCTAAAAATAAACAGTGAGGATTTTACGCTTGGACCCGAGGACGCCAAGGTCGTGCTTGTAGAGTATGCGTCTTTGACTTGCCCGCACTGTGCGTATTTCCACACCGAAGTGCTGCCTAGCATCAAGAAAGAGTTCATTGACACTGGAAAAATTCGCTATGTATATCGCGACTTTCCATTAGACCGGCTAGCTTTAGGCGGAGCGATGATCGCCCGTTGTTCGGGAAAAGACAAGTTTTTTGGTTTTATTGAGACTTTTTATAAAGCGCAGTCCAGTTGGTCACGAGCCGCAAAACCCGCTGAAGCGCTCGCAAAGTTGTCCCGCCTGGGCGGCATGGGTCAAGACAAATTCAACAGCTGTCTACAAAACTCCAAACTACAAAATGACATTTTACAGCAACGCCTGCAAGCAGTGAACGACTTCGGCGTTCAAACAACGCCAACGATCTTTGTAAATGGCGCGCGGTTCAATGGTGGATTAACACTCGGTCAGCTACGCACGCTATTGGAGAATTTAGTTTCGAAAAGATCGAAAATATAGTTTCGAACCTGGGGGGTTTCAAAGTTGCAGTTCAATCGTATACGCCTGACCGGCTTCAAGTCTTTTGTAGAACCAACTGAACTAATAATTGACGACGGTTTGACAGGCGTTGTTGGTCCTAATGGGTGTGGTAAATCGAACCTAGTTGAAGCGCTTCGCTGGGCAATGGGGGAAACCTCTGCCAAACAAATGCGCGGCGGTGAAATGGACGACGTTATTTTTGCTGGCACCGAAGACCGTCCGGCACGCAACTTAGC
This sequence comes from uncultured Alphaproteobacteria bacterium, assembly GCA_913046035.1. GTDB lineage: Bacteria > Pseudomonadota > Alphaproteobacteria > MPNO01 > UBA830 > UBA830. Next base: position 5,836 of record CAJWSW010000067.1, on the reverse strand, counting down.
TGAGGTCATGCTATTCTTGGATAATTCTGACCGTCGAGCGCCCGCGCATTTTAATGACACTGATGAATTAGACGTGGTCCGCCGAATTGAGCGCGGCAGTGGGTCGAGCTACAGAGTTAATGGTATTGATGTGCGGGCGCGCGATGTACAAACCCTGTTTGCCGATGCCTCTACTGGTGCAAGATCAACAGCTATGGTGAGCCAAGGTAGAATAGGAGCTATAATCAACGCCAAACCAACCCAACGTAGGGGTTTACTGGAGGAGGCGGCGGGCATTACCGGCCTGCATGCCCGCCGGCACGAGGCCGAGTTGCGTCTGCGGGGAGCTGAGAAAAATCTTGAGCGTTTAGAAGATATAGTTGGTGCACTTGAAGAACAACACCGACTATTGAAACGCCAAAGCCGCCAAGCCACACGCTATCGTAACTTGTCAGATCATATCAAACAGCATGAAGCGATATTGCTCCATCTCCGCTGGACCGCGGCACAATCAGAACGGGCCGCCGCAGCTGAACACCTTGGGAATATCGAGACGCTTGTCACAGAATTAACCCACGAAGTTACCAATGCGACGAAAGGACAATTGGAGGTCTCTTCCGTCCTTCCCGACCTACGTCAGAAGGAAGGAGAAGAAGCGGCCAGGTTGCAACGCATTTTAGTCAAACGGGATGCACTAGATGCCGAGGAAGACCGCATCGAAAGCCTTCGCAGGGAGATACAGCATCGTATCAATCAGATCGATGCAGATAGAGAACGGGAGAAAACGCTCGGCAATGATGCCGCCGAGGCGATTGAAAACCTGGAAAACGAAGCTGCTGCCATTCGCACTGCACAGGCGAGTGAAGCGGACGATCTGTCAATAGCTAAGAATAAATTAGCCGAGGCGGAAACGGACACGGAAAACCGCGAGCGCATGCTAACTGATTTAACCCAGGCTGTGGTCGCTGACGAGACCCAAAGCGCGGCGTTAAAACGTCAGCTTACCGAATTCGAGGGACGTCGCAAGCGGCTGTGCGATCGGCGAGAGCGCATCATCTGCGAACAAAAGGAAGCAATAGATGCAGCGGACGGCGAAGCCGAGTTAGAAATAGCACGTAATGCTGCTGAGACGGCCCGTCAAACCGCGGCCGATGCCCGCACGGCGCTTCAACAAGCCGAGGCAAAAACCGCAGAAATGCGCGCGGCGGAAAACGACGCGCGTGAAGAGTATCAGAACGCTGGCACTGCAGCTGCCAAGCTGCGTGCTGAACAGGAAGCGCTCGCCGAGATTATAGAATTTGGCGATCCACAGCTATGGCCGCCGATGATCGATGCCGTCGCGGTGGAGGCCGGCTATGAGGTGGCACTTGGCGCAGCGCTAGGCGATGACCTAATAGCACCGACCGACGAAGCTTCTCCGATACACTGGCGAACGTTGCCGATGTTCACCGCGCGCCGGGAACTGCCTAAAGGCGTGCGAAGTTTGAGCGAGGTGGTCCGTGGACCCGCCGCGCTTATGAGACGCCTATCGCAAATTGGCTTGGTTGATAATGACGCTGAAGGTCAGCGATTACATAATGACTTAGAACAGGGGCAACGTTTAGTGTCTATGCAAGGCGCGCTATGGCGCTGGGACGGGTATACAGTGACGGCTGGAGCCCCTACAAGCGCCGCTACTCGGCTCGCAAAACGCAATCGGCTCGAAGATATGCGAGTCGAACTGCATTCATCCGATGCGAAGGCCGCAAATACGCTCTCGATTTATGAACTCTCAAAGACCGCCGCGCGCAACGCCGGCGCGGCTGAACGCCAAGCTCGTGAAGCTGTGTGGGCCGCAGATGCGAAAGCGCAAGAAACTAATGACGAAGCCGCAACCCTAGCTGAGAAAACTGCAGAAGCTCGGTCCCGTATTTCAAGCTTGAAAAATGCAAACGAAGGTTTGGATTCAGATCTTGCTGAACTCAACGCTCAGGAAACATCAGTTCGCAGGGTTTTAGACAGCTTGATTGGCATCGATGAACGACGCCACAAAGTCGAAGAAAAGCATGCCGAGCTTGCCAAACAGCGAGCGGTGCTTGCAGACGTGCGTCGCGCCCATGATAGGCTCGATCAGGAAACAGAAACACGAAGCCTCCGCCTTCAGGCTATCGCTGACGATCTTGTTTCATGGAAGACCCGGTCAGCAAACGCGCTTAAACAGCTGGAGCAGCTAACTGAGCGTCGAATGCAAGAGGTAAACGAACTGCAGAAATTGCAGGTTCGACCCGAAGAAATAGCTAAAGAAAGATCTGCGCTTCTGGATCTTGTCGAAAACGCAGAGAAAGCCAGAAACGAGGCCGTCGATCGTCTAACCGAAGCGGAAAATCGACAAGAGAGTCTTACCCAAGAACTGCGTATACGCGAGGCACGTCTCGCGGAAACCCGCGAAGATCGCGTGCGACGGGAAGCAGCTGTTGAACAGATAGATCAGAGTCTTGGCATGATCTCAGAACGCATCAAAGAACAGCTAGATTGCAGTCCAGCCGAGGCATTGCTGTCGGTGGGACTAAAAAAGGAAGACAAACTACCTGAGCGTCATTTTGCAGAAAACAAGTTAGAGCGTCTGCAACGCGAACTTAGTAATATGGGTCCAGTCAACTTGCGCGCTGAGCAGGAAGCATCTGAATTAGATGAGAAAATTCAAAGCATGGATACAGAACGCGAAGACTTAGTAGCTGCTATCGCGCGCCTTCGCCAGGGTATTTCCGGCCTCAACCGGGAGGGGCGGGAACGCTTACTCGCGGGCTTTAATGAAGTGGATGAACATTTCCGCGAGCTTTTTGCCAAGCTTTTCGGGGGCGGACGTGCCCATCTAAGGCTGACAGAAGCTGATGATCCTTTAGAAGCTGGACTAGAGGTGTTCGCCAGCCCGCCCGGCAAGCGCCTTCAAAGCATGACATTGCTCTCGGGCGGTGAACAGGCGCTGACAGCGCTCGCATTATTGTTTGCGGTATTCTTAACAAATCCAGCGCCCATCTGCGTGCTAGACGAAGTTGATGCACCACTAGACGATAGTAATGTAGACCGTTTTTGTACCTTGCTTAACGAGATGAGTCGCCAGTCCAGCACCCGTTTCCTTCTAGTAACCCATCATCGGCTAACAATGGCACGGATGGATCGGCTGTACGGTGTAACGATGTCGGAGCGTGGTGTATCACAGCTTGTTTCAGTCGACTTGCAGGCGGCAGAAAAGCTGCGCGAAACAGCCTAACAGGGTTAAATATTTTAGTTTATTTTCAATGGCTTACCTGAACTCAACAAGGGTTGACAGCTATCAGGGCAAGCCGTATTGTCTCGATCGTTTAAGCGTAAAAAAAGCCGCTAGTTTATGTTGCACTAGTTCTCTATGACGGAGCAAAAGCCCAAAAACTCTCGTAGTGATCTTGATAATCGGATAAGCCGCTTTCGGAAAGAACAGGATATTGCCGCCGGCCGCGTTGGTCATTCGAGGTCTAGAAATAATGGTTTTGGCTTTGCAGTGCGTATCGGGACGGAGCTCGTTGCGGCATTGGTAATCGGGGTGGGTTTCGGCATTCTGCTCGATAACTGGCTGGGAACGAAACCATGGTTGATGCTGTTGTTCTTTCTTCTGGGGGCGGCGGCAGGAATTTTCAATGTCTACCGCGTTGTTCAGGACCAGGGCAGCGCAATCGGATATAAGCCCGCAAGGCGGCGGAAATCCGGAGACAAATAACGTATCGGAACGGGGAACAACCGTTGGCTATTGAAGGCGAAAAACACAGTCCGCTCGAGCAGTTCGAAATAAAAGAACTAATACCAATCAACATTGGGGGGACCGACATTTCATTTACAAATTCCGCCCTTATGATGGTTGTCACTGTTGCGCTGATTTGTCTGCTCATGCTTGTTGGGACACGCCGTCGCGCCATGATTCCAGGGCGTTGGCAAGTGGTTGCTGAGATGTGTTACCAATTTGTGGCCAACCTTATCCGAGACACCGTCGGCAATGAGGGTCGCAAGTATTTTCCTTTTATCTTCACGCTATTCATGTTTATTCTTTTTGGAAATATGCTCGGTATGCTCCCGTACAGCTTTACCTTTACGAGCCACATTGCTGTGACATTTGCGATGGCAATGGTTGTTTTCACTGGGGTAACCCTCTTAGGGCTAGCTAAGCACGGGATCCATTTCTTCTCATTGTTTGTACCGCCAGGTGTGCCAATTTGGATGTGGCCACTCATGATACCCATTGAAATTATATCATATTTATCGCGTCCGATTAGCCTCGCCATGCGTTTGTTCGCGAATATGCTTGCAGGACACACCCTTCTCAAGGTTTTTGCTGGTTTTGTGCCATTGCTTGGAGCGGCAGGAATACTGCCGCTTGCTTTTGTAGGCGCGCTAACCGCGCTCGAGCTTTTGATTGCGTTTCTACAAGCATACGTATTTACGATCCTTACTTGCCTCTACATCAATGATGCATTGCATCTCCACTAGACATGGTCGCGGGACTTTGTTTTGCACGTTTATCAAAACACGTAATTAAGAAAGGAATGACAAATGGAAGAAGCAGCAGCTAAACTCATAGGTGCCGGCCTCGCAGTAATTGGTGTGATCGGAGCCGGTATTGGTATCGGCAACGTTTTTTCAGCCTTCATCACCGCAGTTGGTCGCAACCCAGCCGCCCGCGGAGAAGTCTTTACGATGACAATGTTAGGCTTTGCTCTTGTGGAAGCCATCGCATTATTCGCGTTGGTGATAGCCCTGATCATCCTGTTTGGATAAGACACCGGACTAGGGAAGCTTAACTATGCCGCAACTCGAACAAATCCATACGTTCGTCGGTCAAATATTCTGGCTGGTAATTACGTTCGGATTTCTCTACCTCATTCTGTGGAAAGCTGCGCTACCGCGAGTTTCCTCAATATTGCTTGAACGCCAGGAGCGGATAGACGAAGATATCCGGAGGGCAGGCGAATTCAAACAGGAAGCAGAGAAAGCAGTTGCAGCTTATGAAAAGCTGGTTGCTGATGCTCGGTCAAACGCACAGGCCTTGATCCGAGAGGCTAATGAAATACAAGCTCATAATGCTGCGTCCCAGCAGGAGGCGCTTACCGAAAAAATCAAGTCAGACCTAGAAATTGCCGAAAAGCGGATCCAAAACGCTCGAGCGGAAGCAATAAATAATATCCAGTCGGTTTCAGTTGAAGTGGCGCAGGCAGCGGCGTCACGACTGATTGGCATCGAAATTGCCCCCGAAGAAGCTAAGGCAGCGGTCACTTTAGCAATCCAGGCCAAAAATTGATGCTTCAAGATCCAACCTTCTGGGTAGCAATGGGTTTCTTAATCCTTGCAATCTTAGCAGTTCTCTTTGTGCGCAAGCCAATCTTGGGCATGTTAGATGCTCGCGTCGACTCAGTAAGAGCCAGTCTCGACGAAGCGGCTAGTCTTCGGGAGGAGGCGCAGCAGCTCTTGGCCGAATATCAGCGCAAACAGCGTGACGCCGTCAAGGAAACCGAGGCCATGGTTGCCCGCGCAAAAGAGGAAGCAGAACGTATTTCCCGCGATGGTGCCGAAGCCTTAGAAGCGGCGTTAAAGCGTCGCGAAGAATTAGCGATAGACAAAATAGCCCAGGCCGAAGCTGACGCGGTGCGAGAGGTGCAGAGGATATCGGTAGAGGTAGCGATTGACGCCACTCGCGTCCTTATCGCAGATAAACTTGATGGGGCGCGAGCAGATACACTCATTGACGAAGCCATATCGGATATCTCAAATAAGCTCCACTAAATCGTTTTCAAAAGCGCTTGTCGATTTGATGGCCACACAAAACTCGGTCATTAGTGTCTCTTCAGTACTC
>CAJWSW010000066.1 GCA_913046035.1 uncultured Alphaproteobacteria bacterium | reverse complement strand
TTTCCTTTGAAGTCGCGATGAAGCAGCTCGGTGGCCATGTTGTTATTCTATCTCCAAATGAAATGCAGATCGGCCGTGGCGAGACGATCGCTGATACCGCACGAGTACTCTCTCGCTATGTCGATGTGATCATGATGCGGACGAACAAAGTTACGAAGTTATCCGAGTTAGCTTCTCACGCGGAGATACCCGTCATAAACGGTTTGACCGACCATTCGCATCCATGTCAATTGATGGCAGATATAATGACATTTGAAGAGCATCGCGGCGATATAGCTGGCAAACGCATTGCTTGGTGCGGTGATGGAAATAATATGTCCCGCAGCTGGGTGGAAGCGGCAGCCCGCTTTGGCTTCGAGTTGCGTCTCGCCTGTCCTACTGAACTCGCGCCGCCACAAGATACAATCGATTGGGCAAGATCTGAGGGTGCTACGATCGTGTCTACAACTGATCCTAACGAGGCAGTAGACGGTGTAGACTGCGTGGTGACTGATACCTGGGTGTCGATGGGAGATTCGGACGCAGATAAACGCCGCAATTTGCTTGAGCCTTATCGGGTAGATCGCCGGCTTATGGACCTTGCAGCTAAAGACGCAATTTTTATGCATTGCCTTCCTGCCCACCGTGATGAAGAGATAACGGCGGAAATACTCGATGGCCCGCAGTCCGTGATTTGGGATGAGGCCGAAAACCGTCTGCATGCACAAAAGGGCATCTTAGCCTGGTGCTTGTCCTGATCTACTGATGGCAAACGCTTCAATTCCGGACGATATCGTCCAGCCTTTCCAGCTTGAAACTGCTGTTGCAAGCGGGAGGTTGGTGCGTCTCGGGCCGGCGGTTCGAAAAATTTTGAGTGCTCATGATTACCCGAATCCAGTCGCTGGGATTCTTGCCGAAACAGCCTCGCTTGCAGCGCTAGTTGCCGGGATCCTCAAGTTTGATGGGGTCTTCTCTTTGCAGGTAAAAGGGGATGGGCCTATAGGGATTGTGGTGACCGATCTGACTAGCGAAGGTGCTCTGCGCGGTTACGCTCAGTTCCGTGCCGATGATGTGGCGGCGCTTGGGGATAGCTGGCGAGATGCGCCTGTCCCACATTTGCTCGGTGGTGGTTATCTTAGCTTCACGGTAGATCAGGGAAAGGAAACTGATCGCTATCAAGGTATTGTAGAATTGACGGGCGCAAGCCTAAGTGATTGTGCTCATACCTATTTCCGCCAGTCGGGTCAATTTGAAGGTGTTGTTAAGCTGACAGCCGGAAAAGACGCGATGGGGTCCTGGCGATCGGGGGGTCTACTCGTTCAGAAAATGCCACCAGAAGGAATGGTTTTGCAATCTGGCGAAATCGTTGATGAGGATTTCGAAGAAGCATGGCGACGCGCGGTAGTGCTGATGAGTAGTAGCCGGGAAGATGAATTGCTTAATCCGGAGTTGCATCCTCACGACCTTCTGTTCCGTTTGTTCAATGAAGATGGTGTGCGGGTTTTTGATCCGCTTAATTTGGAAATGCGCTGCCGATGCTCGGGCGACCGAGTTGAAAATATGCTAAAATCGTTCCCGCGGAACGAAATTGAGACGCTGAAGATTGGTGACAATGTGGTTGTTTCGTGTGAATTTTGCGGTTTTGACTACGTCTTTTCCGAGAGAGATTTGGATCGAGTTTTCAGCAATTTATAGTCCTCTATATAGGAATATTTGGATCTAAGTTTTGAAATGGAAAAAGGCCTTTTAAAATGTAAAAGCTTTAAATTAGTTTTTCTAATTTTGGTTACCTTATTTGTTTCGGGTTGCGCCCCTGAACTTCGAAAGTCAGGTTTTCCTCTAATTTCTTTTGCCCATCTTAAACCTATTTCCCTCGATGTTGCTCGAGTCGAGGTGGAGAATAATTATGTCTCGCCAAAGACCCGTCCGTTTATAGAACATGAATTTCCAGTTTCACTTGCAGCCTTGGCCATGAACTGGGCCTCAGACCGTCTCAACCCGGTCGGCTCGTCAGACGTGTTGCGAGTAATGGTGTGGCGGGCGAGTGTTGTTGAAGTGCCGCTCCCGCGGTCGGGAGGATTGGAAGGCATGTTTAGGCGCGACCAGTCTGAACGTTACGATGGCGTTATCGAATTGAGGGCCGAGATCCGTGATGAGTTTGGGAATAGTCGTGTGACCGTCGAAACCAAAGTGAGTCGATCTCAAACGGTGGCAGAAAATATTTCGCTCATTGAACGAGATAAAATCTGGTTTGATATGACAGAAGCCATGATGTCAGACCTGAATGCGGAATTGGAAAAACAGATCCGCATTTATATGAAAAATTGGATTCGAAAGTAATTCATTCTGGTAACTGCTCGATGTATAGCCGACTTGACTCGGAGCGGGGTGTAGTCGCGAGGCGGTCCGACAAATGCGGGCATTTCTAGCCGAGGTGGGTAAATAATGTTTTCAGCCGCGCCAGAACCATGGTGCGAACAAGACGAGGACAGTAAACAACTCAAGCCGCCCCAGCAGCATACCTGCTGACAATACCCACTTGGCGCTGTCGGGCAGAGTAGAGAAGTTGCTAGTCGGACCGATTATATCTCCAAGCGCTGGCCCGACATTGCATATGGCCGTTGCCGCACCAGAAATAGCGGTTAGAAAATCAAGTCCAATGAAGTGTAATAGCCCGGCTAAGATCGCGAAGGTTAGCATAAACAAGAAAAAGAAGCTCATCACCGAGTTTTCAACTTCGTCCGTGATTGGGCGGCCGTTAAACGTCCCGAGAAAGATGCCGTGCGGTCGAATGAGATGTTTCATTTGCACCTTGGCAGTCTGGTATAAGATCTGGTAGCGAAAAATTTTGATGGAACACGTAGTCGATCCGGCACAGCCACCCACGAACATAATGAAAAAGAAGACGCCTGTCGCGAAAGAACCCCAGCTCGCGTAATTAGCTGAAGCATACCCGGTCCCGGTCATGATCGAAGTAACGTTAAAGGCTGCCTCCCGCATTGCCTGTCCAAGGTTAATATCATTGTTAGCGTAGTGAGCAGCTGTCACAGAAAGAATAAAAAACGCAACGATCAAAAGAAACCATCGGACTTGTTGATCACGCCATAATAAAAATGGCCTTCCACGTATTGCCTGGAGATACAACACAAAGGGCAGCGCGCCCAGGAACATAAAACAAGTGATAATTATTTCCGCTGTGGGATTCGCAAATGCCCCTATTGAACCATCCCGGGTTGAAAAACCACCAGTTGCAATCGTGGTCATTGCGTGTGCAATCGCATCAAATCCCCTAAATCCTGATGACCAGAGAAGCGTCGCACACAGTGCCGTTAGAGCCAGGTAGACAAAACCGACACCACTAGCAATCTGTGCAATGCGCGGCAGCGCTTTCTCGGAACTGTCCGAGGACTCCATTTGGAATAATTGATTACCGCCAATTTTAAGCATCGGTAGAATGGCGATCGACATTACAATTATGCCGATCCCGCCAAGCCATTGCAGGATTGCGCGCCACAGCAATATTCCGTTCGGTGCGGCGTCGAGGCTAGTAATGATGGTCGATCCGGTTGTCGTCAGACCGGACATTGCTTCGAAGAACGCGTCGGTGAAATCAAGCTCTAAGTCTGCAAAGGCAAACGGCAGGGAAGCAAAGAATGTCATCGCTAGCCAACTCGTGGTGGTAAGTACGAATGCTTGGCGAACTGAGATGCGCGACGGCGGTGCCATGGTAGTCAGCAAAAGGGTAATCCCGACAAACGCTGTCAACGCTGCAGAGGCTGCGAAGACTTGCCAATCTGGGTGACCTATTACGAGATCGGCTATTAGTGGTGCGCACATGGCCGCGGCAAGAGTAGTAAGTAGGATACCGATAGTATAAAGAATAGGGCGAAAATCGAGCATGGCTCTTCCCTGTTTCTATGACCTATTGCGCAGAGATTTCCGTTCGTTCTCTGCCGAATTCAATTGAGCTTCTGAGGCTGGTGCGGCGAATCAAGAGAAAATGCTGGGATTTCAATATCAAACTTGTCGCCCGCGGGTGTTTTCATTTTATAAGTGCCTCTCATAATGCCCGACGGGGTCGGTAAAGGTGTGCCGCTGGTATATTCGTATGCTTCTCCGGGATTTAAAATCGGCTGCTCACCTACGACACCAGCACCGCGCACCTCCTGTATCCGACCTAAGCCATCTGTGATATGCCAATACCTGGAGAGCAGCTGAACCGTTTCCGCCCCCTCATTTCCAATCTGGACGCGATATGCCCAGACAAATTGACCATTGGCGGGTTCCGACTGTTCTTCAAGGTAGATTGGTTCCACGTCGACGCGGATTGCTCGTGTAACAGCTGAGTACATATCAATATCCAGATTGTAACGTCGTAAGTTTAATAGATTTCAAACATTGGTTAAATCGGCCTATTATACTGCAGCGAAAGCCTGTTCCAAATCGTCTCTCACGTCTAGTGGATCCTCCAGTCCGACGGATAGCCGCACCATTCCGTCATCAATCCCAATGCGCGCCCGGTCTTTCGATGATAAGCGCTGATGAGTTGTAGTAGCAGGGTGCGTCAACAGACTTTTACTGTCTCCAAGATTGTTAGAAATGTCGATCAGTTTCATCGTGTTCATAAACTTAAATACCGCTTCTTTGCCGCCCTCGTGTGAAAATGTGATGACATTGCCAAAATCGGACATCTGTTTTTTAGCCAAACTATGTTGCGGATGGCTGTTAAGGCCGGGATAAAGAACCTTCGCGAGTTGGGTGCAACCTTCCAGATACTTTGCGATCGCGCGTGTGTTCTCACAATGTCTGCGAATACGTAGGTCAAGCGTTTCGAGCCCTTTTAGCATTACCCAGGCGTTAAATGGGCTCAGTGATGGACCCGTGTGCCTGAGAAACGGCTTTAGAGTGTTTTCACAGTAACTTTTGTCGCCGAGCACGATTCCACCTAGGCAGCGCCCCTGACCATCAATATGTTTAGTTGCCGAATAAACGACGATATCTGCTCCGAGCTGAAGCGGTTTTTGAAGGAGCGGAGTTGCAAACACGTTGTCGACGATGACTGTTGCACCTACGTCATGGGCTAAATGAGATACTGCTTCGATATCGATGATATCAAGACCTGGGTTTGCGGGCGTTTCCAGGAACACACATTTGGTTGGCCGCTTCAGAGCCTCTTCCCACTGATTGAGGTCGGTGCCATCAACGAACGTAGTCCTTACTCCGTATTTGGTTAGGATCTCGGTCAGGATATACTGGCAAGACCCGAAAAGCGCTTGGCTGGCGACTACATGGTCACCAGCTTCGACCAGACATGCCATCGAAGCGAAGACCGCGGACATCCCAGTCGCTGTAGCCTTTCCCATTTCCGCACCTTCTATCAAAGCCATACGGTCCTCGAACATATTGACCGTGGGGTTAGAGAAACGCGAATAGATGAATTTGTCGACCCGATCCTGAAATGCAGCCTCGGCTTGCTCTGCGTCTTCATACACGTATCCAGAGGTGGCGAAAATAGCTTCGCCGGTTTCGCCAAACTCGCTGCGACGCGTGCCACCGCGCACCGCCAAAGTTTGTGCCCGCCAGCCATGCTGTAGTGGTTTGTTAAGTACCATGATTTACCTCTGAGATGCTGCCCGAATAAAAATCCCGGCTAATTGGCCGGGGATTTCAGAGCTCCCGACCTTTTAGCTATTTATTTTAAGTGGCTGCAAGCCGGCCGGCTCAAATTACCACTGCGTAATGTGTAATACGCCTCCGATATTATGGCGTCAAGCGATGGCGATTGGTCTGCCTGTCCCCCATAGATAGATGGCAAGAGAAAATAAGACCATTGCACCGCCCTGATGTGCCCACGCAATGTAAATTGACGAGCCAGAGAGTATTGTAAGTACACCAAGGCTAAACTGTACGGCCGCAAAAATTGCCATTAGGTTGAGTGCCACTGATTTAGCCGCTCGTTCACGCCACCAAATAGCCAGGATCATTGCGACTGTGGCAATAGCAAGTGCGCGATGCAGCCATTGGACCAGTCCAATGTTCTCAAATATGTTCAGCCAGATCGGCGATATCTCAAAAACGCCATGCGGGATTATGCGTCCGTCCATCAAGGGGAACGTGTTGAAAACCGCGCCACCATCAAGACCAGATACGAAGGCGCCCCATATCATAGTTGAAAATATTAAGGCGGTGGGCCAAACAAATATAGATTGGCCTGCGGTGATGCCTCTCAATTTTTCGCTTATTCCGATGGCCGTGTAGAGCATATAACCGTATATAAAAACCGCCAGTCCAAGGTGGGCTGCCAAGCGGTAATGACTAACGGACGGCTGATCAACAAGGCCTGACTTGACCATGTACCAGCCGAGACCACCCTGTGCGACCCCAAGTGCCAACAGAAAGACTAAGTGACCGGCGAGGCGCATCGGTATCCGGTATCGGAATAAAAACCAGAGAAACGGCAAGAGATAGATAAGACCGATGACGCGTCCTAGAAGGCGGTGGAGATATTCCAGCCAAAAGATGCGTTTGAAATCTTCTAATTCCATCCAAAAGTTAAGCTGTTGGAATTCCGGGGATCCGCGATACGCGTCGAATGCATCCGCCCAGGCAACAGCCGACATCGGGGGGAGCCAACCAGTTACTGGATGCCAGTCCACCATAGAAAGGCCAGATTCGGTAAGCCGTGTGATGCCTCCCAAAAGCACCATCGCAAATACGAGACCGCAGCAGACGTATAGCCAAGTGCGGATTAACGTGTAGGACGGCTCGGCACGTGATAGTGCTGCCGAAAAGTTTATTGATGAAATCACGAAAGAGGAATATCTCCCGCGGATCATCCTGACAACAGCCTGCGGCGCTTTGTCCGAGCCTCAGTTATGTCCGAGATTGGCCGCTACATATTCGCAAGAAGCGGAAAATTTGCCTCTTTGTATGCTAAGTGTCCCAGCGCAAAAAATTAATTGCTGGCTTTGATGGAGAGCTAATTGTTCAGATGTATCCGGTCCACGCGCATTCTTTAGACAGGGTTTTTGATTTGTAGGCCGTTGTAGCCGGGGTAAACCATGAAGGTGTTTATTTTTCCGACAGGTATTCCCTTGTAATAGTGGTGGCATCTTTCAGCCCCACCCGTTCGATTGCGATGCCGTCGGGAAAAGCACCAGCTAAACGAGAGGGCATCATCGGGTCCAGCATAATAAAAACACCGACGTCCGTTGCTCGGCGAATAAGTCTTCCATAGGCTTGTTTGAGGCGTAGTCGAGCAATAAGGTCGTCGTATTTGGACCGGGTGAATGCCTTACGTCTCGCACGATGCAAAATCGAAGGTCGTGGCCAAGGAACCCTGTCGAAAACGATCAATTGCAGGCTATCTCCGGGTACATCAACGCCGTCCCGCACAGCATCGGTGCCAAGAAGGCAGGAGCGTTCTTCAGTTCGGAAGATTTCAACGAGGCTTCCTGTATCTATGCGGTCGACATGTTGCGCGAGTAAGAGAAAACCTGCATCTTCCATTTGTGGGGCGATCTTTTCATGTACCGAACGCAATCGGGTGATAGCTGTAAACAAACCCAGAGCACTCCCACCGGCCGCGAAAAAAAGTTCGCGGTAGGCTGTGGCAACCTGATTTAAATCATCTTTTCTCACATCGGTGACAACTAAAATTCTTGTTTGAGCCCGATAATTGAATGGAGAGGAAACCTTCGCGCGATATGGAGGGGCTTTTAGATGAACCGCACCTGTGCGCTCTTCAGCGGAGAGCCAATCCAACTCAGCGTCGCCTGTCCCGTCACGCAGGGTCGCTGACGTGATAACAATCCCATGTGACGGTTCGGCAACCGCTTTTGCAAAAGGGAGCATTGGATCGATATAGTGTCTGCGCATGCTGACATCGATATCCCTACCTTGTGAACGAGATACTGCGAACCAATCGACGAATTCTTTCGGGGTGCCATTGGTGAGCGCTTCTAGCATAGATCGCCATGGCTCTAGTTCGCCTTCTGCACGTCGGCGTAGGCTCCTGCTAACACTTTCAATCCGATTGCGAAGCGCAGTGTCGAGCTCGCTTGCGCTTTCATCTAATACATCCATTAATCTTTCAGAAAGAGCGCGCATTGGCTGAATCAGTTGATCTAGCGACTCACTCAATGTTGCTGCTGTCTTAAGAAGACCTGGCACTGGGCTATCGGTTTCTGTCTCAAGATCGTATGGGGACAGTGGGTCCCTCGCTCGCGCGTATACTTGCTGTCGCACTTCGGCGAGAAAGCGCTCCGCTTTTCCTCGAGATGTTCCGTTCGCAATTCGTTGGTTCCAGCCTGGACCCGGGAGTATATGAGCACCCTGGATGATTAAATCAACGAATTCGCCTACGCGGCCATCCAAGCTCGCTACGTCTTCGATCCGTTTTCGAAGGCCGCGTGCGCGGGTCTTTCTCCCTTCCTCTGGGCCAAGCAGCCAACGGCGCAGTTCTGCGCCCTCTTGGCCGCTCAAATGTGCCGAGAACGCGCTATCAGCAGCATCGAACAAGTGATGACCTTCGTCAAATACCAGTCGCGTTGGTATCTGGCCATCATCCATACCGCCTGTTGCCGTTTGGGCAAGCACGAGAGCATGGTTTGCAACTACTATTTCGGCACGTTTCGCCCGACGAACTGTCTTTTCCACGAAGCATTTGTGATAATGGGTGCAGGCTGAGTATATGCATTCGCCTCGCCGGTCCGCTAAACGGGTGGTATTGCGAGTGCCGAAGAGATCGACCAGCCAGGCAGGGAAATCGCCACCGCCGATATCGCCGTCCCGCGTTGCTGTTAACCAGCGCGCCATTATGCCGAGACCGACTGCGTCTTGTGGGTGACCCAGTAGGCCGTCGAGGGCATCTTCATAATTGAGTAGGCAAAGATAATTTTCTCTGCCTTTGCGGATTACAACCTTCCGGTGTTTTACCGCTGGGTCTGGATGCAGGCGGTTCAGTTCATAGTCGATCTGGCGTTGAAGATTCCGCGTAAAGGTGCTGATCCAAACGATCCCCTTGTTGCGCTCCGCCCAAAGACTAGAGGGCGCGATATATCCGAGCGTTTTTCCTACGCCAGTTCCCGCCTCCGCTAGGACGGTGTTTGGCAAGTCCTCCTCGTTGCGAGGAGCGAAGGCATGAGCAATAGCAGAAGCATAATCACCCTGTTGGGGTCGATCTTCTGCGTGGTTACCGACCAATTCGGCAAGTCTTCCTCGAGCTTCATCTGATGAAACCGGCAAATTTCCGGGCTGACCTTCAGGTGCAAATTCTGACCATTCCGGCAGCTGTCGCCAGACTTCTAGAGATCTATTAGTTGTATTTTCGGGTGTACCTGTTGTTTCCGCTGCTAGCGCTCGGAAGACCAGTGGTGCCCATCCCCATTTCCCGACCGCCATTACCTGCGCTGTTTCACGAACTAAATCGCGTTCGCGGCTTGGTTCCATCCGAATAAGTTCGGTGAGTAGTACACCGCTCGCTATTTGGAGTAGGCGCACTTCGTCTTCTAATCCGCCCGGTTGGTTTAATTCGAGCGCATCGGCAATCCCGGATGGAGTTGGCCGACAGAAGTGGGCTGGTCGGACGAAAGCATAGAGCTCCAATATGTCCAGGGTGGAAAAGGGTGAGGAGTTTAAGCGTCGTGTCGTAGCAGGAGCATGGCAAACTATGGGTAACAGCCCTTCAGATATTCGCTGTATTGCTTCTAGTGGCGCAAGTGTCTCAACCGAACCATCAGCGGCGGCAATGACGACGCTGCGATAGCCTGCCGCGAGCGCAGGCAAATCAAGCCGCCGTGCGGGCCGAAATTGTTTGTTTGGCGTTGAGACATCATCCATTTTGCAAGTATACCCGAATCCTTTTGGCGCGCATTTCCTGTTGCTTGTGTATGATATTCTTCATGCCCGGTTGGCTTGATTTAGTTTGCAATTTTACATATCTGTAAATCCATAAAACCTGCTGTATCAAAGGTGGCATCATGACCGATGAATATTCAGAGATCCGCGAACAGGTGCAAAAGCTTTGCGCTCAATATCCCGGTGAGTATTGGCGCAAACTTGATGTGGAGCGGGCGTACCCAACGGAGTTCGTTCAAGCGCTGACCGAAGCGGGATATTTGTCTGTTTTGATTCCTGAAGAATGGGGCGGATCGGGTCTCGGTATTACAGCTGCTTCGGTAATTATGGAGGAAATCCAGAAATCCGGCTGTAATGGTGGCGCCTGCCACGCTCAGATGTATACGATGGGCACTGTTCTGCGGCATGGCTCCCACGAGCAGAAACAGAAATACCTTCCCGGTATCGCCGCTGGTGAACTTCGAATGCAGGCTTTTGGGGTCACTGAACCAACTAGTGGCACTGATACTCTCAGTTTACGAACAACAGCCACTAAAAATGCCCAAGGCGACTATGTTATCAATGGTCAAAAGATTTGGACGTCACGGGTTGAACATTCTGACCTTATGCTTCTCCTCGCTCGGACACAGTCAAAGGAGGAGGTTGAGAAGCGTACGGATGGGCTTTCTGTCTTCATAGTTGACATGCGCGAAGCATTGGGAAATGGGCTGGAAATTAAGCCAATACGCACAATGATCAATCACGCGACGACTGAGGTATTTTTTGACGAGCTGGTCATTCCCGCCGAATCTTTGGTTGGAGAGGAAGGTAAGGGTTTCCGTTACATACTGGACGGTATGAATGCTGAGCGCATACTGATTGCCGCTGAGTGTATCGGCGACGCGCGTTGGTTTATAAAGAAAGCCACTGACTATGCTAATGATCGTTACGTTTTTGGCCGTGAAATTGGCAAGAACCAGGGTATTCAATTCCCGATTGCCGAAGCTCACATGCAAACAGAGGCCGCGAACTTAATGGTAGAACACGCAGCCCGGGTTTTTGAGAACGGCGGTCGCGCCGGGGCTGAGGCTAACATGGCAAAGTATCTTGCTTCCGAAGCATCGTGGAAGGCCGCCGACATGTGTATGCAGACCCACGGAGGTTTTGCATTTGCTGAAGAATATGATGTGGAACGAAAATTCCGCGAAACCCGTCTGTATAGAATAGCACCAATATCGAACAACCTTGTCCTTTCGTTCGTCGCTGAACATGTGCTTGGCTTGCCGAAAAGCTACTGAGGTACTCAGATATGCCCAACGATACGCGCAGACCTCTTGACGGGGTCCTCGTTGTCTCGATGGAGCAGGCTGTCGCCGCGCCTTATTGTGCATCACGGCTGGCTGACGCCGGCGCCCGCGTAATTAAGATCGAACGGGCAGAAGGCGATTTCGCCCGTGCATACGACTCAGTGGTACATGGTGAAAGCGCCTACTTTGTCTGGTTGAACCGGGGAAAGGAGTCGCTTGTTGCGAACATAAAAGATGAAAAAGATAAAAAACTCCTTCTCAGGATTTTAGATCAGGCCGATGTGTTTATTCAAAATCTCGCCCCGGGCGCAGCCGCCCGTGCAGGTTTCGGCTCTAAGGAACTTCGCAAACGAAATTCGAGCCTAATAACGGTCGATATTTCTGGATACGGCGAAGAGGGATCGTACGCAGATATGAAGGCGTACGATTTGCTGGTTCAGGCGGAGTCTGGACTATGTTCAATCACCGGTCTTCCTGACGGGCCCGGTCGTGTAGGCGTATCGGCGTGCGATGTTTCCTGCGGGATGTACGCCTACATGGCTGTTCTTGAGGCTCTAATTGCTCGTGACGCTACGGGTGAGGGTGCATCTATAAAAACCTCGTTATTCGCCGGGATGGCGGACTGGATGACCGTGCCACTGCTTCACTTTGATTATGGCAATACGATAATCCCGCGGGTCGGTCTTAATCACCCGTCCATTCATCCCTATGGTTCCTACAATACGAAGGATAACGGACAGATCCTCATTGCGATCCAAAACGAACGTGAATTTGTAAGCTTATGCGAAACGGTATTGTTAGATGCCGAATTGCCGAAGGATCCTCGTTTTGAAAATAATCAGGCACGTTGCGCGAACCGCGTTGAATTCGATTCCGTAATTAACGATGTTTTCAACAATACAGACCGCGATGAACTCGTCAGACGTTTGCGGGCCGGTTCCATAGCCTTTGGTGAGGTTAATGACATCGCAGGGTTGTCCAATCATCCAGCCTTGCGCAGGATCAGCGTTGAATCGCCGACCGGGCCAGTTGACTTGGTTGCGCCGCCAGCGTTGATCAATAACTCCGTCAGGGATCTTGGCGACGTGCCACCTATTGGAGCACACACGGAGGCTATCAAAAAGGAGTTCGGCGGATGAGCCAAAATACAGACTTCAACGACTGGGTTGGAAAATCTGAGACCGAGTCAGGTGTCGCCTCAGCTTATCCAGCTAATTATTTCACGGTGACCCTAGATCGCGATGACGCTCCCTTATGCGATGGCGACGAGCTTCCGCCAGGATGGCATTATTTTTATTTCCACGAGTTGGTGGCCTTGGCTGCAACTGGAGAGGATGGACACCGTGCGAAGGGTGATTTTATGCCGCCTTTACCGTATCCCCGACGCATGTGGGCTGGCTCAAAGATGAAATTCCAATCGCCAATCCGCATCGGTGAAAAAGTCACGAAAGTTATTACTATTGCCGATATCGCTGTTAAAGAGGGCAGGTCGGGCAAGATGTGCTTCGTAACCACGTTAGAGGAGGTGTTTGGTGAAGACGGTAGGTTAACCACGAGCGAGACCCGCACTCAAGTTTTTCGTGAACCGGCGGATCCCAATATGCCACCACCACAACCCCAGGGAGCGCCGGCGGCGGCAGAGTGGAGCCGCACGATCCATCCCAGCTCGGTGCTTTTATTCCGATATTCGGCATTGACAATGAACAGCCACAAGATTCACTTCGATAAGGATTACGTGCGGGACGTAGAGGGTTATCCCGGGCTATTAGTGCACGGTCCGCTAACCATGACGTTGATGCTTGATTTGTTTCGTCGCAAAATGCCGAAAGCGAGAATGGCCTCCCTGGATCTGCGCGCGGTCTCGCCAATTTACGATACAATGGATTTCGCAGTGCATGGGGTGCCAAAGGATGACGGAACATGCAAATTATGGGCGATGACGGGCGATGGCTCACTTGCGATGACGGCCGATGTTACTTACGTAATGTAGTGATCAAACGGAAATCCAATACTCCATGCTGTAGATCATCAGCAGATGACCCTTCCGGTCGCTAGCCTCGCGCGTGTTTTAAAGCATCCGACAGCAGGTGTTAGGAGTATGGGAGTGTAATAATTGCTATGATTTGTTTTAGCGGATTGGAAACGGTCTGAACAATTAATCGTTTTCCACATCTCAAGGCATTGAGCTATAAAATTGTGCAACGCAAATAAAATTCCAAACGGCGAAATAATTTGTAAAAGAATGAAAAAAATCAATTTTTTAATGGTATTTTAGATTGATTCAATTCGAATATCTAATTATGCTGCATTGCAACATAATCTGACCGTTCAAGGGAATTGTGTTTGTAATTTGTTTGGACGTTTCCTCCCTGTTTCACTGGGCCGCTCGCCAGAGCGGCCCTCTTTTTATTACTCGTTTTTATCATCCGATAATTTCACCGTGCGACCCGCGCCACCAAGACCGGCTTATTACTCGGCAGCCAGATCCTGCGTTGTGAGATCAGTTAGCGTAGAAATTACATCAGTCATCTGACCAGCAACATGGTTAAATCCAGTGCTCTTTTCGATCTGCCGTTCGTCCATGTAGAGTGCTCGATTGATTTCGATCTGCACTGCGTGAATTCCGTCCTGCGGCCTTCCATAACTGCGGGTCGTGAAGCCGCCGGCGAAGGGCTTATTACGGGCTACTATGTATCCGAAACCGGCAATTGTATTCTCAATCGCATCACTTATGTAGGGTGCGCAAGTGGTCCCAAAACAGTCGCCAATAACGAAGTCAGCCCGTCCATGGCCTGCATCCGGGGCTAACTGGCTTCCGATCGATGGCATTGAATGGCAGTCAACTAAGACGCAGTAGTCAAACTGTTTCCGTACGTTATCGATAAGTTGGGTTAGCGCCGTGTGGTAGGGTTTGTAATAGGCCTCTATGCGTGCTGCCGCTTCTGAAAAAGTAAGCTTTTCAGAATAGATTTCTTGTCCGCCGGATACGATCCGAGGGATTGTACCGAGCCCTGCGGCTACGCGACCGGATTTTATGTTTACGTAATCGGGTAGGCGATCAGAAAACATATTCTGGTCAAGTTCAAAAGGTTCACGATTAGCATCGATAAACGCCCGCGGAAACGTTGCCCGTATTAGTGAAGCTCCTTTGGATGGCGCCGCGGCAAATAAGTTGTCAACGAATGCATCCTCTGAGCGACGCAGTGAAACAGGGTCAAGCTGGGATTTGGCAACAAAATCGGGTGGATAATCGCAGCCGCTGTGTGGCGACGCGAATATTAGAGGGGTTGTTTGTAGGGTAGGTTGATCAATGTAGTAGGGAGGCATGGATGCCAAAGCAGTTAAATTGGGTTTTTCTCCTGACATACCACTGATTTAGAGCAAACCCTGCCAATTGTCATCCTTACGATCTAAAACCAATGTATGAGCATAGAGTCCGCTTGCCATGCACTGCTGGAGACGATAAAACGCACGGCGATTAGAGATAGGGCGCGTAGCTCAGCGGGAGAGCACTACGTTGACATCGTAGGGGTCGCTGGTTCAATCCCAGCCGTGCCCACCAATCTTTTCTAAGGA
>CAJWSW010000065.1 GCA_913046035.1 uncultured Alphaproteobacteria bacterium | reverse complement strand
ACCTCCGCTGTCGCCCGTCAGGTAGCTGGCGATGAGAGTGTTTATTTGGACCTAGACCCGATGATGGGGGCCGAAGACTTTGCCTTTATGCTGAACGAAAAACCCGGCGCCTATATTTGGATCGGCAATGGTCCCCGTGAAGGTGGCTGCATGCTCCACAACCCGAATTATGACTTCAATGACGAGATTTTACCCCTTGGCGCCACCTACTGGGCGAAACTTGTAGAGACACGGCTGGCAGGATGAGACTAGCCAAGTCGAAACTTGAAATAATCCAAAATTTAAAGTCCCTACGCAGAGACAAATATTTCGTGGATATCTTAGTGTCTTATTTCACTAAAAGGGCCTATGTCGCCAGGCGCAGATAATTTTGTGCATATTTTGAAGTGTTGTGTATGGACCTGCTAAACCTTCAAAATAAGATCAGGTTGATCGTTTGAATTGACACCCAGCCAACCATTTTGGAAAGTTCCCCAACGAATAAGGAGGAAATCTATGGCAACCGACGTATTTGCCGGCGTAAGGCTGGAGCGAAGCCCAGTGTATGGAACGAAGGGCATGGTAGTGTCTGGACATTCTCTTGCATCGACCGCTGGCCTCCGCACTCTCGACAGAGGGGGATCACTTATCGATGCAATGATCTCCACCTCAGCAACCCTGTCTGTAGTGTTGCAACACGCGACTTCACTGGGCGGCGATGCATTCTTTCTCTACCATGATGCTGCTCAAAAAAAGACCATAGGGCTCAACGCAACTGGTCATGCGCCGGATGGCGCGACACCCGAATATTTCAAGGACGGCATCCCTGACCGAGGCCCCAGAGCAATCTCGGTACCTGGAATGGTGCGCGGTTGGGAACGGCTTCACGAACGTTATGGTAAGTTGCCATGGCAAGAACTATTCGAAGACGCTATCGATGCCGCAGAAGGACATCCTGCATCGCGCGTGCTGACAGCCGGGCTGGATTTATTCCGCGATGATGTGATGGCAGATCCGGCATGCCGAGCTCTTTATTTTGACAACGCTGGCAATCGAATGCAAGCCGGGGATATTTTACGCCAACCAATATTGGCCGAAACGTTACGTAAGATAGCGGCGAAAAAAAGTTTGGGCTTTTATGAAGGCGATATTGCCCAGTCTATTGGCGAATATGTGAACACCAATGGAGGATTGTTAACCGCTGACCAATTTGTTGGATACGAACCGGAATGGGTCAATCCATTGTCCACCGATTACCGAGGTCATAAGGTATTTGTGATGCCGCCGAACTCATACGGTATGCTCATGCTTTTACAGCTGAATGGCTTGTCAGCGTTGTCCTCAGATCAAATTGCCAATAACGATACTGACCGATTAAATTATCTTATCCGCGCGATGCAGGGCGCATTTACGATTGGCCAACCTCATATCTCTGATCCGCGAATGGAAGACATTCCGGTAGACTATCTGCTCGGCGACGAGGCCACACAAAATCTCCAAGAATGTGTTTTGAATGGCACCGACCCAGCCACGTTCGACAATACGGGTGGCACATCCTGCATCGTTATCGCCGATGGCGAAGGCAATGCCATGTCGGTCGTCCAATCCGTATTCCATGTGTTTGGGAGCGCCTTTATGGATCCCGGCACCGGAATCCTAATGAACAATCGTATGACTGGCTTCCGTATCGACCCGAAAGACCCCCGCAATGTGGCGCCCCGCAAACGCCCTTCACATACACTAAACCCAGTCATGGTTCTTAAAGAGGGCAAACCAAAATACCTAATGACCACCCCCGGCGGTCCGGGGCAAACACTGTCAATGGTGCAGGTGCTCACCAACCTCGTTGACCGCGGCATGGAACTTACAACAGCGATTGAGTATCCCCGCTGGTCAGTTGGCCTTGACGGCTCTTTAATGCTCGAAGACGGCTACGCGAAAGACATTGCCATTGAACTCAAACGGCGGGGCCACGAAGTAAAGCATGGATCAGGGGCGTCTTATTTTGGATCGGCCAAGACCATAGAAATCCTCTCTAACGGCGTGCTAGTCGGCGCCGCTGACACCCGCCGAGAAGCGTCGGCTGCAGGGCGATAAGGGCCAACGAATCAGGCTTTTAGTTTGCTTCAAACAATGCTCATTAGTAATCCTGACTCCGTATTTTAATAGTTTTCCAAGACTAGAAATGGAATAAAAAATGGCGGATTTTTTCCCTGATTTAATCGTTACCAATGCGAAGGTTGTAACAATCAATCCGTCTAACCGGATCGCCGAAGCAGTTGCCTCCAAAGGTGAATACATAATGGCTGTTGGCGGCACCGCGGAGGTTTCCAATCTAGCTGGACCTAATACCCGCACAATCGATGCGGCGGGCCGCACGGTCATTCCAGGTCTTATGGACGGCCACGCGCATATGGACCGCGAAGGACTAAAGGATGTGTTTCCTTCCTTAGAGGGGTGTCGATCTGTAGACGATATACTAAACCGTATCAGCACAATAGCAGGCAATACGAAATCTGGAGAGTGGATCGTTACGATGCCCGTTGGCGATCCACCCTATTATTGGAACGTACCAGGCTGTCTTGCCGAAAACCGTTTCCCGACCCGTCAAGAATTAGACGATGCGGCTCCCAATAACCCCGTATATATTCGCCCGATTTGGGGGTACTGGCGGCATCAATTACCGCTGGAGTCTGTTGCAAACACGGAAGCCTTGGAACTTGCAGGTATCTCAAAAGATATTGACCCTGCCACTTCGACCATCGAGTTCGAGAAAGATGCTACCGGCGAACTGACAGGATTAATCCGGGAGCAGCATTTCATGCCGGTTGCAGAGCTTGGTTATTTTCAAATGGCACCGCGTTTTACTCATTCCGACCGCATCACGGGGTTAAAAAAAGCGATGGGGATCTATAATTCGACAGCCACAACTAGCATCCTCGAGGAACACGGCGCCGCACAGGAGCTGATTAGCGCATATCAGGCAGTTAACGCTGCAGGTGACGCCACCGTGCGAGCGCATCTTATCTACAGTCCCGCTTGGGGAGGTGCCCAGGAAATAGACTACGCTACTATCATGCAGAATTGGACCGCTTGGCTGGGACAATATGGTCTTGGTGACAGCTGGCTCCGTGTAGGTGGCATGTTTACCGATACCGGCATGGACGCCGACGCAATGTTTCGTGCTACCGCTGCCCCTTACACAGGATGGTCGGGATTCAACTACGATAATGGCGTCCCCCAAAACCGTATTGTTGAATTTATGATTGAGGCAGCCCGCAACGGTATCCGCCTTGCTGTTATCGGCCCTCGTTTTCTAGAGATGTTTCACGAAGTTAATCGTGCAATAGACATCACAGATAAAAGGTGGATTATTGGGCATCTGGACACTCTGAATGCAGACCAGATACAAAAGGCGAGTGACCTCGGCGTCGTAATGACAACGCACACCAATCGATATATTTACAAGCACGGTCACATTCTACGCGATGAGCTCGGGCCTGAACGTTTAAACGACATCGCGCCAGTACGACGACTTTTAGATGCAGGAGTAAACATCGCGCTTGCCACCGACAACGTTCCAACAACGCTGTTTTATCCAATCTGGCACGTCGTCTCACGCTGGAACATGGTCTCCAACGATCGCATTGCGCCCGAACAAGCGATCAGCCGCGAAGAAGCACTGCGCTGCGGCACCATGGGTGGCGCTTACCTGACCTTCGAGGAAGATAGGAAAGGATCATTAGAGGAAGGTAAGCTAGCTGACATGGCCATTCTCTCTACCGATCCCCTAACTTGTACCGAAGAAGAAATAAAAGACATCGTAGCAGACATTACGATTGTCGGCGGCAAAGTCGTGTACGAGAGGAATACGAAGATATGAAAATCGAAGAACTAGATACGCCGGTGCTTACGGTGAATGCCGCTGCACTGGAGCGTAATATCGAGCGTATGGAACGTATGACGTCAGCAGCAGGGATCTCATATCGTCCACATGCAAAGACCCATAAATCTGCAAAAGTTGCTAAAATGCAGATCGATGCTGGCGCTATAGGGGTATGCTGCGCGAAATTGGCAGAGGCAGAGGTACTTGCGAATGAGGGCGTTGACAATATCCTCATAACCACGCCCGTGGTTGGTGAAAGCAAGATTAGCCGCCTCATGGCTGCCCGGAACATGGCAAAGATTATTGTCGTTGCCGACAATGTAGACAACATCAATATGCTCGGTGGTATGACGCAACTGGCAGGCATAGAACAGGATGTGTTAATCGAGGTTGACATTGGCCAGGGCAGGTGTGGCGTCGAGCCAGGGATAGAAGCCGCGCGGTTAGCGCAAATAATCGCTGGACATAAATCTTTAAAATTTGCGGGTCTCCAGGGCTATCAGGGTAAGATCCAGATGACAGTCGACGCCGCAGAACGCGAGCACCAGAACGAAGCTAGTATCCGAAAACTGAGCGGCACAGTTGCCGAAGTCGAAAAAGCCAGGTTAGAGGTCGGAATTCTTACTGGCGGCGGCACAGGTACTTTACCTTTCGATATCAAGCGCGGCTTACTGACGGAAGTCCAAACAGGATCATATGTTTTCATGGACGCCCGATACAACAGCATCGGCTGGCCGGGCGCTAATGCACCGCCTTTCGAACTTGCGCTTCACATCCTAACAGCCGTGGTTAGCAAGCCCTCTCCTGACAGGGCTATAATTGACGCCGGTCTGAAAGCTGTTAGCAATGATCATGGCGTACCCTTAGTCGCAGGAATAGATGGCTGCGTATTCGAATTTGGTGGAGATGAACACGGGATCTTACGTATGGAAGACGGTAGCGAGGTGCCACTCGATTTAGGGGACAAGCTTTCGCTAATTCCAAGTCACTGCGATACAACTATCAATCTTTTCGATCAATACATTGTCCTAAAAGGAAACACTGTAGTTGACGTTTGGCCGGTTGACGCTCGCGGCCGAGTGCAATAGGGACGTCACACCCCCCCAAAGATCATTTCTTTTCGAGTAGAGTCCCAGTTTTGAAAGGCTCGAAAGTCGGCTTGTAGCTTTTTTCGTCTAAGAATTGCCGCAAACCTGTGTTGTAGGAATCTTCCTGATCACCGACGCGGATCGCTTGGCTTTTTTCCGCGAGGTAGTCGTAAGATTGGCCAAAATCCATTGTGCGAACGTTTCGCACCGCCTGTTTAGTAGCGCGGAGCACCCGCGGACTTTTAGCCATTAGCTTATACGCAAGCTCTTCGACCTTAACTTTTAACTCAGCTGCCGGCACCGCAAAATTGACCATTCCAATTCGCTCCGCTTCATGCCCGTCAAAAGGATCACCTAAGCAGCAATAATATAACGCGTGGCGGGGTAACACCGCATCAGCGACCACCTTAGAGACCAAAGCCCCTGGCAAAATCCCCCAATTAACCTCAGAAAGTGAAAACGTAGCGTCATCAGCCGCTATGGCAAAATCAGTCGCCAACAGTTGCATGAAAGCCCCACCGACGCAGTAGCCTTCGACCATCGCGATAGTTGGCTTATCATAATTGTACAAAAGTTCCCACCGCCAGCGGTTTGCTGCTCGCTGGGATTTTTTTCTCCCTAGAGGATTGTTTTCATTTTCGCGAAAAAACATTTTTAGATCCTGACCCGCCGAAAAATTACCGCCGGCACCGCATATGACGATTACCTTTGCGTCAGGATGCACTTCCAAGTCAGTGAGCGCCTCCTCCATCTCGTCATGTAATTGTGGGTTCATTGCATTACGTTTTTGCGGGCGGTTCATGCGCACATAGGCTATGCCGTCATAAAGCTCAACTTCCACACACTCGAATTGATCGAACATTTGCTCTCCTCTTTTTGCCGTTTCTTCAAAGTCTTTTGGACTACGGAAAATGATGTCGAAAAGGTTTGAGTGAGTCAAAAAAGGAGTGACCTCAAGAACATCATGGGTTGCGATTGTGCTCATACGCCGAATGCTGTGAACCCCGTATAAATTAATCTTCGTTTCGAGACAGATAAAAATCAAATAGACGGTACTTCAATTACCTTAAGCTATAAGTAATGATCGAGACCGAGCTGATTGAAGACCATTAACATCTTCAACACACTTTCTTACGCAGGTACAAAAGTATTGAAACTTAGGGGCTTTCTAGACAGTAAGATCATGAGTTGCTAAAAATATAGTAGTGTTCACTCATCACCACCCACTGCCTGCTAGTTGAACCGGTGTCCTTTTTTTCTTCGCAAATCGCTCGTCTGGAGTCGTTCGGCTATGTTGGGCGCGAGAATTTTGGAGCTCTGAAGATTGCCGTTTGCATTTTGATTTTAGGCCTCTTCATTGGCGCATTAGGCAGCCCGGATCCGGATGACGTACTGTCAGAAAAACAAAAAACCGAGTCATCAATTAAGATGGGTTCCGGTTTACCGAGCACACCAAAACAGACAATCGAATTTATACCAACGTCCACGCCAAAAAATGTAACCGGACTAAATAATACAGAAGACAAACAACGCAGTCTTGTGGTCAGAAATGGCGACACGCTAATGTCAATAATGCTTGCAGAGGGTATTGACCGCCATGAAGCATACGAAGCGATAAGTGCACTGCGGGGCATATATGACCCCAGGGATCTGCGTGTCGGCCAGCGCGTCGAACTGAGCTTTTCATCAGATACCACTTTTACTGAGATGTCGCTCGAGCCCAGCACGGTCCGCCGGGTCACTGTCCGACGCCACAATCCCGATGCCTTTAAAGCCTTCGAAACCAAACGGAACCTTGCGCGTAAAATCAGCTTCGCCAAAGGCATAATCAATTCTAGCTTATACAAGGCGGCCGTCAGTCAAGAAGTGCCCCTGTCTGTACTGGCAGAGTTGATACGGATCTATAGTTGGGATGTCGACTTTCAGCGAGAAATTCAGAAAGGGGACTCATTCGAAGTAGCCTATGAGCGCTTCGTCGATCTAAATGGCGAGATAGTCCAAAACGGAAAAGTCATTTTTGCCCGAATGACACTATCGGGCTCGGTAAAACCACTTTACGAGTTCGAGTTGCGACCTGGACGCAGCGATTATTTTGATGATGGAGGCCGGAGCGCAAAGCGGCCATTGCTTCGCACTCCTATCGACGGCGCGCGCCTTTCTTCGGGCTTTGGCAAGCGACGTCATCCAATTCTCGGATACACTAAGGTTCATCGCGGAGTTGATTTTGCTGCCCCGACTGGTACTCCGATTTACGCAGCGGGCGATGGAATTATCACCTTTCGTGGACGCAAAGGCGCGTATGGGAAATACATCCGCATTAGACACGCGGCCGGGTACAGTACAGCCTACGCTCACATGAGCCGTTATAAAAAAGGGGTCACACAGGGCAGGAGGGTTAAGCAGGGCGAGGTAATTGGCTATGTCGGCAGTACCGGGCGTTCAACTGGACCGCATTTGCACTATGAAATTTTGGTGCGCGGTCAACAAACCAACCCCCTAACAATCAAGATGCCATCCGGCATCACATTAAAGGGCGAGGACCTTGCTCGCTTCCAGATCAAGATTGCCAATATTTCAGCGCTTGTATCCGAATTTCATCTTACACCCGGCGGCCAGAAACAACCTAAGACGATAGAGCGCTAAAAACGCAGAGGCACCCTCTGTTTCTCGTTATAAAACCGCGAATTCTGAACGAGAAGGCCGCTAGTATTTCTTTACTTCCGAACGAGAAACTTTCCCTTGGGCACGACGGATAAGCCTCATTTCAACTGGTCGGCGAACCGATTCTTCCACCGGTCGTATTACTCTTTTCATTTTGTCTTAGCTTAATTGGATAATCGCGAATCAGAGATTAACGCGGTGTTGAAACTACAGATGGTTTGTTCCAGAAAAGAATAGACAGTCAGCATCCAAGACAGCGCGGCGACCGTCCCTCGCTTAAAAAGAATACCCTACTGAGTAGGAATGACCTTACACAAATTTAAACAT
The DNA here is from genome assembly GCA_913046035.1 of uncultured Alphaproteobacteria bacterium. GTDB lineage: Bacteria > Pseudomonadota > Alphaproteobacteria > MPNO01 > UBA830 > UBA830. Next base: position 6,854 of record CAJWSW010000065.1, on the reverse strand, counting down.
TGGCGCTTTCACCAGCATCCTCTTCTACCACGGCTTCCGAGGACGCCTCATCCTCCGCGGGTTTTTGAGCTGCGTCTTTTGCGGCGCCGTTACCGCGCCCGTTGCGGCGGCGGCGGCTATTTTGGCTACTACCGTCATTTTCCGCTGCTTCAACTTTGGCAGAAATCTCACCATCTGATGAGTTTTCATTATCAGTTTCCGAGTGTTTTTGCTGCTGCTGGCGTTGCAATTCATTCGCTGCAGTCATTACACGATAGTAGTGTTCAGCAAATTGATAATAGCTCTCTGCGTTTATGCGGTCCCCAGCCGAAGAAGCGTCGCGCGCCAGAGTCAAATACTTTTCAACTACCTGTTGCGCATTACCACGGACTTTGACGTCCGGTCCGTTACTTTCGAAGGACTGGTTTCTCGAGTTTCCACTCTTTCGGCCGTGGCCCCGGCCCCTCATACGATTTTTGTTCGGGCCCTGTCTCATGGCGCCTTCATTTCCGTATCAATTGCGATTTTTCCACCCTACCCCTAGTTTTCACAAACTTTCCAAATCCACCGACCAGCAGTCGTATGCGGAAAATGGCATGGGATTGCAGGATGTTTCGAGACGACGGTCTAATATTGCCCAGTCATCATCCTGTTACACTAGTCCGGAATCATGCGTATTCCAAGATTTTTTTTAACGTCCTTGGGCAGTAACTACTAGGCCTTGGAAAAAATCAACGCTCTATCGCGGCCTGCGAGGTCCTTACAGTTTTTGATACCAACAAACCCTGCAGCACAAAATATTGCTGTGACAGCATCGCCCTGCTGAGCGCCAATTTCGAATACAACCCTGCCCGAAGGTAATAAAAATTCCCTGAGACGTTCGGATATTTCTCGGTAAGCATCCAAACCGTCAGCACCACCATCAAGAGACCTGACGGGCTCGTAAAGCGCTACCTCTGGCGCCAGTCGTTGAATTTCATCAGACGGGATATAGGGCGGGTTCGAAAAAATAATGTCAAACCGCCCGTCAACCCCCTCCACCCAATTGCCGCAAACGATTTCAGCTCGGTCAGAGAGCCTGAGAGCTTGTGCATTCTGTATCGCACACGCAGCGGCATCAGGGTCAATTTCTGTTCCCACACCACGTGCTGCCGGCAGGGCATGGAGCACAGATAACAAAAGACATCCGGTGCCGGTTCCCAAATCCAATATTCGTAACCTGTCGGGCATTTCAGAGGCAATATCGAATACCGCTTCTACAATTGTTTCGCTATCAGGGCGTGGATCCAGCGTCGATGGTGCTACTTTGAATTCGAGACCGCGAAACTCCCGCATCCCAATAATACGCGAGACTGGCTCACGAGCGCATCGCCGACTTAACATTTCCTTGAAAAGAGCGATATCTGATATTTTCAACGTTGCGTTAGGTTCCCTAAGTATTTCTTCGCGACTCAGATCGAAGGCGGCAGACGCCAGAATACGACTATCTATAATTGCTCCCTCCACACCGGCGTTCGTAAGTTCTGAAATCGCCATGCGCAACACATTTTCTAAGTCGACTCCAACGACGGTCACGTCACTTGAGCCAACATACGGGCTTGGTCTTCGGCAGTAAGGGCATCGACAATTTCATCAAGGGACTCACCCTCCAGCACACGGTCGAGTTTATGTAGAGTAAGGTTGATTCTATGATCAGAAACCCGACCTTGAGGGAAATTATATGTGCGAATTCTCTCGGATCGGTCACCCGAGCCCACCTGATTGCGACGATCCTCAGCCCGAGCGTTGGCTTGAGCTTCACGCTCCGCATCATAAATACGCGCTCGGAGAATTTTTAGCGCTTTTGCCCGATTCTTGTGTTGCGATTTTTCATCCTGTTGCTGAACCACGATCCCGGTAGGGATGTGAGTAATGCGCACCGCGCTGTCTGTTGTATTAACATGCTGTCCGCCAGCGCCCTGTGCGCGGTATGTATCAATTCGCAGGTCTATATCATTTATTTCCACATCCACATCCTCTGCCTCGGGTAACACAGCAACGGTCGCCGCCGAAGTGTGGATCCGACCTCCCGATTCGGTTTCTGGCACCCTCTGAACGCGGTGAACGCCAGATTCGTATTTAAGACGCGCGAAAACACCTCTGCCGCTGATTTCGACAGACGCCTCTTTGATACCTCCAATCCCAGTATCTGATAAGTTAATTATTTGGAATTTCCAACGGTGTTTGTCGGCGTAACGCTGATACATGCGCAACAAGTCCGCAGCAAACAAGGCTGCTTCCTCTCCTCCAGTTCCCGCGCGAACCTCTAGTATAGCGTTTTTGTCATCCGCAACGTCCTTGGGTAACAACATGACTTGAAGTTTTTTCTCCAATTCTGGGACTAACCCGGTCAGATCTTGGAATTCTTGCTGCGCGATTGATTTCATTTCATCATCAGTTTCAGGATCAGCTATTAGCTCGGCCAGATCACCCGCTTCACTTTGTGCATTACGCAATTCTCCAATGGCGTTGACGATAGGCTCCAATTCTGCGAATTCCCTAGCCATACGTACGAACTCATCCGCATCCCCACCATCACCACTAGACATCAAGTTAGATAATTCCCGATGGCGGGTTACGATCTGATCCAGTCTCTCGTCGAGGCCCACGGTTATTGCTCCCCAGTGTTATCTTCATTATCGCACAAGTTAAAAAGAAGCTTTATCAATCGCTCCATTTCCGATCCGGTTCCGCACTCGACAGTAGCAAGATTACGTAAAGCTTCCGACGGATTGTGGAGCAAACGATTAGTGAGACGCCGGGTAACCTCATCAATTTTAGTGTCGTCGCCAACATCGGCAAGAACACTCTGCCGAATGTTCTCAAAGTGCTGACGTAAAGCCAAAACCGCTGGAACGGCGTCCCTTTCTGCTGCAGCGTGCAAATACTCGTGCAGCCCCTCCTCAATAATCAGCTCCGCCTCCGCAAGGGCCTCATCACGTTGAAATCTTCCCTCAAGCGCTATCCGCTCGAAATCATCTAGAGAATACGCAAAGGCACCCTCAAGATCATTAACCGCTGGATCGACATCAGACGGTATGGCCGCATCGATAAACAACATCGGACGGAGGCGTCGCGCGGCAAGCGCAGCGGAAACGTCTTCAGGACTGAAAAGGTATTGTCCAGCACCCAGCGACGTAATTACAATATCAGCATCTGATAACATCTGTGGTAAGTCATCCAATACAGCGAAATGACAATCGTATCGACGTGCAGATATTTCTGCTCTAGCGCGGCTTCGTGCTATCAAAGTCAACTGCGACAGTCCTTGATTACGCAAATGATCCGCAATTAGCTCCCCCATCTCACCCCCGGTGATCAGCAACGCCTTTACCCGCGCAAGATCGCCTTGAACATCAGACGCGACCTGGGTGGCGCAAGCAGCTATCGAAACAGACCTCTGACCAATTTCCGTTTTAGTGCGGACGCGCTTTGACGTTCTATATACGGCCTGCACTATTGAGTTGAGTTCCACGCCTAGAAAACCATGCCTTTCAGCGGCCCGGACTGCGTCGCGGAACTGCCCTGTTACTTCTGGCTCACCGATTATTGGACTGTCAAGTGACGCAGAAACGCGCAATAAATGACGAAGAGCGTTTTCTGCCTCATAAAAGTAAGTTTGGGGACTTAAATCTTTGACATTTACCCCCCCAAGTTCAGCCAGCGCAGATACAGCACTCTCCCGCGCTGAAGTCATATCGGATGCAAGACCAAATATTTCGGTGCGCGCGCAGGTCGACAAGGCAACCGCATTCGTAAAACCTGCAGCGCAAATTCCGTGAAGAAATCTTGCGACATCCTCCTCCGCAATCACAAGCCGATCACGCATCGCTTCAGGACTGGTCCTATGACTTGCCCCGACAACGATGAGACGACTGAGAACCGCTTCGTCAGACATCATCTCGCTACAGAAAATTTTCTAAACGATGCTGCAGATCATTTAACGACACCAATTCCTGTTCACCGGAGTCGAGATCGCGCACAGTAGCCGAGCTCTGTTCCAGTTCATCATCACCAATAATTATAGCGGCGCGAGCATTTAGATGATTTGCGCGCTTCATACGTTGTTTCATTTTACCGCGATAGCTAAGATCAACAATTAGGCCTGCGCGCCTCAGTCGGTTAGTAAGCTTAAGGCAGAATTCCTCCGCGGCGTTTCCCAAAGGAACGATAGCGAAAGGCCGTCGTCGGGGGGGAATGTCATCTATGAGCATAGAGAGCCTTTCAATGCCCGACGCCCATCCTACACCAGGCGTTGACGCACCTCCCATTTGTTCGACCAAGCCATCGTAGCGCCCCCCGGCAAGAACTGCGCTTTGCGCCCCAAGCGCCTCCGTTGTAAACTCGAAAGCCGTGTGGCAGTAGTAATCGAGGCCGCGAACTAGCCGGGGATTTCGGTACCAATTGATTTCAAGAATCTCCAATCCGGCACAAACCTCCGCAAAAAAGTCCTGTGATTCGGAATCGAGACTGTCGTCAAATATCGGTGCGCCCGCAACAATCCTCCGATCACCTTCATCCTTTGAGTCGAGAATGCGTAGCGGATTGCGTTTTAATCTGGCTTGGCTATCCGGGGAGAGATTTTCCCAATGATCACCAAAATACTCAATAAGGACGTTTCGATAAGCGCTACGGCTTTCTGTATTACCTAGGGTATTAATCTCCAATTTAGTATTTTCCTGCAGGCCTAACTCATCCAGCACTGCCGCACCGAGGGCAATCACTTCGACGTCTCCGACGGGATCAGCAACACCCAACAACTCAACGCCAATCTGGTGAAATTGTCGCAAGCGGCCTCTCTGCGGTCGCTCATAACGGAACATCGGGCCTGCATAAAACAACTTTAAGGGCAGGTTCTGACTTAATCCGCCCGAGATCAGGGCACGGGCTATACCCGCCGTTCCCTCGGGCCGCAAAGTAATGCTATCGCCGCCCTTATCGGTAAAGGTATACATTTCCTTAGTTACGACGTCAGAAGTTTCTCCTAACGTGCGGGTAAATACTTCACTGAACTCAAAAATTGGCGTCGCAGCTTCGTCGTAACCATATCGTTCAGCGAGCATTCGACCCACTTGGGTCACATGGTACGCACGACGTGCTTCCTCAGGCAGAAGATCATGTGTTCCACGGACAGGTTTAAGAGACGCCATAAAAGATACACATTACAGTGATAAAAACTAAAATGGATTAGAACGCGTTATAGCCTATTACCAAGTTGCGCCAAAGACCGGATATAACCTGTTAATTCCGCGCACCCAATAGCCACTCGGCATTGAGTGGAATATTCCGCATTACTTCACCTGGGTAACCAAGCGTGAGTGGTGGCTTGTCGCCGATAATTATCTGAAGTCCGCCTGCATTCCCGGTTTCGAGGATCAGATTAGCCCCTGAAGGAACCTCATAGCGATCTCCAGGGTTCATAAGCTTAGCAAATAGTTGTTCAGCATCTTTATTCTTTATCGCTACATAGCTGGAGTCGGTCGCTAGAACGACAATTAAAACTTTGCTCGACGTCGTAGCAGGCTGAAGTCGGCTAAGCGGGGTCTGTTCCACTGTCGGCGTTGACCCATAGAAGGTTGGTGTCTCACGCTTAGGTACTAACCCAGCTGAGTCCTGCTCGGATGACGAGGTATTCTTAGACTTTTGAGTAACGACCCCTCCCTCATCCGACCTGGTTACTAAAGCAGTCTTTGCTGACTTTTCAACAACCGGGGGCATCTTTCGCTTCGGAGAAGAACCGTCTATATGCGTTTTGGTCGTCTCGACCGCATTCTCCTCCATTACGCCGTTACTCCGCCTTGAAAATTCATCTGGTAATTGAGACTCGATTTGCACCGAATGACTTTTTGGAGACGATAAGTAATTCCATCCGATGATGGCACAAGCAGCCATAATAATTCCGATCACTAAGATCAGGACCGTCGGAATCCGACCATCTTCCAATGGAGAGGGCAGGTGAAGTTGAGTCCTGTTAGTGATATCGGTATCCGCCATCTTAAACTGATGAACCACGTCTTGACCATCAAGCCCAAGGTAATCGGAGTAAACACGCAAAAAGCCAACGACATAGGCATTTCCGGGCAGCTCATTGAAATGGCCAGCCTCAATTGCTTCCAGGTAGGTTTCGCGAATCCGGAGGTCCGAGGCGACCTTTTCGAGCCCATACCCTAGGTTCTCGCGTATTTCTCGCATCCTCTCGCCAAGCTCTATGGCATCAAACTTGTTCGCCTCGGTAGGTTTACTTGATTCCATTACAGCACTTCCCAAAACCGCAAATGATTGGGCAACAGCTCCAAAGTTGATGGCCCAACGAGGCGTTTAGCCGCTGCCCCCGCGCCAAAAACGCTACTTTCCACTCTTAAAACATCAATAAGCGCAAAAAATAGCCAATAAATTAATAAAACATCAACTTCAAACTGCGTATCAACGTTTGAGGAGTCCAACACAATGCCGGCATCGAAATAAGAGGCTCATTGCCTAACGGCCAACGCATCGACCGCTTCCTCCACTAATTTCGCAATAATTTCAGCGACGGGTTTTTCTTCCTTGACCATGCCAACACTTTGACCTGCCATTAAAGAACCGGACTCAACGTCCCCGTCAATTACCGCGCGACGCAACGCGCCGGCCCAGAAATGCTCAATTTTCAGCTGGGCTTCTGTCTGGTCCACCTCGCCTCGTTCGTATGCGCCAATAACATCGCGCTGAATCTGCTGGAATTCTCGCGTTGCGTCATTCTGTAACGCACGAACTGGAATGACTGGAAATTGAGGGTCAAGCTGTACGGAGGGCACCGCATCGCGCGCCGAAGCGCGAATAAAGGCCTTCTTGAATTT
>CAJWSW010000064.1 GCA_913046035.1 uncultured Alphaproteobacteria bacterium | reverse complement strand
GACGGCCAACTTCAGTGCCCCACGCACCAACATACCAGGCGTTTCTTAAAAACATTGCTTTGATCTTTTTTTCGACATTGTGAGGATATGAATAATAAAGCTTCGCCGCAAAGCAAATCTTAAAGTGCGGATCTTATTGAGCGCGTTTTTACGATTATCCTTGAGTGACCCCGTTACACTTTGTTGGTGGCGGAGATGTTCAAGGAAGTAGGTCATATATTGTAGATGTCGATGGGCCCCACGATCTTGTCATCGAGCAGAAAAATCTTCTTTTGCAAGATTTCGAGGCGACCGGGCGTTGCCCGCAAGGTATATTCGTAACGCCCGCTCCGCCTCAATCCTCCGCGCACACGTACATAGGCATGCACCGTCCAGCTGGCCGACACATCAATATATTCGCCCCGCTCTTCGTGGATCAGAACGTTGGTTACAAGGTGTGCTGTGTGTGGCAGCGGGTCCGTTGCATAGGAGTCAGCACCCTCAATTCTAAATATGCGCGCCTCGAGACCGGCGCGGTCCATGTACATCAAACTCACATCGTTATCGGGATTGTCTGTCCAGCCCTCGTCACCGACCATCGCTGGCGCCCAGTAGATCGCTTCATCAGCGTAAAGGGCAAGCCACTCATCCCATTTCTTATTGTCTAGATACCAGGCTTCCCTATACAGCAGTTCAGCAGCTTCCTTTGTTGAAACTCTCATGTTGAAAGTCGCTCGAGCCATTCTCGCCAGAAGGCAAAAAACGGTGTCTCAACTTCCCGGCCCGGATTACTATTAATAGGTGTGACCCCCAGTTCCTGTGCCGCAGCATCTGCTCCATCGACTAGCGTCCGATTGCCGAGCGCAAGGTCATTCCAACCGTCATCCCTGGCCATGGACCCAGAATGCGCGCCTTCCATGGCGCGCACATCATCTGGAACCGCTAAGCTAGCAGGAAAAAAGAAGTCCTCATATTTGCGGATGCGCGCGCGGCGAGCATCTGGAGCCTCGCCCTTAGGGGCAATGCACCAAGTCTCAATTTCGGTCAGCCCTACACATAACGGCCGCCAAATCCGAATGCAGGTGGAAGCAACATCATTAAGGAGAAGATTTGGAAAAACGGTCACTGTGCGGCCACGTTCCAACATCCATTTTACTTTACTCTTGGAGTGATTTTTGAGAAGCACCGCACGTTGCGGCCAAGACGGTCCTGCCTCTGGGTTGCCACGATCAGCCCAATTGATCATATGGCCATTGCCAACATTGTAGCCACCGGAACCAATCTTTTCGAGGCTAAGAATTCTGCTTGCTTCTGTTTTTGCCATCCCTTGATCGCCATCGGGTGCCAGTGTTTCGCGGTAGCCGACCGTAGTCGCAAAGTTTCGATGTACAGTTGCAACATGATACCCGTCAGTTGAATTTTCAGTTTGAAGTTTCCAGTTCGCCTCCATGATGTAACGGCTTTCGCCCCTCAGGATTTCCATGCCGTTCGGCGCTTGATCCGCCATTAAGTCGATAAATGGCAATGCACCACCCAGAAACTCTTCGAGTGGGGGCGTTTTAGTATTCAAACAGCCAAATAAAAAACCTTTATAATCCATGAACTGTTCGATGGGCGTCAAGCTCGTACCCATTCGCTCCAAGTCGGCAGCCTGGTAGGCATCATCTCCCCCGCGTACGAGAGTGCAAGCGCCATCTGAATTAAAGCACCAACCGTGATATCGACAGGCAATAGTTTTTGCATTTCCACTCGTTCGATTGGTCAATTTGGACCCACGATGGCTGCACGCATCGTAGAAGCACCTTATCTCACCATCGCTGCCGCGAATTGCGAACACGGGGTGTGTGCCCAGCCGCGTTGCGATGTAATCGCCATGTTCTGGCAATTGGCTTTCGTGACCGATGTAAAGCCAACAAGAATCAAATATTTCCCGCATCTCTAAATCGAAAATATCCGGATCAGTGAACACAGACCGGTGAACTCGAAACACCCTTTCTTCCGGCCTATCATCGATCAATTTCTGTAGAGAGGGCATACGAAACCTTTATAGAACTAATTACGATCGTTTTCCGTTGGCCACTAGCATGTCAAGCAATGATCGAACAGGCTTAATCTGAGCAGGCGGCAAAATACTCTCGTTTTGATTACAGTTACTGTCCCCAAGTTCGTCAAGTAGGGATGAACCATATGAAAATTTTCACACCACCTAATACAATGTAGGAATTCGCGAAATTGAAAAATTTAAGGGCTCGATTTGAAACGAAATGCTGTTAAATAAAATCTGAAATCAGGCGTTGCTCGAACTCAGGCTGGAAATTTGTTGGTACGCATGACAATGCCGCATACCTCCATGTCCTAGCCGCAGGTCCCCTCTCTGGTATCATTGATAAATTGACGCTAAACCTGACCGATAAAATATCAGTTCAGGGGAACGTTAATGAACAGTTCCGGAATTAAGCGTGGAGAAGCTGTATTCGGGGATATCCGTGGCTGGATCGATGCTTTGCGCGATGCGGATGAGCTCGAAGAAATCAGGGGCGAAGTTGATTGGGATGTTGAGCTCGGCAACATAATTCGCATGATGCAGGGCAGCGGTGACGGTCCAGCTTTCCTGTTTTCAAATATTAAAGATTACAACGGACCTGACGCGCTATGTTCCAGAATTTTCACGGGGGGGCACGCCAGTTATTCCCGGATCGCTATGATGTTTGGATTACCGCCCGACACACCGGCGCGGGAACTTGTCCGCATCTGTCGGACAATATTCCAAGAACGTATCGAGCCACGCACGGTTAAGAGTGGGCCGGTTAAGGAAAACATCCTTACCGGCGATGATATCGATCTCTTAAAATTTCCGGTACCCAAATGGAACCGGCTCGATGGTGGGCGTTATGTGCTGACCTACGCTGGTTGCGTGACTAAAGACCCAGACACCGATGTCCACAACGTCGGAATATACCGAGGTATGGTTGGCGGTCCTGCTGAAATACCCGTTCTACTATGGCGCGCCCAACACTGGGGCGGGCATTTTTCGAAACACCAGCAATCCGGCAGCGAAATGCCAGTTGCCTATGTAATAGGCTGGGAACCATCTCTTGGCTTCACAGCTGGCGCACCAGTTCCACGGAGTATCTCTGAATATGATGTAATGGGTGCTATCCGGGGTGAGCCTGTAGATCTCGTAGATTGTGAAACAGTACCCCTAAAAGTACCAGCGTCGGCGGAAATTGTGATTGAAGGTTGGATCTCAACCGACCCCTCTACCTTTACCGAAGAAGGCCCTTATGCCGAATTTACCGGCTTTTATGCGCCCGAACGATCGAAAAAACATACAACACGTGTAACCGCCATTTCACATCGTAACGATCCGATCTTTCGTGGTACTGTAGAAGGAGCCGTTCCTGGCAGCATTGGTGAAAATCCAATTATGAGTTCAATACATCGATCTGCTGTTGCTTGGAATGCACTTGAAAGCGCAGGTGTCCCGGGAGTTGTTGATGTGTTCGGACATCCAATACAGGCGGCGGTCAACCTAAACGTTTCAATCAATCAGACCTATCGTGGGCAAGCGAAACAAGTTGCTGCGGCCCTGTGGGGCGACTCATCTTCACATGTCCGATACAAACACGTCACAGTGGTCGATGAGGATATTGACGTCCATGATTATGAGGCAGTTGACTGGGCACACGCTTGGAGGGTCCACGGCGGAGAGGGAGATATTCTCATTTACCCAGCCAACTGGGGTGCCGGCTTGGATCCAAGCGTCCGCCGCCGAGATGCAAATGTGCATCTTTTTGGCACTGGCAAATGGTCCCGCGTACTGACTGATGCGACTATAAACCTTGATTATGAGCCGGAACGTGGCGGGCAACGATATCCTCCAACAGTTCGGCCGACCGACGAGGATATGGCGTCTATCGAAGAGAGGTGGGAAACCCTTCAGCTCAGTGGAAAGTGGAGACCACACCTCTCATCCGAGAGCTAATAGTATGCAATTCCTGCATGTAGCCAAACGAATACAAAGATTGACTTATGTTTCAGGTCCCGGGAAAACTGTTGAAAGAAACGCAACGGTGTTTGTCGGTACTTTAACCAACGGTTTTTGAATAACCTTTACGGAGCGTGAAATGTCTAATGAAATAGGCGCGATGCATAACAAAATTGTTCCCCGACAGTTTGAAGATTTGCGCGGGTGGATAGATGCGCTACGTGATGAAGGGGAGTTGCAGGAAATCGATGTTGAGGTCGATTGGGATTGCGAATTAGGAACAGTCGCGCGCAAAACCTTTGGGCAGGGCCACGGTCCCGCTCTTTTGTTCAATAACATTACGGGTTATGGCGAAAAGGATGACGTTTATTCCCGCAAGGTTTTTACCGGCGGTCTATCGAATTACAAACGCGTAGCTATGATGCTGGGCTTGCCAAAAGATGCCCCGGTACGTGATCTTGTTTTGGCCACCCGCCACTTTCTGCAGCAACGAGTTAAACCGGTAGAGGTAAAGGAGGGCAAGGTCAAAGAAAATATCGTCACTGGCGATGACATTGATATATATAAGGTGCCCGTTCCTCGTTGGCACCGGGAAGACGGTGGCCGTTACATAAATACCTATCAGGCAACCATCACAATGGACCCTGACACAGGTCAGCATAATCTCGGAATATACCGAGGCATGCTTGGGCAGAAAGATACACTGCCAGTGCTTTTGTGGCGCGCCCAAAATTGGGGTGTTCATTTCCAGAAATGGGCTGATCGGGGCATGAAAATGCCCGTTGCCCATGTGTACGGTTGGGAGCCTTCACTCCCCTATTGCGCATCTGCGCCTATCCCAACCGGGGTGTCAGAGTACGAGGTTATGGGTGCTATCCGAGGGGCACCCGTCGAACTCATAAAGTGCGAAACCAGTGACCTTATGGTTCCAGCCAATTGCGAAATGGTCATAGAAGGCTTTATCGACTCTGACCCAGAAACCTTTGAAATGGAGGGACCGTTCGGTGAATACACAGGCTATTTTGGGGGTGATCAAGGACCCAAACACGTTACCAAAGTGACAGCCGTGACTTATCGCAACGACTCAATTCATCGCGGCACACTAGAGGGGACCCTTCCGAAAATGCTTAACGAAAACTCAATTACGAGTTCCGTGCAACGAGCCGGGGTAGCTTGGAATGTGCTCGAACGGGCGGGTGTACCAGGTATCACAGATGTCCATTGTTCTGCGGCAAATAACGGCACCACCCTAATGATCCAGATGAACCAGACGTATCGTGGCCAGGCTAAGCAAGCAGCAGCAGCCATTTGGGGATCAAATGCGGCCCATCTCCGATACAAGAATATATGGGTGGTTGATGATGACATCGACATCCACGACTACGCGTCGATGGATTGGGCATTTGCCTATCGAGTAAATGCCGCAGAGGACGATATCGTTTTTTTCCCAGGGTCGTTCGGTTCGCTACTCGACCCGTCTACCCGCCTGCGGGATCGGGATCCGATGAAGTTTGGTACTGGCAAATGGTGCCGTGTCTTGATAGACGCAACGATCAATCTTGATTTTGATCTTGAGGATCAGTACGACGGTGAGCGGTATCCTAAGACTGTCCATCCTCATAAAGAAGATATGGATAAGGTGACATCACGTTGGGAAGAATACGGCTTCCCGCCTGAGACTAAGTAAACTGACAAAGCATCAGCACTATCGCCGCTCAGCGAAGAAACTTTTCAACAATGCGGCGGCGGGAGATTCTCCGATGCCGCCGTATACTTCCGGCCGATGATGGCACGCGGGCTGATTGAAAATTCGCGGACCGTTCTCGACACCCCCGCTCTTCTCATCGAAGGCGCCAAAATAAAGCCGACGTATACGGGCGAAAGAGATTGCCGTCGCACACATCGGACAGGGTTCCAAGGTCACATATAAATCACAGTGCGGCAGCCTTTTACTGCCGATTATGCTCGTCGCTTTTCTGATAGCCAAAATTTCCGCGTGAGCAGTTGGATCATTTGTTTCCTCGACACGGTTGCCAGACTTCGTGAGGATCGACCCAGATCTAGTGTCTATGATTACGCAGCCAACTGGGACTTCTCCTCTGTCAGCGGCTAAAGCTGCTTCCTTCAGCGCAATGTCCATGAGATTAACATTAGACCCCGCCACTTCGGATACCATCAGATCACCTTTATATTTGGTAGATACAAACTCAAGTCACATATATTAACTTTAAAGAACGCTCTAGAATGCGGAAATCGCCCGCCAATGGCCAACATTTGAAATGGTTACTTGCATTGACGAAACATGCAATAAAACTGTCATTATCATGGACTTTTACCAATCGTTTGCGGCAATGCTGAATATTAAACAAACATGTGCCTTAGGGCATGTTAAACCGGCTAAGGCTCAACAAAATGCCAGGCAATTGGGCACAAATCACAATTTTCTTTAATCTTAACGGACCGCTTTATAGACCAAAAAAATATAATTTATGCCGAACTATAGCTCTGGTAAAAGGTCAAATTAGTGGCCTTGCGATACGTAGTTTAAACAAATGAACCTTCCATTAATAGGCATCACCCTCGATACAGAGGAACCAGGAGGCTATTCAAAGTTCCCTTGGTATGCTGTCCGCGAAAATTACGGGGCTGCCGTTGCCGCAGGCGGCGGATTACCGATCATGCTACCCCATGAGACACACCATGTTGATAGTTACCTTGGCGCCATATCAGGACTTCTAGTTACTGGTGGCGCCTTTGACGTTGACCCGGCTTTATTTGGGGCCGCATCGAGACATCCCTCGATTGTCGTTAAATCAAAGCGCACTGAATTTGAGTGGGCCATGACTGAAGGCGCATTATCACGAAATATGCCAGTTCTTGGTATCTGTGGCGGGCAACAGCTTTTGAATGTCGTTCTCGGCGGCACCCTGATCCAACATATTCCAGATGAAATTGAGGATCCCTTAGCCCATGAACAACCGAACCCGAGGGACGAAGCTGGCCATGACGCCACGATAGTGGAAAATACTTTGCTACACTATATCTGCGGCAAAACAGATCTCTCCGTCAATTCAGCGCACCATCAGGCGGTAAAAGAGGTCAACGACAACGTAACGGTGAACGCCATTGCATCGGACGGCGTAATCGAGGGCATAGAATGTTCTGATTACGCGTTTTGCCTTGGCGTGCAATGGCACCCTGAATTTTCTATAGATCCGGCTGATGCTAAGATATTTACGGCGCTTAGCGAAGCCGCCCTTAACTATCAATGACCGAACTACCGACGGAGAGGATAGCAAAGCGGCTTTCACGGGCAGGTGAGTGTTCTCGCCGCGAGGCAGAACGCTGGGTAGCCGAAGGTCGCATTACCGTCGACGGAAATAAAATATCAAAACCCGGCACGCTTGTGACCGCAATGTCGGACATACGCGTAGACGGAAAGCCTATCACAGCTATTCAAAATACAAGGTTATGGCGATTTCACAAACCCTCGGGGCTCTTATGCACTAACACGGACCCAAAGGGTCGAGACACAATTTTCGACAACCTGCCAAATCATCTCCCTCGGGTAATGAGCGTCGGACGTCTAGATTTTGACTCGGAGGGCCTTCTATTACTTACCAATGATGGCAGTTTGGCACGACAACTCGAATTACCCCAAACAGGTTGGATACGACGATACCGTGCACGCATGTATGGTGTGCCAGGGGACAGGGATCTACTGGCATTGAAGAGAGGCTTGGTTGTTGATGGTGTCAGGTACGGTGCTATTGACGCGGTTGTGGATAACCGTAAGGGTGCTAATGCTTGGTTAACAGTCACGCTCCGAGAAGGGAAAAACCGGGAAATCCGGAAGGTTTTTGATCATCTGGGACATCCCGTTAACCGACTTATAAGAACAGCCTTTGGCCCATTTCAGTTAGGAAAACTGGTCCGTGGCGGCATAGACGAAGTGCCGGAGCGGGTACTAAGAGATCAGATAGGAAAACAATCTTCTAATGAGGATCATTGCGGGGAAGCATAAAGGGCGAAACATTGCCGCACCTCGGGGACTCGAAATCCGACCAACCTCCGATCGGGTAAGAGAAGCTGTTTTTAACATTTTGGAACATAGCAACTGGGAAAAGGGCGGGCTTTCCGTATTAAAAGAAACGCGGGTGCTTGATGCGTTTTGCGGGACCGGTGCTTGCGGCTTGGAGGCATTAAGTCGTGGCGCTGGCTACGTGACATTCATAGACAATAACAATGCGGCAGTAAGCCAATGCAAACATAACATAAGGTCATTAAAGGAAGAGGGCCGCACCGAGATATTAAAAGCCGACTGCCTGAACCCCCCCCGACCAATAGAACCAAACGCCCTTGTCTTCATAGATCCACCGTATGGAAGGAATCTAGCAGGAACAACATTAAGAAAATTGTTGGAACGCGGTTGGATCATGAAGAATGCGATCTGCGTCATTGAGACAGGCACAAACGAAAGAGTAGATATCAGTCATGAATTCGCGCTGCTAGATGACAGAAAATATGGAGCTTCACGAATTAGGATATTCAGTTGCGCAATCGGCAACTAAACAACAGCAAACCCCGCCTTATCGAATGACTTACGTTATAACTCCGCGCGTCGGAGGCAGTTAAATAAACGCAGACACCTTACCTAGACCCGGGTGATCTAATCATTTTCACTCGCGTTTGGAATGAACACACAGACAGATTAAGAATCTAACGCCGCCCAAATAGACGCTCTATATCAGAAAGGCGTAACTTCACATACGTAGGTCGGCCGTGGTTGCATTGCCCTGAGTTCGGTGTTGCCTCCATTTCGCGAAGCAGGGCGTTCATTTCATCTGAGGTTAGCCTGCGCCCAGCTCGGACGCTACCATGGCAAGCCATGGTAGAGCAGATGTCTTCAAGACGTTCTTTCAGGGCCCGCGCGGTACCGTACTCCTCTAAGTCATCCGCGAGATCCTTTAATAATTGAGTAACATCAGATTGGCCCAGCAAAGCGGGAACTTCCCGAACCACCACGGCCCCAGCCCCGAATTTCTCAATAATGAGGCCAAGCTCGGAAAATTCATCCGCTTTCTCACACAAGTTTTCCGCAGCTGCCTCATCCAGTTCTACAACCTCAGGGATTAGCAACCCCTGTCGTTTAACCTTTCCACTTGCTAGTGCGTTTTTCATTCGTTCATACACAAGCCTTTCGTGTGCAGCATGTTGATCAACGATAACAATTCCGTCCTCTGATTGCGCAACGACATACGTTTCATGCAACTGGGCACGGGCGGCACCTAGCGGAAAACTTGTAACTGGAACCGCTTCGGTTACGGATTCTGAGCACACAATATTCTGCGCGGAGGGTTGATCGATATCTTCGAAAACGCCAGGAGTGGGGCTCACCTGATAACTAGCCACAACCCCGGCGAGTTCGCGAACCAAAGCCCTGGTTTGGGTACCCTTGTCCCCCTCCATGGTGAGTTCCGGTCGAAATGCACCCAAAGCCGCTTGGGCAACAGTTGTTGATGCCCGGTGCCCAGCAGCGTGTAATGCTTGTCTCAATCCGCCAACAACAAGGCTTCGGACCAGTCCACCATCCTGAAATCGAACTTCCGATTTAGCGGGATGCACATTCACATCTACGGTGTCCGATGGCACCTCTAGAAAAAGAGCGACCATCGGATGTCTATCGCGCGCGAGGAAATCGCGATAGGCTCCACGCACCGCGCCAAATAATAGTCTGTCCTGCACAGGTCGGCCGTTGACGAATAAATATTGTGCACGCGAATTGCCCCGATTTAGCGTCGGCAATCCGGCATACCCGGTTAGTAACAGACCTTCCCGTGCCGCTGTTACCTGTACCGCGTTAGCAGCGAAGTCCGCACCCATTACCGCCGAAAGACGGTCCAGCTGCGCTGCGGAAGATTTCAGTTGAGGAACCTCGAGCCTAAAACGAATTTTAGCCTCGTCAGCAAACGAAAAGGCTATTTCCGGGTGTGCCATAGCGAGCCGCTTAATCACGTTTGATGCATGATTAAGCTCTGTTCTGGGGGCCTTCAGGAATTTCAATCTTGCCGGTGTAGCATAAAAAAGGTCACGTATCTCAACCCGGGTACCTTTTCGAAAGGCGGCAGGACGTACTACACCTTTCTGGCCACCATCCACCTGGATCTGATTACCTTCATCGCCGGTATCTTGGCGGCTGGTAATTGTCATACGAGATACGGCACCAATAGACGGAAGCGCTTCACCTCGAAATCCTAGTGTTCGAATATCAACAAGGTCATCATTGGGAAGTTTGGAGGTAGCATGTCTATCAACCGCCAGTGCTAATTCGGACGGTGACATGCCCCTTCCGTCATCAGTTACCGATATCAAACGACGACCACTGTCTTCCAAAACGACATCGATGCGCTTTGCACCCGCGTCAATAGCATTTTCAACAAGTTCTTTTACTGCGGCAGCAGGCCGTTCAATTACTTCTCCTGCGGCGATGCGGTTTACGAGAGTTTCTGGAAGAAGACGCAGAGCCATATTAACTGTCTTCCCCTAGAAATTCGCGGGTAAGAACCTTGCCCTCCTCTACCGCCGGTTGATTGTAAGGATCAACGCCATAAAGATCAGCCGCAATGATAGTCTCCAACATATAGTGCATCATTAATGCGCCTATTGATTCTTCATCAACCTTAGGAATATGGATAAGCCTTGTTGGACGGCCGTTATTAGCGAGAGTCTCTGCGGTCGCTTTTCCAGCCGCGAATAGCAAATCACCTATTGTTCTCCCATCGAGATAACCCAAATTATTTATTCCGGTTGCACCCATGGAGATATTAGGTCCCGAGTTACGGGTGTCGGTGAGCATAAGTGTGTACATTTTGTTTGCCGGACCATCGAGGTATAACTGTATCTGGCTATGCTGATCGACCGTACCAATTGCGCGAATCGGTGTAGTGCCCCGGCCTGATTTACCTATGCTTTCTGCCCACAACTGGCGATACCATAACGCAAAGTCTGCCAAACGGTCGCAGTAAGGCATGAGAATGGTAGCAGTCACATTTTTAGTCAGGTCAAGGCCAACCGATACAGCGGCGCCTTCCGCAGGTGCGTAGCCCTGTGCCCTCCCTTCCGGCATATCTAATAAGACGGTAGCGGCTCCAGCTCGGATAGCATCAATGTCCAAGCCCGCGATCGCGGCAGGTAAAAGCCCAGTAACAGAAAAAACGGAGTATCTTCCCCCAACATTTTGATCACAATTGAGTTTCCTGCATCCGAGCTTCGCCGCCATAGAAGCAAGTGGGCTACTCCCCGGCTCAGTGATAATGGCAACTCTGTCAGAAGCTTGGTCTTCATTCATATTTTCAAGCAATACACGCCAAAGAATTGCGAACTGTGCAAGCGTTTCAGCAGTCGCACCTGATTTAGAAATCGCTATTACACCTGTTCGGGTCCAATCTGTATCAGCAATGAGGAGGTCAAATGAATGCGGGTCAACATTATCGGCGAAACGTATTCGGGGACCTTCTCGAAGGTTCGGATAAGCTAGCGGAGCAAGCGCACAGAGTGTACGGCCACCCAGCGATGACCCCCCTGTTCCCAAGACTATGATGTCATCGTAATCCCCACGGAAACGAGCTGCCGTTTCTCTAATTTCTGGCAGATCGGAGGTTCTTTTGGGTAGGTCAAGAAACGGGATTTCTCCGTTCGCTACACCAGCGCGAATTGAAGGGAGAAAGACGGATACTTTGTTTAAATATCTCTCAAAAGCGGCTTGTTCTAGGCCGCCATCGCCGATCTCAGAAGCCAGACAATCGTTGATATTCTGCGCATACAACATGAACAACCAATAAGCTAATAGGTCAGCATAGTTTATGCCGCCGAATCGAGGAAAGGGCGAGTATCACCTGACAACAATGCCTGTGGATAAGTTAGGAAACGTGGGCTGGTTGTCGCGCGAGGTTAATCCAGAAAGGTAGGATTTAAGGAGTGGAGACGACCCCCTCCGGATCTCCGACGACAACAGTCGTAAGCTTGTTCACGTCATACACCCGCCTGGCGACCCTATTCGCGTCGTCCAAAGTGACAGCATTAATTAACGATGGCCGCTCTTTGATATAGTTCTCGCCTAGATTAGAAAGTTGCATGCCGACAAGAAGTTCAGCGATACCGCGGCTCGACCCTAACCTAAGTGGAAAGGACCCATTAGTGTAGGTTTTTGCATCACGAAGTTCTTCAGCGGAAACACCCTTTTTACTTAATTGATCCCACTCCGCCTTAATCAAACTCAGGGACTCACCAGCCCGTGCATTCTTAGTGGCAACGCTGCCAACAACGAGCGCAGATTTCTGCATTGGATTGAGATAGGAGTATACCGAATACGCTAGACCACGTTTCTCTCTTATTTCTTCATAAAGCCGCGAACTTAGACCGCCTCCACCAAATATTCGTGACACGAGAAGTGCTGCATACCAATCCGGATCCTCTCGTTTTATCCCGGCATGTCCGAGGAGTATCGCGCTTTGCGGGATCGACATCTTTACGACTATCGTCTTCCCGGCGCCTGTCGGCACGACGTCGGGCACATTAAAGGTACGTCCTATCTTCGGGAGACCACCGAAAACTTGATCCAGTCGCCGACCCAATTCGGCCTCGGATATATCCCCGACCACGCCGACTATCAGTCGATCGCGTGTAAATCGAGTTGAAACAAAAGTGTTTAAATCAGCCTTTGTTATGGATGCGATACTAGCCTTTGTCCCATCGGATGGCCGCGAATACGCATGACCGGCGAAAACCGTTTCTGACCACTTCCGACCTAATACACGCTGGGGCACCTCAACGTTTCGTATTAAAGACGCGTAAAATTGATCACGTATCCTCTCGACAGGTCTTTCATCGAAACGGGGTCTATTTAAAGAAAGCTTCAGTAAATTGAATGCCTGATCTCGCTCGCTGACTAGCGTACTTAAACGACCGCTGTAATTGTCCCGTCCCGCAGAAAACGAGAGGCGAGCGGCTATCTCCTCTAGCTTCTTCTGAAACTCTGCCGCCTGTAGTTCGCCAGCACCTTCATCCAACAGAGCCGCGCTCATTTTTGCAAGCCCTTCACGACCCTCTGGATCAGTCACTGACCCCACGCCGCGAAAAACAAAATTCATTGCGATTAACGGCACAGAGCTGTCTTGAACAAACCAGGCTTCAATGCCTTTACTTGAAATAACCTTTTTAATATCTGCCGCTTGAGCCGCGGTGAAAACAGAGAGTTTAATTCCGAGGACGGCTAATAGTAAACAAACGCGCACAATCATTTTCCGTCCCCGGGAAGAAGTACGCTAGTCACTGAATTTTTGATTTCGAATACAGTGTGCGCTGCCTGGTTGACCTGTTCCGGCGTGACACTCGCAATCCGCTCTGGCCATGCTTCAACATCCGATATTGTCTGCCCTTGTGTGAAAGCCCTCCCAAATGCATTAGGGCCTGCCCGTAGGCCGTCGCGGGCATATACCGCTTGAGCGATAATTAACCTTTTAGCTCGTTCGATATCTTCTTTTTTAAACCCTCTTTTTATTGCGGCGCCGAATTCCTCGAACAGTGCCTGCTCCAATTGATCAATATCAATACCAGCCTTAGGACTGGCATAAATACCGAATTCCCCGTAATCGAGCCCGTCTCCCCCATACCAAGCCCCCGCTGTAGAGGCAATTCCGCGCTCTACGACGAGCCTGCGATACAACTCGCTGGTGTTACCGCCGCCCAACACGAGGGATAGTACTTCGAGGGCATAGGCGTATTGCTTTCCGCCTGCGCTGTAACTTGGCGAGAGATATGTTCGGGAGATAGCCGGCAGATTGACGCGTGCATTGCGCAACTCAACACGCCGATGGGCATAATGAGGTGGTTCTTTTGGCCGTACTCGGGGCGAGACAGGACGGTATGGGATAGACCCGTAGTACTTTTCCGCCAATGCGCGCACCTGATCCAATTTGACGGCTCCCGCAATAATAAGCATTGCATTATTAGGCGCATAATGTTTCCGATAGAAGGCAAGAGCCTTTTCAGTAGTAAGGTTCTCTATTTCACTTTTCCAACCTATCACGGGACGGCCGTATGGGTGATTAAGGTAGAGAGCACGGCGCACCTGCTCTCGTAATTGAGCTGCAGGACTGTTATCAGTCCTTGAGCGGCGCTCCTCAAGAACGACATCTCGCTCGGGCAGCACGACATCATCCGAAAGCACTAAGTTTTGCATACGATCCGCCTCAAGCCGCATGATTGTCTCCAATTCATGCGATGCCACTTGTTGAAAGTATGCAGTGAAGTCATAACTCGTAAATGCATTATCGCGCCCACCTATACGCGCAATCCTACGGGAAAACTCTCCGGGTTTCGTGGTTTTTGTTCCTTTGAAAAGGAGGTGTTCAACGAAGTGTGCTAACCCAGACTCGCCGGGTTTTTCATCCGCGGCTCCAACCCGATACCAAAGCATTTGCAATACTATCGGCGCACGATCATTTTCGATAACCACGACTTGAAGGCCGTTATCTAATTTGAATGACTTCGGCGAAAAGACAGCGCCGATGGTGTTGTTAGCGAAAAAAATAATAAAGAACAAAAAAAACGTACCCATCACGGCCCTGATGGATCTCAACGTAAGAACCACACTTTACCCCTCCTAAAAAGGCTCGAAACCACCCACTGGGCGTGGAATAGACATGGTTCACACACAGAAAAGAGGCAAGTCCACTCGACGTTAAAATCTGGTCAGTTAATAATGCCTTCAAGCCACCCCTTAGGCTTGCGCACAATCGTAGGAGTTCGGCCCTTTGTAGGCGGTTCGTTACGAGAAGCGTTTTCTTTAAGCCTTTCTGCCTCCGCAGCAGCGTCAACGATTTCACCTTTTTCGGGCGGTTCTTGCCAAAAGATCAGCCTGTCAGTAAAGCTATCGCTCTCCGCCGCAAGGATAGAAGATTCTCGGTTGATTTTTCTCCGAATTTTTGGGTCGGGAGCCGTCGCACCTGCTTTTGATAAAAGAGCAGATTCACCAGG
>CAJWSW010000063.1 GCA_913046035.1 uncultured Alphaproteobacteria bacterium | reverse complement strand
GCTCTATTGCGGCCTCTGAGAGTTCCGAAGCGTGGGCATAACCTGTCGACTCGGCCGATACACTGCGCAAACCAAACCCTTGTGTGGTGTCAAACGAGGCGCTTTTGAGGCGACCATCATCGAATGAAATGCCCTCGGATTGGCGGTATTCCATGAAAAGTTCACCGTCATCGGAACCATTGAGCGACTCCGACACAAGGTTTTCGATTCGGTGCCGGCTCATGCCGGTGCGGTCGAAAAAAAGTTCATCAGTATTGTTCATTTAATCACTGCCGCCTTTGATGATGTGCCTCCATTATAATATGAGACGTTCAGAGCCGAAGGTCACGTTTTTCCTTCTCAACCCAGAAGGCGCGGAATTCTGCTAAAATATGCGACATTACGTCGCGAATATCGTAGGCATAGCGTTCCAAAGGATGTGAGCCCGCTAGAACGTCGGCTTTCTCAGGCCATACCTCTCTGCTGAATACTAGATTTCGGGCCTCTGCGACAATGCGCGCAGCTTGTTATCACGGGTCGCTTTGGGGTATCTGTTGACGATGCAGTGATCGGAAAAAATAGCGTTAGATGCGATGTTGCTGCTTTGAAGCGCTATTTGGGAAACTGATATGCTTGCCAAACCTTACCGAAACGGATTGAATAAAATGGCACTTAAGCGGCGTTTTTTTGGTTCCACAGCAATACTTGGAATGTTAGCGGTTCCCGGCTTTGCGTCAGCTGCCCAGCCAGAACCTTGGCAGATGAATTTTCAAGAAGCGGCCACGCCGCTGATGGAGCAGATTGTTAGGTTTCACGACGTCTATCTTCTTCCAACAATCATAATCATTAGTCTTTTTGTTCTCGCGCTCCTTGCAATTGTGGTGGTTAAGTTCAATGAAAAATCGAACCCGAACCCCAGCCGGACGACCCATAATACTACCATTGAGGTTTTGTGGACCGTAATCCCGGTGGCTATATTGGTCGTGATTGCAGTCCCATCCTTTAAGCTACTTTATAAGTCCGATGTAATTCCTAAAGTCGATATGACGATAAAGGCGACGGGGCACCAGTGGTACTGGAATTATGAATACGTTGACCACGGCAAATTTTCATTCGACGCGTACATGATTGCGGATGAAGACCTGAAGGAGGGTCAACCTCGTCTTCTAGAGACTGATAATCGGGTTGTTATCCCTTCGAATACGATAGTCCGCGTTCAGGTCACCGCTGCCGATGTGCTGCATGCATGGACTATACCTGCTTTTGGTCGAAAAATCGATGCAGTTCCCGGAAGGTTAAACGAAATTTGGATCGGTCCAGTGAAGAATGAAGGAGTTTACTACGGACAATGCTCAGAGCTTTGCGGGGTAAACCACGGCTTCATGCCGATCACAGTTGAAGTCGTGTCGAAGGATAAATTCAACGCCTGGGTTGAAAAAGCCCGCAAGGAATTCGCTGCCGATGAGCCTTCGATGGCTCGACAATTCGCTAAAAACGAAACGAGATAGGATCAAGGGAAATAAAAATGTCAGACGCACACGTAGCCCACGATCACCATGCCGACCCGACCGGTTGGCGGCGGTTCGTTTATTCTACGAACCATAAGGATATCGGCACAATGTACCTCATCTTCGCTATCGTGGCGGGGATCATCGGCGGTGCTATGTCGATTGTGTTTAGAGCAGAACTGCAGGCCCCAGGAGACGATATCCTCGGTGGCGATTACCATATGTACAACGTCCTTGTGACAGCGCACGGCCTGATCATGATCTTCTTTATGGTGATGCCGGCGATGATAGGTGGCTTTGGAAACTGGATAGTCCCCTTAATGATCGGGGCACCCGATATGGCGTTTCCGCGCATGAACAATATAAGCTTCTG
This sequence comes from uncultured Alphaproteobacteria bacterium, assembly GCA_913046035.1. Classification (GTDB taxonomy): domain Bacteria; phylum Pseudomonadota; class Alphaproteobacteria; order MPNO01; family UBA830; genus UBA830. The sequence goes on along the minus strand of CAJWSW010000063.1, from coordinate 13,322 downwards.
GCTTCTCGTGCCATCTTTCCTATTGCTGTTAGCATCCCCATTCCTTGGGGGCGTAGGTGGCGGCTGGACGATGTATCCGCCATTTAGTTCAAACGTTGGCTCACCGGGGCCTGCGGTCGATTTGGCAATTTTTGCTCTGCATCTGGCTGGAGCATCCTCGATCTTAGGCGCGGCTAATTTTATTACGACGATTTTTAATATGCGTGCCCCCGGCATGACGCTTCACAAGATGCCGCTTTTCGTCTGGTCGATCCTCGTAACGGCCTTCTTGTTACTTCTGTCACTTCCGGTTTTGGCTGGTGCAATCACAATGCTGCTAACGGATCGTAACTTTGGGACCGCGTTTTTCGACGCGGCTGGCGGAGGAGATCCGGTTCTTTTCCAGCACTTATTTTGGTTTTTTGGCCATCCGGAAGTCTACATCCTGATACTTCCCGGTTTTGGAATTATCAGTCAGATTGTATCGACGTTTTCACGCAAACCAGTCTTTGGATATCTTGGAATGGTTTATGCTATGGTTGCCATTGGAGTGGTTGGCTTCGTCGTTTGGGCTCATCACATGTTTACAGTGGGCATGAACGTCGATACTAAGGCGTACTTTACAGCAGCTACAATGGTGATTGCGGTGCCTACAGGCATCAAGATCTTTAGCTGGATCGCGACAATGTGGGGAGGTTCGATCCGGTTTTCGACTCCCATGCTTTGGTCGGTAGGATTTATATTTCTTTTCACCGTTGGCGGTGTGACCGGAGTTGTTTTGGCAAACGCTGGCATCGATCACTCATTGCATGATACTTACTATGTCGTAGCACATTTCCATTATGTCCTCTCATTGGGCGCAGTGTTCGCAATTTTTGCCGGCTTTTATTATTGGTTTCCAAAAATGACGGGCAAGCTAATTCCCGAGAGCCTTGGTAAAATTCACTTCTGGATTACCTTTGTTGGCGTGAACGTCACCTTCTTTCCGATGCATTTTGCTGGTCTTGCCGGCATGCCTCGGCGCATTCCGGATTATACGGACGCTTTCACCGGATGGAATGAAATCGCCTCCTATGGATCTTACATAAGCGCTTTCGGGGTTTTAGTATTTCTTTACGCCGTCTGGCGTGGTTTCGCAGCAAAAGACCGTGTTGGGGAAAACCCCTGGGGTGAGGGCGCCACGACATTGGAGTGGACCCTGCCTTCTCCGCCAGCATTCCACTCATATGACGAGCTGCCAGAAATTAAGGACGAGGTAGCCCATTAGGCCCGCCATGAACGATAGATCGCTAAACGCGAACGGCGTATCTACTGCTGTTCCCCTCCCGCGCGATACTGCTGTGTCCGATTTTATCGCGTTGCTGAAACCTCGGGTGATGTCACTGGTGGTGTTTACTGGCCTCGCTGGCATACTAGTGGCTCCAGGCGAAATCCACCCGGTGGTCGCAGTGATCGCAATCCTGTGTATAGCGCTTGCAACTGGTGCCTCAGGTGCGGTTAACATGTGGTATGAACGAGATCTTGACGCGCGAATGGAGAGGACCAAGAACCGTCCACTTCCTGCGGGCCGAATGGAGCCCGAAACCGCACTTGCCTTCGGTGTCTTACTTGCGGGTGGTTCTATCATGGTGATGGCTCTCGGGGTAAATTATGTCGCAGCCGCGATACTCGCGCTCGCTATTGGGTTTTACGTGTTCGTCTACACTATTTGGCTTAAACGGCGGACACCTCAGAATATCGTTATTGGCGGTGCGGCAGGGGCCTTCCCGCCTATGATTGGCTGGGCTGCGGTTACAGGCGATGTTAGCTTTGGCGGCATTGCGCTGTTTTCTCTGATTTTCATGTGGACGCCACCTCATTTTTGGGCGCTGGCTTTATATAAGTGCGACGATTACGAAAAAGCCGGAGTGCCGATGCTGCCTGTCGCTTCCGGGGTTTTAGAAACTAAGAAGCAGATTCTACTTTACACTGTGCTTTTGCTTCCGGTATCGCTGGTTCCTTGCCTTATTGGCGTCGCCAGCGTTGCTTGGGGTGCGCTAGCAATTTTGATGGGGGTTTCTTTCATAGCGCTCGCATTCAAGGTCTTGCTGGACAAGACTGATCGCGCACCACGCATGATGTTCCGCTTTTCTCTGCTTTATCTCTCTGTTCTGTTCGCCGCGCTAATCTTTGATAGTCTTATCGGTAGGGCATTTTTGGGGTGATGGCGATGGCAAAACAGGTGTCCGAGATGCACAGAAAACGCAGACGCCGCAATGTGGCGTTAGTAATTGTGATCTTTGCGTTGGCGGCGTTGTTTTACGTCATATCTGTTGTGCGGATGTCCAGCGGTGGGGCTAGCTAAAATGCGAAGCGACCTTAGTTATCGTAACCGACGCTTGGCTTTGATCTCATTTTTTGGCGCTGCTAGCATGGTGGGCGCCTCCTACGCGGCGGTACCACTTTATGAAATCTTCTGCCAGGTCACCGGTTATGGCGGCACGACGCAGGTGGCTGAGGTTTTGCCAGAAAGGGTCCTAGATCGCAGGATAACCATCCGGTTTAACGCTGATACTGATCGTGCTCTACCGTGGAAATTTTCCGCAGTAAAAGATAAGGTAGATGTGCGTGTTGGCGAAAATACCTTGGCCTTCTATCGCGCCCGAAACGTCTCTGGCGGCACCGTTGTTGGCACAGCCACATTCAACGTCACACCGCTTAAGGCCGGTCAGTACTTTAATAAGATTGAGTGCTTCTGTTTTACAGAACAGCGGCTGGAGCCGGGTGGCGAGGTTGACATGCCGGTTTCTTTCTTTGTGGATCCAGCAATCGCCGAGGATCCCAGTTTAGACGATGTTAACGAAATCACCCTTTCCTATACTTTCTTTAAGACCGAAGTGGACCCCGATCGCACAGCGCGACTGAGCAAAACTTCTGCACCAATCGACAGTTAAACAACGGAGCGCAAGAGACATGGTCCCGCCCTCAGACACAGGCGCCAGCGCCGCAGAGCATGATTACCATGGCCACAAACACCCCTATCATCTCGTAGATCCGAGCCCTTGGCCGTTTATTGGGTCAGTTTCGGGCTTCGTCATGGCCATTGGCGCCGTCATGTACATGCACGCGGGAATCAGCTGGGTCCTAATTCTCGGTGTCGTCGCAATAATGGGGACGATGGCTGGTTGGTTCTGGGAGGTCGTAAAGGAAGCTGAATTTGGGGGCTACCATAATCCGGTTGTCCAGGTTGGGATGCGGTACGGCATGGTGCTCTTTATTGCCTCCGAGGTTATGTTTTTCGTGGCCTGGTTTTGGGCCTATTTCAACGCTGCGTTATTCCCGACGGAACAGATTGCCGGGCAATGGCCACCACCCGGTGTCCAGACATTTGATACGTGGGATTTACCATTTTTGAACACTCTAATTCTGCTTATGTCTGGTATCACGGTTACTTGGGCGCATCATGCGTTGCGGGAGAATAATCGTACGCATTTTCTTCAGGGCCTTGCATTGACGATTTTCCTCGGTGTTTGTTTCACTGGTGTACAAGCCTTCGAATATAGTCACGCTGCATTTGGTTTTCAGGATGGGATCTACCCATCAACCTTTTACATGGCGACTGGTTTTCATGGTTTCCATGTGCTTGTTGGAACGATTTTCCTGATCGTTTGTTTTTTTCGGGGGCGCGCCGGGCATTTCACAGACCAACAGCATTTTGGTTTTGAGGCAGCTGCATGGTACTGGCACTTCGTCGACGTCGTTTGGCTATTTTTGTTCGTTTCCATCTATTGGTGGGGCCGTTAAAGCGGAATCCGTATTTGGCTTGGCTAGAGTGTAAATATGGTGCTGTTTTTGATGAACATACTTATTATCAATCACTGACTAAACAGGTGTGCGGGTTGGGCCACAGCCTCGCAGCGACAAATTACGTTTTTCTAGGCTACAAGTCTGAATCCCGCCATGGAGGCTGAGCGTCACTCAGTCCGTTTGAATGTGTGGATGACAGCTGTTGCCCTGCCGGCATTGGTGCTTTTGATAAGCCTAGGTATTTGGCAGTTGAATAGGCTGGAATGGAAAGAAGCACTCATTGCCGAGCGCGCTGCCGGTCTAGCTGCAGAACCGGTCGCACTCAAGACCGTGTTGCGCGACGGTTGGGAGAAACACGAGTTCCGAAGGGTCTACCTAGAGGGTAATTTTCGCCCGGATAATTTTAAATTGAATACGCCAATCAAGGTGCGGAAGCGCCCTGGCTATAAATTGATCACGCTCTTTGAGACATTAACAGGACAAATGGTGTTGGTTGACCGGGGATGGGTACCAGGGACCCTAAAAAAGGACAACCTACATACGCCAAGCGGCAAAATTGCCCTGATTGGGGTTTTGCGATCGGCTGGACGTAAAAATTCCTGGCTCCCTGACAATATGCCTGAAAAGGATGAATGGTACTTTGTTGATCCTCGCGCAATGACGCTGCGAAATAAAAATTACAATACAAGGCCATTCTTTATTGAGGTGGTTCCCACACCTAACCCAAGGAACCGGTTGCAAGTGGCCGAGAGTGATAGGCGCGGTGCCTGGCCAATGCCACTGGCATTTAATGCTCAACAGCCCAATCGGCATCTCGAGTACGCCGTAACCTGGTTTGGTCTTGCTGCAACATTGGTGATCATTTACATCGCCTTTCACTGGCGCCACCCCACAAAACATTAACGGAGGTTTATTTTGTCGGCTTATCTTGAACTTGAAAGTCGATTTCGGCGCATAGCAGCGTTAAACGAAGCTGTTGGCATGTTGCATTGGGATATGTCGGTGCTAATGCCGACGGGCGGTGCGTCGGCGCGCGCCGAGCAGTTGGCAGCACTTAAGTTGACCATACACGAGATGAAGACCTCGACTGAGTTTCATGACTTGCTAGAGGCGGCCGAAAGCGATGTTCTAGATGGATCATGGCAACGTGCTAATCTTCGCGAGATGCGCCGCAGTTGGGTGCACGCTAATGCAGTGGATGCCGACCTTGTCGAGGCGATGACACGCGCCAGCTCTGCGTGCGAGATGGTTTGGCGTGAAGCAAGGTCAGAGAACGATTTCGCCAAGGTGCTTCCCTATTTAGAGGAAGTCTTGAAACTTTCTCAAGAGGCGGGCAAGGCAAAGTCGGTTGCTCTAGAATGTAGTGTCTACGAAGCGCTTCTTGATCAGTACGAGCCTGGCGGTCGAACAAAACAAATTGATGATCTGTTTGCGGACCTTGTGAGTTTTTTACCTGATTTTTTGGAGACCGCTCTTGCTAAGCAGGCGGAGCAAGGTGAAGCGATTGCGCCCGTCGGTCCATTCGACGCAGACCGACAATGTAATCTGGGCCGTCATTTGATGCAGGTTTTAGGTTTTGATTTCGGTGCCGGTAGGCTAGACGTCAGCCTTCATCCGTTCTGTGGTGGCGTGCCCGGTGACATCAGAATTACCACTCGTTATGGGGAAGATGATTTCACCCAAAGCCTTATGGGAGTGTTGCACGAAACCGGCCATGCTCTCTACGAGATGGGTTTGCCGGAAGAATGGAGATATCAACCAGTCGGCGCCGCTCGGGGCATGGTGTTACACGAGAGCCAATCTTTATTAATCGAGATGCAGGCATGTCGCAGCCGGGAATTTTTGTCATTTGCAGCCCCGTTAATGCGGGGAGCCTTTGGTGGAACCGGGCCTGAATGGAACCATGAAAATCTTTATCGCCTTTATACTCATGTTGAGCCCAGTTTCATCCGAGTAGACGCTGATGAGGTCACTTACCCCGCTCACGTCATTTTGCGCTATCGGCTAGAGAGAGCATTGATTGACGACCAACTTGCTCTGGTGGATCTGCCAGACGCATGGAATAGTGGCATGGTGGATTTGCTCGGTGTTCGTCCTCCGGATGATATGCAAGGCTGTTTGCAGGACATTCACTGGTATGACGGTGCGTGGGGATATTTCCCGACCTACACCCTCGGTGCGATGGCCGCCTCTCAATTATTTGCTGCCGCAAAGGTGGCACACCCCGATATACCCGAAATGATTTCACGCGGTGACTTCGGCCTACTAGTCGGGTGGATGCGGAATAACATACATGCTACGGGAAGTTCTAGAACTTCTAATGATATATTGTTGGCTGCTACTGGGAAGCCACTGGGTGCGGATGATTTCAAGGCGCACTTACAGGAAAGATATGGGTAACACAGGTTTTTAGCCTCGCCCTCGTGTTCGCGGTGTCACTTGTTGCAGCTCTGTAATATCCTTTAAATCGTAAAGTGATAAATATCACGCCAAAGGGTTGGTCATGACATCGGGGGGTGTTGCAGTGACTGCGGAAACAATCATCATCTATTAGCTGCATTAGCGGAAAACCTGGCACTTAACCAAGTATTCGGGTTTGACAACACACACGGCAGGGCTAAATTTTGCTATTCTTTGAGGAGCAGTCGTTGAAATACGTATCTACGAGGGGCGAAGCGCCGGAACTGTCATTCGACGATGTGTTGCTTGCTGGTCTGGCATCAGATGGCGGGCTCTACGTGCCGGCCGAGTGGCCTCAAATTTCCGCTTCTGTATTTGAGGAAATGGCTGGTCTGTCGTACGCCGATATTGCTTTTTTAGTTATACAGCCATTTGTTGGAGGTGCCATTCCTGATAGCCAGCTCCGGAAAATAATCTACGAATCCTATGCGGGTTTCAGTCATGAGGCTGTCGCACCCTTGAAACAGATCGGGGCCAATGAGTGGTTGTTGGAGTTGTTTCATGGCCCGACATTAGCGTTCAAAGACTTTGCATTACAATTGCTTGGGCGCATGTTCGGCCACGTATTAGCATCGCGTAAGCAGCGGATTACCATCGTGGGAGCAACATCTGGGGATACTGGCTCAGCTGCAATTGAGGCGTGTCGTGACCGTGATAATGTTGACATATATATACTTTTTCCGCAGGGCCGCGTGTCGCCGGTGCAACAGCGCCAAATGACGACAGTAGAGGCGGCAAATGTGCATGCTATCGCCGTCGACGGCACATTTGATGACTGCCAAGATTTAGTTAAAGCCATGTTTAACGATTCCCAATTCCGCACCGAGCAAAATCTCTCAGCAGTAAATTCGATTAACTGGGCGCGAGTGATGATTCAGATTGTGTATTACGTTGTTGCCGCAGTGCGACTCGGCGCTCCGCATAGGCCCTTGCGGTTTGCGGTGCCAACCGGCAATTTCGGGAACGTGTTAGCGGGCTGGGCCGCTTGGAAATGCGGCTTACCGGTGGATCGTCTGATAATCGGGACTAATTCTAATGATATTCTGTACCGGTTTTTCGAAACCGGCGAGATGAGGATAGCTGACGTCGAGGAAACCCTCTCGCCTAGCATGGATATTCAAGTGTCGAGCAATTTCGAACGTTTATTATTCTATATGCTGGATGAAGACGGCGCAGCTGTAAGGGAATGGTTGTCCAAGTTCCGGAAAACTGGGACGATGTCGTTGGACGACACGCGCCTTACAAAGGCGCGTGATCACTTTGACGCGGCTCGGCTTGACGACAAAGGAACACGCCGAGTAATTCAGGAAACTCTCGAGAGGACTGGAGAGCTGATTGATCCGCATAGTGCCATTGCCGTGGACGCCGCACGCCAATGCCGCGGAGATATCGCTGTCCCGGTTGTTTCGCTCGCGACAGCTCATCCTGCAAAGTTTCCCGACGCAGTAGAAGCAGCAACTGCGGTTCGCCCTCATTTACCGCCTCGTTTGGCTGACCTGTTTGAGCGAACCGAGAGGTTTGCTACACTTGCTAATGATGCAAATTCGCTACAAGACTTTATCAGACGCACCTCGAGGCTTAAAAGTCGATGACGATTGAAGAGACTGTTTTAAGCGGTGATTTGCGCGTTGTCTCCGACCGAATGGACTCTGTCGAGAGCGTCTCGATTGGTATTTGGGTCAATGCCGGAGCGCGGAATGAGGACGCCTCGAATAACGGTGTCTCTCATTTGCTGGAACACATGGCTTTTAAGGGTACCGACCGCCGAAGCTCGCTTGATATTGCTACCGAGATAGAAAATGTTGGAGGGCATTTAAACGCTTATACGTCTCGGGAGACCACTGTTTATTACGCGACTGTGTTGAAGGAGAATATCAATCTTGCACTTGATGTCATTTCTGACATCGTTCTTCATTCTATCTTTGATAACGACGAGTTAGATCGAGAGCGCGGCGTCGTCTTGCAAGAGATTAGCCAAGCAAACGACACGCCTGACGACATAGTCTTCGATCTTTTTCAAGAAACTGCTTACCCGGACCAACCACTTGGCCGCCCAATACTCGGGACCGAAGATAGCGTTGGTTCGATGTCGCGCGAAACGCTAGTTGATTATATAAACCGTCAGTATGGCTCTGATAAGATGGTTGTAGCCGCTGCTGGGAACCTAGACCCCGAGGATTTCGAACGGCGAGCTGAAGATGCTTTCAAAGGTATGTCTATTTCGACAGCGCCACCGCCCGCTGCAGGTAATTATCGAGGAGGTGACGTACGCGATACCCGCGACTTAGAACAAGCCCACCTCGTGATGGGTTTTGAAGGTGTTGGTTTCAATGATAGGGATTATTATCCGCTGGCCGTTCTGTCGACAGCGCTAGGAGGTGGGATGTCGTCGCGGCTGTTCCAGGAAATTCGTGAAAAGCGCGGACTCGCTTACTCTGTCTATTCTTTCTCTTCTGCGTTTAACGACGGTGGTTTATTCGGTTTATACGCGGGAACGGGTGAGGAACAATTGAATGAACTGGTAACTGCCGTTAGTGGGGAATTGCTGCGGATCGCTGAACAACAAATAACCGAGGATGAGCTGACGCGGTCTCGAGCCCAGATCAAGGCGGGCGTTCTGATGTCACTCGAAAGCACGTCTTCACGAGCTGAGAGAATAGCGCGTCATTTGATGGTTTATGGCCGTATCATGCCGGTGAATGAAATGTCGCAACATATTGACGCTGTTTCAGCGGACGACGTACGTCGTGTTGCAGGGAGGCTTCTTCAGTCTCCGCCGACTATCGCCGCACTGGGACCTGTTGGGGGGTTAGCCGATTATACCTCTTTACAGGCGGCACTCGGCGTCTGATAAAAAAATGTTCGCGTTTTCAGGCGTGTCCGGCCTCACCGGATAACATTGAGGCGTCAATGCCGATTTTGGCGAGCGCGACCTGCCATGCGTTGTCTGGTTCAATACCGAAAACTAAGTCTGGTTCAGCATCTACGGACAGCCATCCATTGGCTTGCAGTTCAGCATCAAGCTGCCCCGGTCCCCATCCTGCGTAGCCCAGAGCTAATAAGCTCTTTGCAGGCCCTTCACCTTTAGCAATGTCACGCAGAATATCTGTGGTGGCAGTTAGCGCAATCTGTGGGTCGATTACCATCGTGCCGTCTTGCTGATAGTCCGATGAATGTAAAACGAAACCTCGGCCGGATTCAACGGGCCCTCCAAAATGAACACCAATGTTCTTGCCGTCTGTTTTTGAATTGATGTCTAACTGTTCCAGCAGATCGGGGAAATTGATATCCTCGAGGATTTTGTTCACTACGAGACCCATGGCGCCATCTTCAGTATGTGCACACATATAAATAACGGACTTGACGAACCTTTCATCCAGCATTTGTGGCATGGCGATCAGCATTTGGCCTGTAAGATATCCATTGTCGCGAGGGTCGCTTGTCATAACTTGATTGTATCCTTTTTCACGTTCTCTAGGAACTATTTGATGTGAACCATATTGTTTTGCCACATTTGTTTAATCCGGCCGACAAACTAATTTATCGGACACGCCGTTTTAATTGTGCACGGTGTCATAAGGTAAACCTTGCACTATATTATAAATCAGATCGCAAAAAGGATTATCGCTGATATGTCTTGGGTGTTTTGCCCCCTCATTAAGCGCTTTGTCGCCGTTGTGCTCTCGGTTGGGACCACTTTTTTCGTCTCAACCGCGCCTGCTGCTACTTCCACATGGTTTGAACATGATCACGGCGCGGTACGTCTTATATATGGCGGCACGACGACGATTGACGGCGAGACCCGAGATTTAGGGCTCCAGTTTCGGATGAAACCAGGATGGAAGGTATACTGGCGTTCACCCGGGGATGCTGGCTTTCCACCGCAGATTGACTGGTCCGCCTCCGAGAATTTTGCTGATGCGATTATGTCGTGGCCAGCCCCAGAACGATTTTCTGTGCTCGGTCTCGAAACCCTTGGTTACAAGCAGGAAGTGGTCTTCCCTATTAAGCTATCTGCGCTTGAACCAAGCAAGGCTTTGGCCCTCAAGGCACAGGTAAGGTTTCTTACCTGTGATGATATATGCGTGCCCTACGAGATTACACTTCCCCTTAATTTACCCGCCGACACTGATTTAAAAACACGGCATTGGGATAAAATTAAGCAATGGCAAGCGAAGGTGCCGCTGTTATCCCGCGAAGGTCCATTGTCGATTAATCAGGCGGAAATTGGAGGCAGCGGTAAAAATCGCTCGATCATCGTGCGGGTGGCGGGTGACGCGCCCTTGAAATCACCTGATTTGTTTTTAGAGGGGCCATCGGGCTATAGCTTCGACAGACCTGAGGTAAAGATTCTGTCAACGGGCACCGAGGCGCTCATGCGTGTTGGAATAAATTCACCCGAAAAACAGGACTTGAGCCTGGTTGGCAAAGCAGTGACGCTTACACTGGTTGATGGAAATAGAGCCGTGGAGCGAAGGAAAATTCTACAGCGCGCAGTAGTGATGTCTCCAGATGTAAGTCCTGATGGTGAAGCATTTGGTTTCGGTTTTTTGGCTATTCTTGGCCTCGCGATTGTTGGTGGGTTGATTCTCAATCTGATGCCCTGCGTTTTACCTGTTCTCTCTCTAAAGCTCCTCACCATCTCTAGCTACGGTGGTGAGGACGCGACCAAAATTAGGAAGCATTTTATAGCGTCGGCTGGAGGGGTTATTACGTGTTTTATAGTACTTGGAACATTGGCAGTAGCGTTGCGGAGTGCTGGGCTCGCTCTGGGGTGGGGGATACAGTTTCAGCAACCGGCATTCATTGTATTTATGGTGGTAGTCATCACGTTATTTGCCTGCAACATGTGGGGTTTGTTTGAGTTTCGCTTGCCAGGCGTCATATCGAATGCGATACCGGCAAAATCTGATAATAGACAGCCTAGTTTGGCCGGCCAATTTATGGCAGGCGCTTTCGCAACCCTCTTGGCGACTCCTTGCACTGCCCCGTTTCTTGGAACAGCGATTGGTTTCGCACTATCCCGCGGTCCATTGGAGATTTATAGTGTGTTCTTCGCGCTCGGGATTGGTCTGGCCATGCCATGGATCGCGGTTGCGGTATTCCCTCAGATAATCAGATGGTTACCCAAGCCCGGGCGTTGGATGATTATCTTTAAACGAATTCTATCTGCAGCTTTGATCGGCACAGCGCTGTGGCTGTTGACCGTGATTTGGTCCCAAATCGGCGGTTCGGCGACTGGAGTGGTCGCTTTGTTGATGGTTGCCATCATCTTTATCATCTGGCAGCACAGGCATATCGGTGAAGGGGCTAGGTTTGCCACCTGGGTTGTGGTGGGTTTGCTAACGGTAATGTCTATGGTCGGTGCAGATAGTTTTGCTAAAGCCAACCGTGATCGTCTGATCAAAACAGAGGGTAAAACCTGGCGCGAGTTTGACCTGGGTGTGGTTGCTGCGGAGATAGCTAAAGGAAATACCGTGTTCATTGACGTGACGGCCGACTGGTGTTTGACCTGTCAGGTAAATAAGTCGTTAGTGCTCAATCGTGGCCAAGTTGCTAATGTCTTGGGCAGAGGAAATTTCATCGCCATGAAGGCCGATTGGACCAATCCAAACCCCGAGATTTCGGCGTTTCTTAAAAACTTCGGACGATATGGTATTCCGTTTAATGTAGTGTTTGGACCTTTGGCGCCGAAGGGTTTGCCATTGCCTGAAATTCTTAGCGAAGATGTGGTTCTCACGGCTTTGGCAGAGGCTAGTGGCAGGAACCTGCTCTCTAAGCGATGATTTTTGTCCGAAATGTGTGGAACGCGGGTTTTTCCTGTGTTTCCCAAAAACGTAAGTTATACGGGGTCACGCCCAGGTATTTTTACGAAGAGGGAACCAAGAATGGTGATATGCATTAGGCGACGAAATGTTGCAGAGGAAATCACATTATGACTTTTTGTATAGGGGCGGCTTGCTTCGACGGCGGTAATTTGGTTCTGCGTCAGATCCCTCCACTGGAAAGTTACCATGGCTAAGTACGGTGTTGGGCAGGGAGTACGAAGAGAGGAGGATCCTCGTCTTTTGCGCGGAAATGGTCTTTTTGTAAACGACATTGAATTACCAAATCAGGCGTATGCGTTTCTCCTACGGTCACCACATGCCCACGCGGATATTCTCGGTATAGATACCTCTATAGCTGAGGCCATGCCTGGAATTCTTGCGATTTACACTGGCCAGGATATTGCTGCGGACAATCTTGGCGTCCCAGGCATGCCTGCGAAATGGCTTCGGCCCGACGGTCAGCCTATGAAATATCGACCGCAACCCCCGATAGCTCTAACGCGTGTGCGCTATGTCGGTGATCCAGTGGCGTTGGTAGTCGGCCAAACGCTAAACGAGGCGATGGATGCGGCGGAAGCAGTGATGGTCGAGTATAGACCGTTACCATCCATCACCGATACCGCTCAGACTGTCGATGCCGCGGCTCCGCTCGTATGGGATGATTACCCAGATAATATTTCGGGCCTCTATGAAGCGGGTGACCGAGCGGCAACAGACGAGGCGTTCAATATTGCGCATAACATCGTGAAGCGGAACTTTACCATCAGTCGGGTTTTCGCGCATTACCTGGAAACCCGGGGGGCAATTGGCGATTACGATCCGCGGGAAGATCGCTTTTTATTGCATGCAGATGTGCAATATCCCCATAGGGTGCGGCAGCTGCTGGCAGAAAAGATTTTTACGGTCCCCGAGCAGAACATTCGTGTTGTTGCTCGTGACGTTGGCGGTGGTTTCGGCACAAAAGGTTGGCAATACTCAGAACATCGGCTTGTTCTTTGGGCGGCCCGCAAATTGGAACGCCCAATTAAGTGGAGTTGCACCCGTTCAGAGGCGGTGCAAGCCGACGAACACGGGCGCGACAACGTTACCGACGCGGAACTCGCATTTGACCAAAACGGCAGGGTGACGGCGTTGCGGGTGCGTACCATCGCCAATATAGGCGCCTACCTGTCGGCTATCCGCAACCTATTGGCGGCCTTCACTAATGTAGGCACATTGATTGGTGTATACGATATTCCTAGGGCACATGTTGAAGTCCGTACTGTGCAC
>CAJWSW010000062.1 GCA_913046035.1 uncultured Alphaproteobacteria bacterium | reverse complement strand
AACAACAATGAATTCAACCTTACCCACAAAGAACACATTTAATCTGAGGATAACGCTCAAAATATTTGTGGAAAACCACATACCAACGCGTATGGAAGTATAAGCAACCCTGTATTGCGTCTGCGTATGGTTTCTTCCGCAGCCCATTTTTAGGTCCCGCAAACAAGCCTAGTAAAGGTTCTCCACCGCGACAAACTTCGAAACCTTGGCAACTTGTTTTATTAATACGAACATCATTAACGTGTTACAGCCCGCGGGTCAGGTGGGAACCCCGATGTTCAGGCTTAGGTTTTAATTCGACCTTCAAAACAATGGTATTCACAGTTAGGAATTCAAAATATTTTTTGAAACTTTGGTGAATAAACCTAGTTCTCTATCATCCGATCACGTCAGAAATTACTTTGCGACAAAGAAAGCTCCAGTGAACAAAAAGTCAATTGCAGTATGCGTTCTTTTGCTTTCGCTCTTACCCAGCGTCTCGTATGCAATAGAAAAGTATCAAACACAAAATGGCCCAATCATAGTAGAGAGTTTTGCTGAAGGTCTGGAGTCGCCTTGGGGGTTCGACTTTTTACACGACGGGCGAATTTTAGTTACCGAGAAACCGGGTAATTTGCGCCTTGTGGGCAGGAACGGCCAGAAATCAAATCCAATCTTAGGAACCCCGCAAGTGGACTATATCGGGCAAGGTGGACTATTGGATGTCCTACTGCATCCAAATTTCCAAAGTAACCGATTTGTGTTTCTGACATTCACCAAAAAAAGTCCGAACAAAGGGATGTATACCTCTGTGGTGCGAGGAAAACTGAGCAAGGATTATCGTGCGCTTAAAGACATCAGGATAATATTTAGCCAAACACCGAAGGTCGGGAGCGGGCGCCATTTTGGGTCACGCATAATCGTCGCCCCTGATGGGAACCTTTTCGTCACGCTGGGCGATCTCGGAAATCGATACCTCGCCCAGAACTTGAACGGGCACGTCGGTAAAGTGGTCCGCATTACCATTGACGGAGGCATCCCCAAGGACAATCCATTCGTTCGTCACAGTAGTGCGCGCCCGGAAATATGGTCATATGGCCATCGCAATATACAGGGCGCCGATATACATCCCCGGACGGGCAAGCTTTGGACAATCGAACACGGGCCCCGCGGGGGAGACGAACTAAATATTCCTGCAGCTGCCTCTAATTACGGTTGGCCGCTAGTATCGCACGGAGTCGAATATTCCGGTCATCCGGTCGGTGACGGAAAAAAATTCATGAAGGGTGTAGTCCCGCCATTGAGAACCTGGACGCCGGTAATCGCGCCGGGAGGGATGGTGTTCTATAATGAAAACTTATTTCCCGCATGGAAAGGCAACCTTCTGATAGGGGGCTTGCGCGCTGGCGCGATTGTTCGACTGACGCTGAACGGCGAAAGCGTGGAAAGTGAGGAGCGTTTGCTACAACAAATTGGGAACCGGATCCGAGACGTCGACGTCGGGCCTGATGGTGCAGTATATGCCTTGGACGAAACCGATGGCAGGATTTTGCGGATTTCACCCGCCAAATGACGCCTCTAACCAGCAACCTATATACAGATATAGAATGCTGCGCTTTTTAGACACATCGAGATATCGTATATTGAGACTTCTAAGCACCTTTTGATCGATTAACGGATGGGTAACGAATTTTCTTCATCACCATCCGCGTTGATCGCTTGATGTATAAATTTATTTCGTCACTTTACAGAAAAGGTTTAATTGCGCCCCCGTCAGCAACAAGTCCAGGCGCTTAGTGCGCGAGAGGGGGCCGTACTGGTTTTTTACCTAATTTAAGTGTCCTATTTCATGGTCGGCATTGTGAACTCAACGCCAGACCGAATGCCGGTCGGCCAGCGCGAGGTTACAGCCTTTTGACGAGTATAGAACCGCACACCCTCAGGACCGTGCATATGAGTGTCACCGAATAAAGAGCCCTTCCAGCCACCAAAAGAATGAAAGGCCATTGGCACCGGTATTGGGACATTGACGCCAACCATCCCAACCTCTATCCGGTTCGTAAATTCGCGTGCTGCATCACCATCACGGGTAAAAATCGACACGCCATTACCAAATTCGTGATCATTTATAATCTGCAAGGCCATATCAAAATCAGGCGAGCGGACAACAGATAATACTGGGCCAAAGATTTCTTCTTTGTAGATTCGCATACCCGGCGTGACATTGTCGAAAAGGCAACCTCCGATGAAAAATCCCTTCTCATAGCCTTGGATCGAATAATCTCGTCCATCGACAACTAGTTCAGCTCCTTCCTCTATACCGACCTCGACATAGCTACTCACCTTCCTCAGATGATCGGCAGTAACTAACGGTCCCATATCCATACTTTCATCGGTTCCGGGCCCGATTTTCAGAGCCTCGACCTTGGGTTTCAGCAAATCCATCAATCGGTCCCCGGCGTCGCCCACCGCGACAGCTACTGAAATCGCCATACAACGTTCCCCAGCAGATCCATAGGCTGCTCCCATAAGTGCGTCTGCTGCCTGATCTACATCAGCATCTGGCATGACGACCATATGGTTTTTCGCCCCGCCAAGTGCTTGCACCCGTTTTCCGTTCGCAGTACCAGTCGCATAGATGTATTGGGCTATTGGGGTAGACCCAACGAAACTTATTGCGGGAATATGTGGATGCGCGAGAATAGCATCGACAGCCACCTTGTCGCCGTTGACCACATTTAAAACGCCATCAGGAAGTCCTGCTTCGGATGCCAGTTCCGCCAAACGCAATGCACAGGACGGATCCTTTTCAGAGGGTTTCAGAATGAACGTATTACCGCAGGCTATGGCCATCGGATACATCCACATCGGTACCATGGCGGGAAAATTAAATGGGGTTATACCAGCGCAAACACCAATCGGCTGCCGGGTAGTCCAGGCGTCGATCCCGCGGCCAACTTGTTCGGTATACTCACCCTTCAATAATTGTGGAATACCGCAGGCATACTCAACCACCTCGAGGCCGCGCGTAAGCGAACCGTGCGCGTCGGACAATACTTTACCATGTTCTGCTGTGATGATGGCAGCTAGTTCATCGGCATTTTCTTCAATCAGTGCCTTGTATTTGAACATTATTCGCGCACGAGAAAGTGGGGGTGTCTGAGCCCAGTCTGGCCAAGCACTTCTCGCAGCCTCAACGGCGGCAGCAAGTTCTCCTTGAGACGCAAGAGGAACCTGAGAAACCACTTCCCCGGTCGCCGGATTATAAACATCACCAAATCGACCTGAGGTTCCTTTGACATGTTGCCCGTTTATCCAGTGTGTCAATTCTTGGGCCATAATCGCCTCCCCGGTACAACAAAAATTTTTGAGGGTTTACGATACAGGTAAAGCGGACGCCAGAAAATCACATAATTTTTGCTGGTCTAGGTAGTCACAGTTATCGATTTACTATCTCGAAATTCAGCACTCAAACTTCATTAAAACACACCAGCTTAAGCCTGTGGAATTTCGGCAGAGGCTAAGCCACTATCTTCCAGCCAACAGGCTTTTCCATTTCAAACGGCATGATCTCCTCATGGCCTACAGATAAACACGGATCCCGCGGCCTATCACCTCGTTGCAGCGTAATAGAACCATCGTTAACCGGCAGGCCATAGAACGCTGGGCCGTTGAGCGAGGCAAAGCACTCAAGAAGATCTAATGAACCTTCTTCGTCAAATACTTGGGCATAGATTTCAAGAGCAGATGGAGCATTGAAAATGCCCGCACATCCGCAGCTGCTCTCCTTATCTGACACCGGGTGGGGTGCAGAGTCGGTGCCAAGGAAAAACGACGCGTCGCCGGATGTCGCGGCCGCACGCAACGCTATACGGTGCTTTTCGCGCTTAGCGATGGGAAGGCAATACATATGGGGGCGAATACCGCCAGTAAAAAGTGCATTCCGATTAATAACAAGATGGTGAGGAGTGATTGTTGCCGCAATTTGTGAACCAGCTTCCTTGACAAAGTCCACCGCTTCTTTGGTCGTAATATGTTCGAATACAATTTTCAAATCTGGAAATCTTTGCAGTGTTGGTTCCAGCGTACGATCAATAAACACCTTCTCGCGATCAAATATATCAATGTCTGGGTCGGTAACCTCTCCATGGATGAGAAGCGGCATTCCAATTTTCTCCATAGTCTCGAGGACGCGAGATATATTAGCGATGTCCGTTACGCCATTATCAGAATTGGTGGTTGCGCCCGCCGGGTAGAGTTTAGCCGCAGTAAAGACAAAATTTTCGTGGCCGCGCGCGATCTCCGCTGGATCGGTCACGTCTGTTAGGTAGGCCGTCATTAATGGCTCGAAATCTTCTCCGTCAACTAGAGATGATAGAATACGATCACGATACGCCGACGCCCCCGCTGCGGTAATTACTGGCGGCGTCAAGTTCGGCATAATGATTGCCCGCCCAAACACTTTCGCAGTGTATGGAACAACTGCGTTAAGGAAAGCACCATCCCGAACGTGCAGATGCCAGTCGTCCGGACGGCGAATAATTATTTCATTTATACTGCTCAAGATACTCTCTCTTATCTCTTTCGAAGACAATATTACCGCACTCAAAAATTGAGAACGCGAGTTTGCAAATCCTAGAAAAACAACCGTGCGTCGGCGCCTAAATGAGACCTTTTGTTGGATAGGGACAATAACTAATCCTTCGTTGGACATAGCCTTTCAAATCAGGATGTTTAATCTTGGATCGCAGATCTAGTTGTTGCAAACAACCAAAAATGTCACGATGTAGTCGAGCTTATAGAGCCAACAATCTTTCAGATAAAGTGGCGGCCAAAAGAGACGCGCAAAAGGCCCGTGATCTTGTTAATAAGGACCAAAGACCAATTGGCCCACTCAAAACAAGAGCTACATAGATATTAGGTAGTCGCTTTTGTCAGAAATTGGGCTAAAAATTGGAAAGAATGGTGAAGACACGTTAGTCGGGGAATATCATGCAAAACGCATTCGGCGTCACAGGGGGTGCCGGTTTTATCGGCACAAATTTATGCCAGAAGCTCGTTTTAGCCAGCCACCCTGTTGTAATTTTTGACGATCTGTCCCGTGTAGGCGCTGAAAAAAACCTTCGTTGGTTATGCGAAAAATACCCCCAACAGGTGCACTTTATTCGCGGCGATATAGCCAAAGACAAAGAAAAATTAAAAGAATTCGTCGAACATTCTGATGTAATTTTCCATCTAGCTGGGCAAGTCGCCGTTACCAAGTCTCTCGCGGATCCTAAACATGATTTCGCTGTTAATGTTCACGGTACATTCAACCTTCTAGAGGCAATAAGGCATTCGGATAAAAAGCCAGGCCTGATCTATGCATCCACGAATAAGGTGTATGGAGATCTTGTTGACTTGCAGGTTTCCGAAAATCGTTATCGGTTCGAATTGGTTAATAGTCCTCTAGGTGTAACGGAGAAACAGCCTCTCGATTTTTCTTCTCCCTACGGTTGCTCAAAGGGTGCTGCCGATCAATACGTGCGGGATTACGCCCGCTCCTATGGTCTATCGACAGTAGTGTTAAGACAGAGCTGTATATATGGCCCTCGCCAGTTTGGCGTCGAGGATCAGGGTTGGCTGGCATGGTTTGTGATCGCGGCGATAACTGGCCAACCCATAACTATCTACGGGAATGGAAAACAAGTACGGGACGTTCTTTTTATTGAAGACCTTACAGAACTATTCCTGGCATTGGCGCGAAACATAGAGTGTTTCTCAGGTGAGACATTCAATGTTGGTGGAGGACCCGAAAATACTATATCTCTGCTGGAATTCATCGAAGCACTCGAGGATATATTAGGCAAAAAGATACCTTACGGCTTCGCAGACGCTCGGGTCGGCGATCAACCCATTTATATATCCGATATTAGAAAAGTTACCTCAATGACAGGCTGGTCGCCGAAAAATACCGTTAAAGGCGGAGTTACAGGGCTTATCCAGTGGGTCAAGGAAAATGAAAACCTATTTCTCGAACACCAAGCGGCGCAGCATTCTTAAATTTGAAAAACAGCGTGCAAAACTATTAAAAACGTTCCGCCTCACAAAGGCTACGATCATAAGATCTCTCTAATGACGCTCACCTGGATACTGACGGCGCAAAATTGCGACGAAGACCAGTGCTGTTGCAAACATAATTAAGCTGTACGTAGCAGCGGGCACCGATGTCATGGTGCCACTAAACAACAGCGTCGAAACAGCAATAGCGAGGGTGCCGTTTTGCAAACCGCACTCTATAGAAATCGTGATTCGCTGCGGCAAACTGGGGACTGTGACGCATGCCAAGCTAAAAGCCAACGTCATCATAAGAACATTTAGCACTATAGTTACAAGTCCTGCCTCGGCAAAATAAGGAACTATATTTTCGCGTTGCTGGACAATCGCTCCGATCAGGACGATTACAAAAAGAGCCGTCGAGATGCGGCTTGCCCAGCCTTCTATGCGAAGAGCGAAGCCCTCTGAATAACGCCGCGCACACAACCCAATGATCACTGGAACCGTCACGATGAGGAAGACACTGACTGCGGTGCCGGTGACAGACACATCGCTCACTTCACCGCCCATAAACTGGGCATGCGCGAACACAACAATCAGCGGAATCGTAATCACGCAAATCAGACTTGTGACTGCCGTTAAGGAGATAGAGAGCGCAACATCACCGCGCGCAAACGCCGTCAGAATATTGGATGTCACTCCGCCCGGTGCTGCTGCGATGATCATCACGCCGAGCGCGATTTCTGGATTTAAAGACCAAACACTGACCAGAAAAAACGCAACGCTTGGTAACAATATCAGCTGTGAGAAGACACCGACGATAAAGACTTTTGGTCGTTTAGCGATACTTGTGAAATCGTCAAAGGTGAGCCCCAAGCCCAGAGAAAACATTATGAATGCTAATGCTAGTGGCAAGAAAACTTCAGCAATAACACCCACGGACACCTCCTAATTTAATTTTCTTATATACCCGCATTCTGGCGAATTTGCACAGTCGTAAAGATTTAAAGCAATATATAGTGCACTAATGTTAGTTAACATCCGCTTCCTCCAAACCCGTTAAGCCATTTACCAATAGGGTTTGTCAGGTGCTCAAAATTAGAGCGACACATACAAAACTTGTGTTTCCCGTTGGTCTTGCGAAGAGTAAACGCCTAAACTCCTGCAATAGAATTTAAGGTTGGGGTGGACAGCATGTCCGGCATGGAAACAAAAATATTCGATTACATTGTCCTCGGCGGCGGCTCAGCAGGATGTGTACTAGCAAACCGCCTTTCGGCTCGACTAAGCAACGAAGTCCTGTTGGTAGAGGCCGGAAGGGATTACGCACCGGGTGATGAACCAAATGACATGCTGGATTCCTATCCGATGGGGGCATCTTTCAATCCCTCCTATCATTGGCGTGACCTAAGGGTTCGGCTTTCGCACAAACCGACCAATACGGAACGACGCTCCTCTCCACGTTTTATGGAGCAGGCAAGAGTAATTGGTGGCGGCTCATCGATCAACGCGCAGATGGCAAATCGCGGGTCACCCCTTGATTACGATGAATGGCAAGCTATTGGGGCCAGCGGTTGGTCTTGGGGCGATGTACTACCATTCTTTCGCAAGCTTGAAACAGATGAGGACATACAAAACGAATATCACGGACACGACGGACCAATTCTCATTCGACGCGTTCCAGAGAACCACTGGCCGGATTTTACTCGCGCCGTCGCGAGCGTACTCACAGAAACTGGCCTCAAATGCCTCGAAGATCAGAATGGCTTCTTCGAAGATGGCTGGTTTCGTAGCACCATTTCAAATAGCAAAGAAACGCGCGTCTCCGCTTCTATGGGCTATCTTAACCGCGAGGTCCGGCGCCGCTCAAATCTCTCAATTCTCCCGGAAACAAAGGTGGAGACAATTCTCTTTAAGGGTCGTGAAGCAGTAGGAGCTGTGGTCAATCGTAACGGGCAGCGTCTCAGGCTAAAAGCCCGTCATGTTATTGTGTCGGCTGGTGCACTCCATACACCGGCACTGTTAATGCGGTCGGGCATCGGACAGGGCACACATTTGAAGGAAATGGGTGTCAAGGTGATTGCGAACCGCGTTGGCGTCGGTGCCAACCTCAATGAACACCCCACGATAGCCGTGTCCGCCTACCTAAAATCTAAAGCACGGCTCAAGGATAGTACCGGAACACGTCGGCACGCGCAGATATCACTGCGCTACAGCTCTGGGTTGGACGACTGCGGTTCGGGTGACATGTATGCCTCAGTTACTGCCAAATCAGCTTGGCACGCAGTCGGGGCGCGGCTGGGTTCTTTTCTGATGTGGTGCAATAAGCCCTATTCACGTGGACGAGTGCTCCTGACCAGCGCCGACCCATCTGCAGAGCCCGACGTTGATTTTAATCTTTTAGCGGACAGACGGGATTATGAACGTCTTGCGCAAGGTGTACATCGCATGGCAGGCTATTTTTCCCATCCCGGTATGGCCGATATAGCCGCCGATCCATTCCCAAGTTCCTACTCTGAACGTGTGCGCCGTATTGGCGCCGTGAACACTAAAAATCGGATCCTCACCAATATTCTGGCAGCTATTATGGACGGCCCAGGCCCGCTGCGCCGAACAGCGATCAATAGTCTGATTACTAGGGGGTTAAAATTATCCGACATTCTAAACAACGAAAGGACTATGGAGGACTTTGTTCGCGAGAACGTTACCGGCTGCTGGCACCCATCCGGTACGTGTCGAATGGGGGCAGCGAGCGACCCGGCAGCGGTTACCGATCCAGCGGGGGCGGTTTACGGCGTAGATAAATTAACTGTATGCGATGCCTCTCTTTTCCCCTGTGTACCGCGAGCGAACACAAATATTCCAACAATCATGTGTGCGGAAAAAGTAGCTGACGGCCTATTAAGCGCGGCCTGAAGCGACAGCTTTATCCGGGTTCAAGTTTTGAGATCGGATAGAACTCTCAGAGCAGCCAACATAGAAACTGTCCACATATTAGAGAAGTATTCGATAAGCCAGTGAAAACACCGATCTTACGTATATGAAAAATCTGTCACGTCATGGTTGAGACGATTGAACGCGTTCTAACCGCGTATCCTTCGAGGCTCTCTTCACCCATTTAATAGTAGTCTTTCATCTGGGCGATCTCATATTCGACGTCGAGAGTTTTTTCCGCTTCGCGAATTATACGCCAAGCCCCCTGCCAAGATGCGAAGGCCTGTTTCTGTTTTTCTCGAGAGGCGCGCATTTGCGGCGTTATAGGTCGGTTTGATGGCGGGGGTGGGGTATAGGTCGCGCCCTCCTCCACACCCAATCCCTGAAGCATAGCGCGCAAACGTTCATACTGAACCTTCCGGTCTCGGTAATCACCTGATCCAGAGTTGATCTCAATAGTCCCGAGTTTACTTTTATATTCTATGGTAAGCGTATGTCGTTGGTCTGACAAATTCTCGATTTTCACTTCATCGATCATACGAAGGTTCTCAAGTACTTTGTGAAGCCCTTGGTCCCTTAGGTATCCACGTGCCATTCGAAAGCTTTCAGTCTGTAGATTGTTAAAAGCGGTGGCCGCCTCCATCATATCAAAACCGCCATAACGAGAGTATACGCCCCTTTTGAGGTAGTTCATTTGCAAATAAATAGGATTGAACTATTCGGTCCCGATCGTTCAGCGATAACATCCGCCATGCTGCTTTCTGTTCCAAGGCCTCAATCTAGTCAGGATTCGGCTAAACCCTCCGCCATATTTTGTGATAGCGAAGTACAAAAACCATAGTGACGGCAGCACTTCTGTTTTCACTACCAACACGTCGCCCTGAGTATGCTGCGAGAAGCGCAACCAACGATAGCCGAGACCCTCCAGTCGCTCGCGAACTACTTTGACCTTCGGAGCAAGCCTAGGGTCGATAAAGTCATGAAACTCAATCGTAAACTGTTCACAGCGCAAGATCTCTTCATCAGAAGCACCAGCAAAGAAATCAAATTCACCGCCTTCAATGTCTACCTTTACGAGTGAGATATATTCGACACCGGTCTTTTTAAGAATTTTACCGAGTGAGATATTTTGCACCGTAAAACTTCCACCGGTTTCCATACCCGTATTCGATAGTCCGGCACTAACCCACGCGAAACCGTTTTCATGCTCTGCTACTTCAAGCGATCCCTCACTATGGGCACCAACCAAGAAATTATGTTTGGTGACCCGTTCGTTTTCAACAATCGCAGCAAAGTTAGCTGGATGCGCCTCATAAGCGTGGCAATTGACATGGTGCGCAAGGGCAATCCGGTGAGAAAACTCAGCGGTTGACGCGCCAAGGTCAAGCACAGTGGCTCCGCACCGTAATGGTGCGGTTAAAAAACTATGGTTAAGAATATTACCGAACATTTTGTAAAATTTTCTTTGTATAATTTAATACGAGCCCGCAGAAAGAGTTTATTAGGCGATGTGAAAGAGAAAAGAATACCGAATGTGGTTGAGGAAATTTCGATCTGCAGTGTGTTTTCGCACAACCGAATGTAAAATTGCAGCCCATAGCGACCTAATCCAGTTTCATTCGCAAAACTTGAACAGCCCCCCTCACCGGATAACCTAAAGCTATTTTACTACTTCCAATGAGGCTTTTTTCACTCTCAAGGCTAAAATTCTAGAGACGAAAATGATCGGCATAATTTTTATATCTTTGGCAAATTCGACAAGGTCTCTCTTTATTGGTTTCTTTAATCAGAGCGGGGTCGCCGTATCTACTGTAGTTTCTGGCAAAAACTTTTGGCTTAATGCGTAATTTATTTTAAAACAAATGACGGAAACTGCACAGGCTTCCAATGGTATGAGCGCTTTTGACAACCTACGCTCCTGATTAAAACACCTTCGACCACTTTTGAAATGAAAATAGTTCTTATTAAACTCATCGCCATCGTTCTTTTCTTTACGAGCAGCTACGCTTCTGCGGAAATGAAGATTTCGGTCCAATTAGTTACAGGCCCAAAGTCACCCGAGTTCTTAATGGCAAAGAAATTTGCTTCAGACGTAAAATTAGTTACGAGTGGAGAAGTCATTTTCGAAATTATGCCCAAGCTCGAAACGACTGAAATAAAGGGTCTACTAGAAAAAATTAATAAAGGCGAAATAGGCGCAGGCATTGCCTATACCCACTATTGGTCCTCATATCACCCAGCCGCCATGCTATTTGGCTCCCCAACCGCTGGAGCTGGTCTTGGATTCGATAATATTTCTTGGATATCGTGGTTTCTTTATGGCGGTGGACGCAAGTTGTACGATGAGCTGTGGGCCGAAATGGGTATGAATATTAAAGGGCTTATTCTTCAGCCTCTTGGCCCCGAGGCTTTGGGATGGTTTAAAGAGCCGATCAAAAGCATGGATGACTTTCGCGACTACACTTACCGCGCACCGCCCGGCATACCTGGACAAGCATACTTGGACTTGGGGGTAGACGCTGTGACAATGAGCGGATCAGAAATCTTACCTGCGTTAAAGAATGGAACAATCGATGCCGCAGAATGGTGTTGTCCAATGCCTGATAGTGTTTTTGGCTTCCAGAAGATATTAAAAAATTACTACCTACAGGGCATACATCAAAATGTTGCAAACGCAGATTTGTATATTAACGGTGATCTATGGAAAAAAATTAGCCCCGCCAATCAACGAGCCATCGCTATCGCAGCAGACGCATCATTGATCCACACAATTGCCTGGTTGATGCACGAAAATGGCAAAGCACTGAGAAATCTCACCGACAACGAGGGTGTTATCTTGCACGAAACACCACAGGATTATTTCAAGGAATACTCAGCGGCAACAAAGAAGTTGTATGATAAATTTAATGCGTCCAATCCATTTTTCAAAAAGGTTTTCGAGTCGATGG
Source organism: uncultured Alphaproteobacteria bacterium (assembly GCA_913046035.1). Taxonomy (GTDB): domain Bacteria; phylum Pseudomonadota; class Alphaproteobacteria; order MPNO01; family UBA830; genus UBA830. The sequence continues at coordinate 3,396 of CAJWSW010000062.1, read as the reverse complement.
AGCGTTTTGCAAAAGTGACAGTTCCCTTCTGGGCACAAGCTCAGCGGTCGAATGCCGAAATTGGGGCGGCTTTTGCAGGTCAGCAGAAAAAAGAATGAAATTTAGGTAAGATTTAGATACCAATGTTGAAATCCAAAAAGCATGAACCCGCCAACATGTTTGTTCTAAAATTTTATTAAATTAATCCAGCATAAGCTCTTCTTAAGCGGTGAGCTCCAGTGGATTTCTGTGCTACCAGATATGCAAGCTTATGAGATATACGCCCTTTCCAATTTTACTTCTTTTCGGTTTTTTTTTCTCCGCGATAACACCCCTTGAAGCGTCTACCGAAAATAGGATCAGCGACAAACCTCTAGTCAAAGAACTGCTTAGTGTAATTCAAGATGCTAAAACACAGAATGGCCCAAACAAATACCCATGTTTTTTCGGTCCAGTCCAGAAACGCTGCAAGGAGCGGCCACAGACGAAAAATGCGAAGCAGATAAAAGTTCAAAACACCCTTCGATTGCTGGATATCCTGGAGATCAATCAGATCAAGGGAACCTGGACAGTCCGGGCGTTTATGCTAACGCGGTGGAAAGATCGAAAACGTCTTCGCTTTAACAGAAAAGATTTCAATGACCGTACCCGCCTAATTTACAATGATGTTCTGGCAGACGAACAAATCAAACGGATTTGGACCCCGAACATTACAGTCATAAATGCGATCAGTGAGCGGAATCGAGAAAAGTTAACCTTAACCATAGCTAGGAATGGAACGGTTCAGGTTAAGGAAATCTTTACCGCAGAAATTCGAACTAATTTCGATTACCGGAAGTTCCCATTCGATCAACAAACCGCAACGATTGAAATCGAGCCGTTCACGGAGATAAACAAATCAGTCCGCCTTGTACCAGCGGTTCGAAAAAGTGGAAATTCTTCCACCCCCCCTGATACCTGGGAAGCAGGCGAATTCACGGGGGTTTTTAGCACCAGGCCCGGCGCCCGATACGAACTCTCTTCGGATAAACCGGGTGCATGGTTGGCGCCAGATGGTGCAAATGATTTTTCTCTTGTTACGTATAAATTAGAGTTGAAGCGTAATTACCTAAATTTCCTTACAACCGCAATTTTAATCCTGTTTTTACACGCCATCGCGCTTTGGTTTTCAGCCATGAGTTGGGACCAATACAAACAATCCATAGATTGGCCATTCCCTATTCTGATAAGTATCATTATTTTTAGTCAATTCGGTCAGTCGATCCTGCCATCGCTCTCTTATTTGACGCTGTATGATATTTTAAGGGTTCAATTATACATCTATTTTCTTGCCGACCTTTTAGTCTGGACAGCTAGCCGTCGCCTCGCAAAGCTACAAGATATTCCGGCGCAAATAAAATCCAAGCAATTAAGAGTGTATATTCTTGGACCAGTCTTCATAATTCTTTGGGCAGTGACGATATTTTTATCAGAAACATTCACTTCGCTTTATTAGGTTCTTTTGCCAGCATGTGATCTGACGAACGGCATAGAATTACTTTTGTCTTGTTTTAAAAATGATGTTCGGCTTTTTACAGTTCGCGTTTGATGCAGGTTTCTCATCAAAATTGGTCGCGGAGGCGGATGTTACGCAAGAGAAATTTACGCATCGATGCTTGGCCACATTTAGGACATAAGTGTCGATAGCAATGAAGATGGCCTAGGCATCACGCGTGCAATTCTTTTTTTAGCAGTGAACGCGCCTCAAGAACTTAGTCAGGAAATAAGGGATTTTTCGCCCAAAGTGACGCCCATATTATTGAGGCGATATAAGTCTTAAATATTAAAGGGAGCTGCCAAATCTCCAGGTCTTTGATCATACAAATTACATGTCGAAGGCGAAATCTGGATTTACTCGATTATTTGAAAGAAATCCTCTATCACTGATATTTGTGGTAACAATGGTAATGTTATCGGCAATCGGAGCAGAAAAATTAAGCATTTGGAGCTGACCAAGGTTTCATCCAAAGACCCAGCGCTTTTACAAAGGCTTGTAGCAGAAAATGGCGTTGTTCAGATCACTGCGCCACCTTCATGTCCTGCGAAATTCACCGAATTTTTATCCACTCTTGGACATCTAATGTTTACCGAGGGTGAAACTCCAGTTGAGGGGCACCCCCTCCTAAATATTGTCACCAATGTGAACCGGAAAACGAAACCAAAAAGCGTCTTTCATTCCGACACTAGTTACATTTCGAGACCCCCATCGTTTTCTGCACTGTTTGCTGTGGATGTTCCTAAAAAAGGAGGGGCAACGATCTTTACAGACCAGTATAGGGTTTTTGACACTCTGCGATATGACATAAGGTCACTTTTGGCAGGTGCAATGGTTCTTCATGGCGCAACTGGCGTTCCCGATAAAAGATCTCAGTGGCACCCTATAATTCGACGAAACCCAATCACAAAGCGAAATGCTCTTTACCTCACGTCCCTACCCAGGTGTTTAAAACTAAAACTGTCTGATGGTACTGACCGTTCCGACTTGATTGAGTACTTATACCATTTCACACTTTCCGTGGGTCAGGTTAAAAGGCATCAATGGTGCGCTGGTGACGTAATACTTTGGGATAATCGCTGCACTCTTCATGCGGCAGATCACAGTGATGTAGTTGGCAGTAGAACGCTATACCGAGGTATGGTCAGAGGCGAAAAGCCTATACCGGGATGAACATCCTTTAAACGTTTTAAAAAACAGCTGGTAGTATGGTGATATTTCACTCATTAAAACAACAATGGACTATGCGACCGGATGTTGAAATTTTTCTTCGTTATTACAGCAATTGGTGTAGTGTTTTTGGGATACCCCGCATTCAATGAGGATGAAAGCTCCTCCTGCGCTGCTTATGAGCGGAGAGTCCTCCGAGTAATCAGTAAGGCAGAAGGTGCCGACAACGGACTCGCACAACTGCTGTTAAATTTAGCCGGTACCATTTCAAGTGGCTCGGTTGTAAAGTCGCAGTTGAAAGAAAAATATCCTAATGTACCTGGAGGCATTGGGTGTGCACTGATGTATTGGCGTTTCATATACGAGCCTCAGACAATAGAAAAAGAACTTCGCCGGGCCATTCAGTGAATGTTGTTGATCTAAAAATTACATTCCGAAAAAAAACCAAACCACAGAAGGATTAGGCGGGGTATAACTTTATGGGGCAAGAAAGAACCCTGCAACGTATTGGTATTACACGGTTATTTGGTTGCGGGGGTAGGATTTGAACCTGCGACCTTCAGGTTATGAGCCTGTAAATCACTTGCCGAAGCGTGATGAAATATATTGGCGCAGTCGCTGAAACCCACAGATTCTCTCAGTCATAGATACATTCTGTGCTGATCCTTACAGTGCCATGATTGGCGGTTTAGAGCAATCGTCCGCTACGATTT
>CAJWSW010000061.1 GCA_913046035.1 uncultured Alphaproteobacteria bacterium | reverse complement strand
CCGTAGACAAATTTATTTAGGCCATAATCTGATTCATTTTCACGCCCGTATATTAGACAGTTTCAATGATCCCCTCATTGGAACCTCCCTGAAAAGAGCCTAGAGCTCTCAACTTCCCCGGCCTCGTGCCGGGGATTTTTTTATGTCGAACAAATGCCACGCTTTAAAGGGCGAAAAAGGCGTTAGTTCTCCATAAAATATCGATTAAAAATCGGCTGGGACAGCACATTTGGTACTTAAAGGCATATTTATGCTGCTAAAATATTTGCTTCCTTTTCTGCAAGTTCATTTCGATTTTCAGATTAAGTCTTAGGAACCTTAACGAGGAACTAGCCGATACCCATTTGTACCTTCGACACAACATTGTTGTCGAAACTCACGAAAGCACTCAACCAGCATTTCCGTACCCGTGCGTTGATACCAAAGTTAAAAAATTCCAAGAATGCCGGCAAAGCCCCAAACTAGTTCAAACGCTGAAATTTCAACTCTTGGGAAACGGCGAGCTAGAAACCAAAATCTGCGCTCATCCGCGAATTGAACCGTAGGATAAGAATAAGAATTTACCGCGCGAACTTAATAAGTAAATGCCATGGTAAGTTATAGTTTCATACTTTTCAATTAATTAAAAAGCTTTATTTGATAATAAGTTTAAGTAAATACATACCATTCGAGCCGTCAGGCGCTGCAAGTCGTATATCGCAAATTGCAGTGGGTAAGGATGATAAAGCCGGATCCCGGCTATGAGCCGATGATAAGATTCAGGGAATAATTGAATAGTACAAATTAAAAAAATCTAAAAACCGGTACGGTGCGTACATGTAGATAAAGGGAGTGTATGTTGAAAAAGTCATTGTCGCGAATGAAGGATATCCTGTTAGTTAGTGTTTTCGTGTTCGCGTGGAAATGCAGGGCGATTTAAGGTGTCATTAGGCCAACAACCAGACAACTAGACCAATCCCAACGTATCCTGCGGCGTAATAAATTAAAATCCACCGCGGCGCCTTTATTTTTTTTCCAACCTCTTTCATCTTGATCCCCGCTTACCTCTATCATCAAGGCTGAAAATCCAAGTTAACGTTATAATTTTGATAGTCAAAAATCGTGTGTAAATGAAGCAATCAATTGCTAGATGCACCTGATTTTTGTCTAAGACGAAGCTCAGAACATTTGCTCGGAACAAGTTTCATCAAGTTTTCGCGCCGCGAGGCCGTGGACGCCAATCTGCCGGCGCTAAATCCTCTTTATAGTTGCCGGGATCGATTTCTAAGATACTTGATGTCCCTAGTGTCTCTGCAGCAAACCAACATCCAGAAGCAACTTCCACAACGTCAGCAGTCGTTCGTAGGTACCTCGCTTCTGCATCATGACCATTTACAGACATTGACAACACAACTGGGTCACCACCGCTAAACCGAAAGCTCACGTCTACATCGAGCTGGCGCCAACTCAGATACTCGTCTAGGGACAGATTGACCAAACGCAACTTCGTAACTCTTACCACCGAGTGTCAAGGTCACAACAAATAATAGGATCCTCAATCAAACGCACGAAATTTATCGCCGAAGCCTCACACTTCCTGCAATCCCCTCAAATTGACAATTAATCACAAGCAAATACTTTTTGGTGGGCTTCGAGTATTATATCTTTTGCGTCCATAGTGTTTCGCCGAACATCCTCTCTTATATAATTTAGGACTATTTCACGACGTTGAATCCATGTAACTTTTGGGGGCTCACACCACCGGCCCGCCAGTGCGCTATCAGGATGATTGGTGTAAACTTCACTAGCGCCGGCAACAAAACCCCCAATAAAGTACAAACACGCCAACTGATTTGTCTGCTTACCGGTGCAATCATCGAGGAGTTGCCTACCCGTAGTGGCCAAGGCTCCAGGCGTTTGAAATCCGATTATAGAAAACAGAAATAACGCTAATACCGCGTTCCTCACGACCTAGTCCCCAAATTTTGAGTTAAGGTTCTTCCGAAAGATAAACGCAAAAGCCCATATAACGGACAATCCAATTAGAGCAATTAACCCCCAGGAGGTGCCCATTAAAAGACCACCCAGCCATAAAAATGATAAACCCCAGGCGATTTTTTTCCAGATTTCCATTTAAATTGTGACCTCTAAGCACCGTTTCTCAGACACGCTGCCACATAATCGGGAACCAAACGAGGCCCCTTTATTTTAGAAACAAATTGCCGGACGCAACATAAACATCGAAAAAATTATATTTGCAGGGCTTCTTTGAAGCTGTCGTCTCGTACCTTTTCCCGGATTTTTAGCCAATGGGCCTGCACTTTTGTTGAGTAGCGGTCCGCAATTATCGCCCACGCCCTATCGATTTCCGGTTTTTTTGCAAGCAATTCAAGGTTCCAATTAAGAGCCGCATATTCTTCCTCGGAAACATGCCCGTCAAAATATGCAATTAATTCACTCAGCGTGCTTCTAAGAGTCCTTACATTCAAAAACTGGTTCCGGAACCTATCATCTTCACTATATTTTTCAGGCTCTGTGACGCCTCTATAATAAAAATCTCGAAATTCGGCATCGGTTACAAGGCGTTCTAATAAAAAATCACCGGCTCTCAACCTCTCAGCACTCATCGACTGTCGTAGTAACGCGGTATTCTGGCGAACCTGCAAACCAACGAAAATTAGTGAAATCACAAATCCGATGGCTACTGTTATTTGGCTAATAAAATACAATTTTTCTAAACTCATATTTCCTCCGACAATTAGCTAACGCTACGGTTTACGCGTTATCGAAGCCCGGTATTCTGCCACGTCATCAGGTGTTTTGCGACGAAAACGGAACTTGGTGTACAGGCGTTGAAGGTGGCTGGATCCATGTTAAACGCTAATTAACTTCGCCACGGGTTAATCTAAGGAAGTCAAAATGGACGCAAGAAAGAAACAGTGGGACGCGAGAAATAAACAATGGAAAAAGGTGGTTTGGGTATGCCTTATTGTTTTTGCCGCTGGCAGCGTTCTAAATACGCTAACTGAAGACTTGTATATTGCGGCTTATGTCTCGCTCGTAGGAAAGGACAGCGCTCTAATTTTAGGTACCCTCACGCATATTTGTTTTTTAATCCCAGCATTTATCGTGTTCCGAAAACTAAGTCCGCCTCGCAAAATGCAGTCCAAAGAAAAAAACAATTAACCACGACACGAGTAAACAAACCCAATGCCGGGACACCAACGGTCACTCCATGAGTGGAATCTAAGTTCACTTCAACCTTTAAGGACTATTATCACCTCCACGCAGCGCTATTTGCATGTCGGCGTGGATCGAGGACGCGAAGAATTGAACAAAAACATCCGTTTCAACATCGCGGCGCCGCGCGAATAAGGGGTTAAATCGGCGCCTATTGTGGTACCCCTGACGAAAAAAGCGGAGCTTAGTGCTCCGCTGTTTTCTTATTACATACTGATAAAATTAACATAAAATTGGTCGGGGCGGAGAGATTCGAACTCCCGACCCTCTGCTCCCAAAGCAGATGCGCTACCAGACTGCGCTACGCCCCGACTAGGAATACCCCAAGCTCCTTAATAACACCGTAAATACAAAATAAGAAATTTATTTGATGCCACATAGTGCAAATATCGATGAAACACTCTCGTACAACTTTTTTACCTAACACGTTGCATATTTTATCAACTAAGTTTCAATTAGATGTTCTCTTATTGACTGTTCATTTTGGTCTTCAATAAAATTTGTGTTGACCACTCACATCTGAATTACAAATCTTGCTAACCTTCGCCCGTGGAGAAAAAAATGCAAATCATACCCAACGAAAAAACTGAAGCGCGCGCTAGGGTTCGGGGCAAGGTCGCTATAGTGGCAGGCGCAGGCGCCATTGGTGAAGGTTGGGGCAATGGTAAAGCAGCCGCCTTCGTGTACGCTAAAGAGGGCGCGAAAGTATTTTGTGTCGATAATCGCCTAGCTGCGGCCGAAGAGACCGTCTCTCTCATAAACGAGATTGGGGGAGAAGCGATAGCCTGGGAGGCTGACGTTTGCGATGAAAATGCAGTTAAGCAACTGGTAGATGCATGTGTGGCCCGTTGGGGAACGGTGGATATCCTGCACAATAACATCGGCGGTCAGGGTACGGGGCGTCAACTTGACACGATTACTGTTGATGATTGGAACGAGACGTTCAGCCGTAATATGACCACCACGATGCTCACCTGCAGGGAGGTTGTACCCTACATGGAAAAGAATGAGGCGGGAGGCGCAATTGTAAATATCTCATCCATTGCAGGTATCCGTCACCTTAATGTGCCAACCGCAGTTTATTCTATGACCAAAGGCGCAATGATACAATTTACGCAGAATATCGCACTGCAATATGCAAAAGCAGGCATTCGCGCCAACTGTGTACTGCCTGGCTATATCGACACACCGTTTATTAAACGTATTGTAGATGGCCGCCCGGCATATGAATATAAAGGCTTTGAGACGGCTGACGCATATCGCGCTGCACGCGACGAAATTATCCCGTCAGGGCGTATGGGTACCGGGTTCGATGTCGCGTATGCATCATTATTCCTTGCCTCAGACGAGGCTGCTCACATAACTGGCACACACCTCGTTGTTGATGGAGGGGTAACTGCAACAGCGCCGGGTGTGTGAGACAATTCCCGGCATCAATAAAAACAATTTTCCAGCTTGAACAAAATGGGAATTCTTTATCTACGCGCTACTCAATGAGGAATTGAGTACGGAGTAACAGGCGTTGCTTAACTCCCAGCGTCAACCCATTACCATGTCGGTGAACCATAAACTCACCGCAGCAAATCAAGAGCACCGCAGCCCCTCTAACCGACCATAACCAGACCAAAGGAACGTTGTTTGATGACCATGATCAAACAACAAGACGTGCATTCCCAGTAAGCACCTTGACTAGGGGCTCGTATCGTTTGGCATATTCGCGATCGGCTCCACGAAACGGAGCTCTGTATCCCAAGGAAAAAAAATCCACGTATCTTGGCTCACCTCAGTAATAAAACTGTCGACAAGTGGCCGCCCCTCCGGTTTGGCATAAACGGTTGCAAAATGCGCCTTCGGAAGCATGTCTCGAACGAATTTGGCAGTGTTACCGGTATCGACGAGGTCATCCACTATCAGCATACCTTCACCATCGTTATCGTCTGATACCGGCTTTAATACCTCCAGCTCACCCTGATCTTGATGATCGTAGGACGAAACGCATACTGTATCGATTAAACGCAATTCGAGTTCACGAGCGACGATAGCTGCAGGCACCAAACCTCCCCGAGTAACGGCAATGATGGACCTCCAAGGCCCAAATTCTGCTAACCGCCATGCCAAAGCCTTTGCATCTCGGTGCAGCTGGTCCCAAGATACAGGAAATGCTTTATTAAATTGATCTGACATGACGACCTCGGTAACTCTACGTTATTATCTTATTACCAATAAAACCTGCGGCGTTACTGCGCAATAACGTACCGTGCGAAATGCGCGATGATGCATCAGAGTAGACCGCGCCGATGACACAGAAACTGGAATTCCCTGACAATATCCGTCCTGACTTTCAAGGCTTCTCTCCTGACGCCCTCAAATTTCTCAGTATGCTCAAGAAAAACAATAACCGTGCATGGTTTAAAAACCGGAAAGAAGCCTTTGAGACAGAAGTGAAGTTTGCGATGGAATGCCTCCTCGGCGAATTCACACCGGAGAGACGTCCTCGCGACTTCGCCCTACGCGGTGATCCAAAGCGAGGCATTTTTCGGATATACAGAGATATCCGTTTTTCCAAAGATAAGACGCCATACAAAACACATTGTGGTGGCGTGCTTACTCGATCCGGTGCCAAGAGCGATCCTGGGATAATTTACATACATATCGAGCCTGGCAACAGCTTCCTATCTGCCGGTTTTTATTCGCTCGAAAAAACTTTGCTCAATGCGTGGCGCAAGCGAATAGCTCGAAACCCCGATGAATTTATTGATATTATCACCCAATTCAGCAAGCCTCGCGGTAAGTACTTTGTTCGCCGTCGCGACACCCTAAAAACAATGCCGCGCGGCTTCCAAGAACACGCAGACAGCCCTGTGGCAAACTATATCAAATGGAAACACTTTCTCGTAGGTCGCAAAGTTACGGATAAACAAGTTCAAAGCCGTAAATTGATTGAACTAATATATGGCCTTGAGGAGGTTGCTCAGCCCTTATTATCCTACGGTTGGGGAATCCAAGAAACAGCTTACAAAGACGACCCACGGACCCACATGCGCAGTAAAACGTAAAGGTTACAAAAATCCACTTTACAAGTCTGCTCGTTAAGACACTCTAAATGATTATCTTTATCTTAGGTAAAACGCTCTAAATGGCTTTGCATCACAATCAAAAAAATATCAACGTTTAAGCTGGCTGGCGAAGTGAGTTTTTCAGCGCCTCCAATAGCTTGACCACCCCACTGCCAAGATTAAAGTAATCAACGCGAAGGGAAATGTAATATGGCGTTGAAATCGGGCGAAAGGATCATAGTCGTTGGCTGCGGACCAGTTGGTATGGTAGTGACCCTCGGCCTTTATCGGCGTGGGTTTCCAGTCACATTGATTGAACGCAATGATGGTCCGATTGACGATCAGAGGGCCGCGGCAATCCAACCGTCATCGCTAGAGATGCTTGCAAAGCATGGCATATCCGATGAAATCCATTCGAAAGGACTGATCTCTCCAACCTTTCATTATCGTGATCGAGTTTCGGGTGATTTAATTGCTGAATTCGACTTTTCACAACTCGCCGACATGACCGAGTTTCCATATGTAATTCAGTATGAGCAGTTCAAATTGGTCAAAACCATTATGGCTGAAATTGGCGAGACGCCGAATGTCGAATACCGCTTTTCAAGCGAACTTATTGAGCTTACACAGCATGCCGATAGCGTTACCGTCTCTCTTCGGGGTCAAGAAGGTGAGATTGAGCGGCTGACAACGCCGTGGATTATTGGCTGTGATGGTTATAGTTCGGCTGTTCGCACGGCCTCTGAAATTGAGTTCAAGGGCTTCACCTACCCTGAAAGGTTCGTAAAAATAGGCACGGATTTTGATTTTGAGGCGGCAGGCCAGGCATTTTGCATCCGCAATTTTTTTTCTGATCCCGACGAATGGTGCAATTTGTTCAAAGTAAACGGTTATGGTCCACCCGGTATTTGGCGTACTGTATTTCCCATCCGCGTAGGAGAAAGCGACGAAGAATGCTTGAGCCACAAGGGAATTCAGGAGCGGCTGCAAAAATTTTTTCCAAAGAATGGCGAATACAACATAATTTATTCCGGCCTTTACCATGTTCATCAACGTGTGGTTGAAACGTTCCGCAAAGGACGAGTACTCCTTGCTGGTGACGCAGCTCATGTAAACAATCCGATCGGCGGCTTAGGAATGAACGGCGGCATACATGACGCTATATCCCTGTGTGATTTTCTGGCAGAAGTCATTAATGGTGGAGATATCGAACTCTTGGACCTCTATTCACGACAAAGGCACAAGGCTCAAATGGACGGCGTACAAGCTACTTCCATCGCAAACAAAAAATTGATGGAAGCAAAAGATCCAGTAGTTAGACAACAGCAGCTTGATGAGGTGCGCGCAACGGCCCAAGATCCCGAGAAATCCCGCGCTTATTGCCTCAATGCAGGAATGTTTACGAGCCTCGAAAATGCTGCGGCAGTGACATGAAGAGTAAGACAGAGAAAAATACCCTTGGTGTTGGAGCGAGCCCACTCCGGAAGGAGGACGCAAGACACCTGGCAGGTCGAGGTCGTTTCGTGGCCGACATCCCCTTCGACAATGGGCTAGAAGCTGCGATAATACGGAGTCCTGTCGCGCATGGTATTCTGAAATCTATTGACCCTGGTGAGTTGGCTGTGAACGAGTATGTTTTTACAGCGGAAGACTTTCCCGACGTAAAACCAATACGCGCCGTGCCACGTGTTCCAGGCTTCAAGGCCTCCGATTTTCCAATCTTTGCGCTCGACAAAGTCCGGTATGTAGGACAACCAATCGGCATCTGCCTCGCCCCTACCGCTGCCGAAGCTGAAGATATCGCTCAACGTATAACAGTCGATATTGAAGAACTACCGTCCATAATCGACACACTTGAAGCCTCGAAAAAAAGAGACATTCTTCTTCATCAAAGCTGGGGCGACAATGTCTTTATTCAACGCGACATCGAGGGCGGTGATATCGAGGCGGCGCGTTCCAGTGCAGAAGTAACTGTTACTAACGAATTCCGTCTCAATCGGCACGCTGCAATACCACTAGAAAGCAGATCTGTCTTGGCGGCCTGGGATGACCGTCGAGATGAACTCACCCTTTATCTTTCAACTCAGGGGCCTCACCTAATGAGGGTCGGCATCGCGGAATGCTTAGGTATAAAAGAACGTCAGCTGCGGGTCGTTTCACCCGACGTTGGCGGTGGTTTTGGCTCTAAGAACCGGCTGATGCCAGAGGAAGTCATGGTCTGCGCCGCCGCTCTAAAAATCGGACTTCCTATCCGATGGCTTGAAGACCGACGCGAGAACATCACCGCGAACAATCAGGCCCGGGAGCATTGGTACCGTGTTACCGCCCATGCCGATAACCGAGGAACTATCCTTGGTATAGAGGCGGAACTTATCGTCGATGCTGGTTCATATTCGATCTGGCCGTCTGGGCCATTCATGGAAACTGGTATGGCAGCCCGCAATCTTCCGGGGCCGTATCGCATCCCTGCATTGAGCGTAAAGACTTGGACAGTCGCCACCAACAAGCCACCCCTGGGCCCGTATAGGGGAGTTGCCCGACCAGGGGCTTGTTTTGCCATTGAGCGGACATTAGACGAAGTCGCACACAAAGTTGGCCGCAATCCCTATGACGTTAGACGAGAAAACATGGTCGCGGCCCATGAAATGCCGTTCACCGGTGCCGGCGGCATGCGCTTCGATAATGGCGACTACCCGAAGAGTGTCGAAAAAGCAGCAAAAGCTGTCGGCATGGCAGAAGTCAGAGCTCGTCAGTCAAACGCCGATAAAAGTGGAGCGCTGCTCGGTATCGGTTTTGCAAGCTATTCCGAACAGACGGCGCACGGGACTGAGGAATGGAAAGCCCGAGGCACGCCAGTCATCCCGGCGTTTGAAACCGCTACTGCTCGGATGCATGCCGACGGGACGCTGGAGCTGCTTGTAGGTATCCACAGTCACGGCCAGGGCATGGAAACAACCTTGGCCCAGGTCGCCTCCCAGGAACTCGGGCTCGAATTAGATGATATAGTTGTACGATACGGTGATACAGCCGTCGGCCCATATGGTAATGGCACCTTTGCCTCTCGGTCCATGGTAATGGCCGGAGGCGCATCGGCGAATGCATGCCGAACATTGGCGGCGCGATTAAAAGTAATAGGAGCACATTTACTGCAATGTGACCCTGAGGGCGTAGAACTTCGAGGCGGCGAAATTTTAGGCAGCGGCGCCTCGGTTTCTGTAGCGGAAGTTGCCCGCACAGCACACATCCGCCAGGATCTTTTGCCAGATACTGTAGACCCTACTCTTGAAGAAACCGCTGTCTATGAACCCGAGATAACCTCGGGCGTCTTTTCTTATTCTACACATGCTGCGGTGGTCTCTGTCGACCCTGAAACCGGGGAAATCAGGATAGAAAATTATGCAGTTGCAGAGGATTGCGGTACGGTGGTCAACCCGATGATTGTCGATGGTCAAATTTACGGTGGGGTCGCACAAGGGGTCGGAACCGCCCTCTATGAGGAGATACCATATGACGAATACGGGCAACCGCAAGCGAGTACATTCGCAGATTATCACTGGCCGGGACCGACTTCGGTACCGTCATTTAAAATTTCTCATATCGTAACGCCTGCAACGGGCACTGAATACGGAATGAAAGGCATGGGCGAAGGCGGCGCCATCGCGCCACCCGCTGCCATCGCAAATGCAGTGCGGGACGCTCTGCTGTCGGCCGGTATTGATGCCGAGATCGCAGAAACGCCAATGTCACCTCGCCGGATATTTACGGCAATACAAGAGGCGCGCGCCCAGGTATCTCAATGAGTGAATATCGTAATATTAAAACGAATATTGATGGGGCAGTCGCTTACCTAACTTTAAACCGGGTTGAGGTGCGTAATGCAATGAACCCGGAAATGATTAGTGAGATCACCTCGGCATTTCAACATTTCAATAATAATCAAAACCTGCGCGTGGTCATTATCCGCGGGAATGGAGGCTGTTTCTGCGCAGGCGGCGATTTAAATTGGATGAAGGATGTACTTGGACAGACAAGGGAGGAGGTTCAAGCGGACTCTAGACGTCTTTTACAAATGTATCGGCTCATATATGACAGCCCAAAGGTAGTAATCTCAGCACTTGAGGGCTCGGTGATTGCAGGAGGATTAGGGCTTGCGGCAACATCTGACGTGGTAATCGCAGAGGAAAAAACAAAATTTTGCTTTTCTGAGGTCAAAATTGGTCTTGTCCCTGGGATAATAGCCGCTTTTTTGTTGCCACGTATCGGCCCCAGTTGGATGCGATACCTTTCTAAGACCGCCATCTTTTTTGACTGTGACACTGCCAGAACCATCGGCCTAATACACGAAATCGCCGAAAACGCTCATGATCTCGAGGACCGCATCGCAATGCATGTGAAGCTTGCTTTAGATGCATCCCCAGCAGCTATCGAGCGCACAGACGCGTTAATTTCTGACCTAGGTTACACTCTAAGCGAGAAAAACCTAGAGACTGCTCTGACTTATAATGCGGACGCCCGCCTCTCCGATGAAGCTCAAGAGGGAATCTCAGCCTTTCTGGACAAGCGACAACCCGACTGGGCCCTTTGTGAGAACTGAGTAATAATTGACCCAATTGGCCCAACAAAGTTTGGAATGACTGGTGAGTTTGCTTAAAGACCGACTCCATAATTTAATCAAAAGCCAGGGTTTGAAGGCGGGTTATATGCCTGTAACCAACCTCGTCGGTGAAAATGAACGTCTCGATGAAATTGAACGGCTTTCTCTCAAGGATAAGGATGTCAGCAACGATAGGCACCTTAATAACGTGACAGAGCTGGGGTGCTATCTGACGGAAAAGCCCCAATGCACCGTCAATCTCTTGACGGATAAAAGCCAACTCTCAAAAAACAATCACGGCTTTTCTATTCCCGAACAGATCCTCGTAAAAGAAATTCCAAGAGACATCAGTATCTGCCAATACGTCCTGCAACAGCCTCGTGAGCAACTGGTTATAGAAAACGTTAGGGAGCATGAAAAAACACAAAACTTTCATAAAATGGCCCTTGCGCCAGATATTCAATTTTATGCTGGAACTCCAATTATCACGAGCAAAGGTTTTACGGTGGGGACATTATGCGTGATGGACTCGAAGCCGGGAAGTTTGGCACATGAAAGACGAGAGGGTCTTCGACTTTTGTCAGATCAAGTCGCAAATATTCTAGAATTCGGTTCATTAAAACCAAGCCACACATCCGACCACGAAACGGAAGAAGAGAAAACACTCGAGGCTTCATTCTATTCTTCGGCATCAATTCTTTTTACCGACTTTGTCGGCTACACACGAATTACGGAAAACATCGATCCAGGTGAACTGATCGAAAGTTTGGACGAATTTTTTTCAACGTTCGACCGGATAATTGAAAAGCATCAATTGCGCAAAGTAAAAACCATCGGCGACTCTTATATGGCTGTCGGAGGAATACCTGATGGCCGTCAAGGTCATCCAGAAAACGCATGCAAAGCTGCCCTTGATATTACTAAAGCGGTTTGTGGTTTAAATATAAAACGCGAAGTTCTCGGACAGTCCCCTTGGGAGATAAGGGTCGGCGTTCATACGGGTCCAGTTATTGCCGGCTTCTCTGCAAACGGTTTCGATATTTGGGGGGATGCCGTCAATCTTGCATCACGATTGGAAAGCTCATCTGAACCTGGAAAAGTTCAAATTTCCGAAATGACGCGGATGTCACTGGGAGACGGCGCTGTTTTGTCAGACCGAGGCGAAATTAATCTGAAAAACAAGGGTCCTGTTAAAACATATTTTTTACAGCAGATGGCTGATTAGGCAACTTAAAATCCTGTCCGCCTCGCTATTCCATCGATATAAATTTCTCTACAGCCCAACTCCCTGGAAAGGCTTTACGATTGGTTTTTTCTGTCGATTTGAGAGACCCTCCAGAAGGCTGGTCCGAGTTTAGATCTAGCACTCAATAAACAAAAATAGATTTGCTGCCTCAATCCCGAATAATTACAATTAAATTTAGTTTGTTTGTAAATAACAGCCTTGCCATCTAAGGACGTGAACGTGAGATATTGCTGGGGTTACGCATTCCTTTTGTTGTCTGTTTTAGCGGGTTTTCCTGCGTTCGATGCTTCTGCAGATAAAATAATTTCGCCGGCGGGAGGTGGTGAACCACGCTACTGGTCAGGCAGAATATTTAAGGGGCTTAGAGACGAATACGGCAACCTATTAACGATCCAATTCGCAAAAGACGGGCGCTCTTATCGGGTTGAGTGGTGGCGACCTGGTGACGTAGTACTTGAGGGTAAGGGCAAATGCGGTGGGAAGGTCTATGCGGATGGGCAACTTGAAGGTAGCCAGGATTGCATGCCTCAGGGCATAATCACAATGAATCGAGCCCAAGGTCTCTACGTAGCGGGTAGTGTAGAGAAAATTTTACTCATCAAACAAGAATCGGGCACGAGTGATGACATAGGCACCATTGGCCCATGGGTCACCGGAATGGCGCAAGAACGCCAAAAACGATTAAAAGAAGAGTTACTTGCAAAGAAAATCAGCGATCTAATCACACAAAACAAACAACAAATCGATAAAACTAGCAAACTAGGCCCTATCGCCAGCAGCACGCAAACCAATCAAAAGCCGACAAATAACATTTGGGCGGGCAAGCGATTTGAAAAACTCACAGACAAATATGGGAACGTTTTGAGAGTCGTATTCTCCGACGACGGAAAATCTTACAAAGTAAGGTGGGGCTTTTTTGGCGAAGAGCATAACGGCTTAATTGAGTGTAGTGGCAAGATTGAGAAAAGCGGAAAACTCGGGTCGACTGGGATCTGCACTCCTACTAACAATCAGCGGCAACAAGGCTGGTCAGACGGAGAAATACAAGGAAGCGTAGAACAAATTGAATATACTGGGTCCTTCCCTAATGCGGGTCCGTGGAACACGGGACTTCGAGAGCTAAAACGCCAAATCGCGGAAGAAGCGCGACTTTTGGCGAAGCTTCGCACTCAACTAGGTATAAATCGAACCTCTAGCCAAAGAGATGGAGATGCTAAAGCTGCACCCAAGGGCCAAGGTCTTGGCGCCGAAACTAATAAAATCCTCTCGCAGAAGCCAACAGAAAAAGAAAAGAAATTAAGCGCTAAGAGCAAGAGACTGGCTGCTTACACCAATATTTACGATGGCACTTATAAGGGCGAGGTGAATGCCAAATCAGATGGCTGTGGATTTCGAAATAATTTTGTATCTGCCAATGTCCGTGCTGGGACAGTAAAAATTAAAACGATTAACTACCGGAAAAGAGAGGTTTTACTGGAAGGCCCGTTATCTAAAGATGGAAAGTTTAATTTTAGAGCGCCGGATGATACCTGGGAAACTCCAGATAACTTAATACACACGTTCGCGAGTATAGATCACCGGCAAGTCCGCGTCAGCGGCGTTATATCCCGACGAGGCATTTTAAGTGGCAGTGTGCAAATAGACGCCCATACTTCTGGTTCGAGAGCAATCAGTGTCGATGAGGGCTCCTCTTGCTCTGCCCAGTTTAAATTGCAATCGGTAGAAACTTTGAAGGTTGCGGATACCAATGGGTACCAAATAACAGAAAAACAACCGAAGACATATTCTGTTGAACCCAAGAGAAAGCATCTTTCGAAAGATGTCAAAAAGACGGACAACATATCCTCCGAGAGAGCTTTTGAGCAACGCAAGCTGGCAGCAGACCGAAAACGCGAAGTCGAAGCGGCAGAGCAAGCCAGATTAGCGACCGAACGCCGAAAACTTGCTGCCCAAAGGCAAAAAACTGAAATCAATAAACTTATCGCCGAAAGAGAGAGACTGGTCTCTGAGCAACGCAAGCTCGCAGCAGACCGTAAACGTGCCCTGGAAGAGGCCGAGCAAGCCAGATTAACCGCCGAAAGTGAGAAAATCGCTGCAGAGGCGCGCAGAATTGCTCTAGAGCGGCAACTCATTACCGAGGCCGCTGAGAGGAAAAAACTCGCCGAAGAACAAAAAAGATTGTCCATGGCGTTACAAGAACTTTCAGCAAGGAAGGATACTCTCAACACGTCAACACCGCAGGCATCTCTGCGTAAAGGCAAGAGAGTTGCACTATTAATAGGAAACAATAATTACGAGACGCTCCCCTCCTTGCGGAACGCAGTATACGACGCTGAGTCAATGGCAAAAAAATTAAACGGTTTGGGTTGGGTTACTATCCTCGAGACCAACGCCGGTAGGAGAAAAATTTCGCGGGCAATGGACCGGTTTCGCAATCAGGCTATGTTTGCGGAAGCGAGCCTTGTCTTTTATGCCGGGCACGGGATTGAGTCGCAGGGTGTAAATTATCTGGTGCCTTCCGACTCCGAAGTTCAAGAAGAAGCAGACTTAAGATATGAAGCTATCAAGACCGGAGATTTCCTTGACCTTATGGCCAGCTCAAGGTCGGCGACCAATATTCTGATACTCGATTCCTGTCGTAATAATCCTCTTGAACAGGGGACACGGGGCCGAAAACGAGGGCTTGGCATGCAGCAGCTGCCCAATAGCCTTGGGGGAACAGTGATAATTTATGCTGCCGCGCCAGGAAGTGCTGCCGAAGATGGGCCCGGAGGTGGGAATGGAATATTTACCGGAGCACTTCTCAATAGCCTTAGCAGGAAAGACACCTCACTGAGCGCAGTGTTCAGCAATACTTTTTCATTAGTCGCACAAAAAACCCAAAACAGACAAAGACCGTGGAAAAGCTCCTCTCTAGATGAGCGTCGGTTCCGATTTTGAATGCGCTGGCTATTTAAAATCCCTTACCCTTGGGTGTTTTTTCAGTGAAAACCACATTTTTAAAAACGACAAAAATAGTTCGTGGAAAAAACACTTTCGCCCTCATCTGTGGTTTGATCCTTAAAATATCACTAGCGAATAGTGTGTGGGCGAGTTCTGATAAAACTGTGGCGATAGTACTATCCGTGAATGGCGTTACTTCGCCCGTCTTAGAGCCCTATTCATCGATAAAAGGCGCCAGAAAAATCACACTTTCCAAAAATGCTAAACTGACCTTTCGGCT
>CAJWSW010000060.1 GCA_913046035.1 uncultured Alphaproteobacteria bacterium | reverse complement strand
ATCCCAAAAACATACAGATACCGGTAGTTTGGCCATCACCTATTTTAATCCCAGATTAAGGTTGAAGGGTGGATGTTTGATTTACAAAACAAAGAGAGATTACGTAGAGGGAACATCTGCCCAAGAAAAGCACTTAAGGTCCTACACTGTGTATCAAATTTCCGAAGTCACGTGAACGAGCTCAATTAACCGCTGGGAACGTATTCGCGGGCAAACAAATTTAAATAATTCAATGTTGGGAAATGGTAATCCGAGTCCCTTTCGTCATGCTTGCAGCATCCGCAATTGAGACGAGAGCCTACGTTTTCGTTCGACGCCTATGAATTTTGTCTTTTTTTTCTGAAACCGAAACGCCGTACATGTATAAAAGGGGCGGCTAACAGTCCTGGTAACCCAGCCTCATTGATGAAAGCCTCTAATAAAATATAGCCGATATCTCAACCCAAATTTTAGGGGGCGGACGTCAACACACAGGATAATCAAAACTTTTTGAGGCTAATTCAGTATGATTATTTTATCGAATCCTGAACCGAGGTTTATTAGATGGCATTTCAAAAGAGAAGTTTTTGTTGATGAAGAAAAAAATTGGGGTGCTCACCAGCGGAGGTGACTGTGCCGGTCTGAATGCGGCTATCAGGGCAATTACGTGTCGCGCTATTCAAGGATATGGGTGGGACGTTGTGGGGATACGGCGCGGCACTCAGGGTCTTATGGAGCGGCCGGTAAATGCAATTCCGCTCAATATAGATCTTTTTAATGGCAACCTACTAAGGGTCGGCGGTACCTTTTTGGGGTCGATCAGCAGCGGTGACCCTTTCGCCGCCATCCACCCCGATGGGAGTGTCGTCGACCATTCAAATGAAATAATCGAGGGATATAGGAGCCTTGGACTTGATGCACTAATCGGTATCGGCGGTGACGGTAGTTTATCAATCTTGCACAAACTGGCAAAGAAAGGCGGCATTAACCTGGTAGGGATACCTAAAACAATAGACAATGATGTCGCTGGTACCGAGAACTCTATCGGCTATTTAACTGCGGTTGATGTAGCCACAGATGCCCTGGACAGGTTACATCCAACTGCAGCAAGTCACGATAGGGTAATGGTATTAGAAGTGATGGGAAGGGATGCGGGTCATATTGCATTATCTGCAGGGATTTCAGGTGGTGCAGACGCAATACTTATTCCCGAAATAAGTTGGGACATTAAGTCTCTCGCAAAAAGAATGAATGACGTTAAAGCTAGCGAAAAAAACTTTGGTTTAGTGATTGTGGCAGAGTCAGCAGGATCTTCACTCGTCGAGGAGTATCCTCAAGCTTCGCACAAATTTTCAGATAATCAGGTTGGTATAGGTTACAAAGTTGCAGATCTGATTACAGAGACAACAGAAAGCGAAACGAGGGTCACCGTTCTTGGACATGTCCAAAGAGGTGGAACTCCAAATTCGAGAGACCGCTTATTTGCCTCAGTATTTGGTGTAACGGCTGTGGATCTTATTGCTGAGGAAAAATATAACCGTTTGGTGGTTTGGGCTGATAGGGAGTGTATCCATATTCCTCTCGAGAGTGCAATTTCGAAAAGTCACAATGTAGATCCAAAAGGTACATTAGTAGCCACCGCCAGGGGATTGGGGATTTACGTGGGCAATCATACGAACAGTTAGGAAAAATTTAGCAATCGTTAAAACCGTGCATAGACGCTGTCGGACAGGCTATCCAAAGTAAATACGGGCTGCCAAGCGGGTATTAAAAAGGAGCAAAAATGCTAAAATATTATTACAACACGGGACCCAACCCGACCAAGGTAACCTTGTTTTTAGAAGAAGTGGGGCTGGAATATGAACCGATCCCGCTGGAAACGCGAAAGGGAGCACAGTTTACGCCTGAGTACCTTGCGATCAACCCGAATGCTAAAGCCCCAAGTATTGTTGATGGCGACGTCACTGTATTCGATAGCAATGCGATCCTGCTCTACCTCGCAGAGAAAATTGGCAAGTTCCTTCCGCCGGAGACAGAGGCAGACCGCGGCCAACTCTTATCCTGGCTAATGTTCGTCGCATCCGGCGTCGGACCCTATTCCGGCCAAGCGGTTCATTTTCAGCGCTATGCGCCAGAAGAAGTTCCTTACGCTATTAAGCGTTACAGGTTTGAAGCGCATCGCCATTTTGAAATTCTTGACGGTAAACTTGCGAATTCTCCCTATGTGTTGGGTGACAACTATACAATTATCGATATGGCGGTCTGGGGATGGGCGCATCTGATGGCTGTCGTTCTGGGTGACGAAGCATGGGACGACCTACCCCACCTGAAGCGGCTGATCGACGAAATCAGTAACAGGCCTGCCGGTATTAGAGCGCTGGAACTAAAAGACAGGCATAAGTTCAAAATGGAAATGGATGAAGAGGCCACCCGGTACATGTTCCCGTCTATTGGCGCTTAAACCTGAGGTTCGCGCAATCCACCAACTTTCTGGGGGTTTTTCAGCAGTCCTTTTTACAAAACGGATGTATCCTTAGGTGTCCCCTGGAGCGCTTCGATGCCATATGACGCCGCTGCTTTGGCCAAAATTTCTGGATACTCCAAAAATGGCGACCCCAACGGGAGTCGAACCCGTGTCTCCACTGTGAAAGAGTGGTGTCCTAGGCCTCTAGACGATGGGGTCGTCGATTGTCGGAATAAACATAATCCCGGCGAAAATCAACCGGTGAAATAGCCTTAGTGGGATCCAGATCCTAAAAATTTCGATTTATTTAAAATTATGCATTACCACTCCGCTGCCGAGCGTCAGCCCGGGCTGCGCGCTTTGCCAACTTAGCCGCGCGCCATCGAATAACAACACGAAGCGTCCAGTGATATCCGATCACATATCCAAGTAACGCGAAAGGAACAGATCCCACTAAAATCGCCAAACCCCAGCCTTCAACAATAATAGAGAAGTAGGTTTCCCAAGCACGTAGACTCGTCGGGTCGCCGCCGGTCCTGCCCATCGCGGTCTCCCAGAAATTACGAAAGCTGTCGAAGCCGGTTAAATCATCCCAGCGGCCTAAGATCACCTGCCCGGTAAGAAAGAATGCATAGTAACAAATGGGCACCGTGAAAAAATTCGTTACCCATGTCCACGCCATTGCGACGACAACATTAAAATCTTTCTTAAAAACAACCCTTGAAACATACCAATGTACAAATGTGATCACCATTTGAATGCCGAACGTTGGTGTGAATGCGTAAAACAAGCCAACTGCGACGGCTCGCGCGGTATTTTCCGGATTACCGCCCGCGCGTATCATTGGAATTACCAATCTTAATCTCAAAAGACGCAAAAAACGCCCCAAAGCGCTATGGCGCGGCGTTTTTGCTACCTTGAAGTGCTCTTTTATCCCCAATCTCAACCGCCTTTACCTGGCGAAAACGGTCTGTCTTTTATAAAACAAATCTCGAAAAGGTCCCATTAAAACCTAAACCATGCCCGACAAAACAACGGGTACGATGCTACAAAATTAAAAACACCACTTTCTAATTTTATTACATTTCGTTTAAAGCTCTATGGCCTCATATTCGTATAATATATCAACGTACCCGCGCTGCATCCTCGATAATTAGTTGCGGTTTCCGATCCCCTTGCCAAGCGTCAATATTGAGATGCCCCGCAATATGAAGGATACCGCCCCGCGCATTTAGCAGAGCATCGCCCACCTCTGTTCCAGCTGCTCGAAAAGCGATTGCTTTCAATCTCCGCTGGCTCTCTTGCGCTACAATAAAACAGCTCACATGGTCGGTACCAACAACGCGGGTATTGACCGTTGCTACACCTGGAAAGACAAACCTAGGGCGGGGGTTACCGGATCCGAAGGGGCCCGCCTCATTTAGCGCCTCAATTAGGTCAACTGTGGCCGCTTCTGGACTCAAAGCCCCATCGATTCCAAGTTCTGGCGTTAAGGCGCTGCCAGCGAGTTGCCTTTCAATATCAGTTATTAAGAACTCTCTAAATTCACCCAAGCGATCCCCCGCAACCGTAAAACCCGCTGCCATCGCGTGGCCGCCTCCGTTAATAAGCAGCCCCGCCTGTTGTGCAGCAATCACTGCTGGTCCGAGATTTACCCCCTGAACAGATCGCCCCGATCCTTTACCGATACCTTCATTGAGTGAAACTACGCAAGCCGGTCGGTTAAACGTCTCTTTTAACCGTCCCGCGACGATGCCGATAACCCCAGGATGCCACCCCTCCGCAGCGACTAAGATTAGCGGCATACCATTCTCTGCCTGTTGCTCTGCTTGCAAAGTCGCCGAATTTAAAACTGATGCCTCGATCTCACGACGTTCGGTATTATAACGATCCAGCCTAGTTGCTATTCCGATAGCTTCGTTGCAATCGTTAGTACTAAGCAGCCTTACGCCCAACCCCGCCTCTCCAACACGGCCGCCCGCATTGACCCGCGGTCCAAATACAAAACCTAAATGCCAGGCCTCTAACTTTTCATCCAGCCCCGATACATCCTTCAAGGCGGAAATACCCGGGTTATTTAATCGTGCCATAATCGACATTCCTTGGCGAACAAACGCGCGATTAACGCCTGTAAGCGGCACAACATCGGCGATGGTAGCAAGAGCAACCAAATCAAGAAAATCCATTAATTTAGGTTCGTCGTGGCCCTCGCTGTACCAGAAAGAGTTACGTAATGCGCGATTAATTCCAATAATTAGCATAAAGACCATTCCGGCAGCACACAGCTGTCCCAAAGGACTGGTTTCATCTAACCGGTTAGGATTTACTACGGCTAACGCTTCCGGCAATAGAGGCTCTGCAACATGGTGATCAATCACGATTACATCCAAGCCGGCATCGGCAGCGTCTTTTAGCGGGGCAAACGCGGTGGTCCCGCAGTCAACAGTAATTACAAGCGACACACCTTGATCTTTCAGCTCTCGCAGTGCAATGGCGTTAGGCCCGTATCCCTCTTTAATTCTATCGGGAACGTACACGTTTAATTGCTGACCTATCGCACTAAAAAAACGCACTAACAAAGACGCAGAGCACGCACCATCCACATCGTAATCCGCAAAAACGCCTATCTTCTCACCCGCATTTATAGCGCGCAAGATACGAGCGACAGCCTTGTCCATATCTAAGAGGTGCGAGGGATCCGGGAGCAAGCTGCGCAATTTCGGATCTAAAAAAGCCTCCGCGTCATCTGGGCCCACACCGCGCGCCGCGAGAACGCGCCCTAGGACATCCGGGACCCCAAGACGTTGAACAATAGCGAGAGCGCATCTTTCATCCGTCAAACGGGGCCGCCAGCACTTCCCGCCGAGCGATCTTTCAATATGCATAAATGCCGACGCATCTGACCGGTCATCACCCATTCAGGATCCCGTTCAGTTATCTGTGGGCGCAAACCCAGTCTTGCGGTTAAAATTATGTTCCGCCTCGACGTACCGAACCGTACCAGTCTTCGATCGCATTACAAGTGAATGCGTCTTAGCCCCTCCCGAAAAACGGCGCACACCATCAAGCATTGTTCCCTTTGTGACACCCGTTGCAGCGAACATTACGTCACCACTCGCAAGGTCAAGAAGTTCATATTTCCGGTCAAAATCTGTGATACCGCATCTCTCAGCCCGCATACGCTCATCGTCATTGCGGAAAATCAACCGCCCCTGCATCTGACCACCGATGCAACGAAGCGCTGCAGCAGCCAAGACACCCTCGGGGGCCCCACCGCTGCCCAGATATATATCAACGCCGCTGTTTTCTTCCGAGGTAGCCATTACGCCGGAAACATCACCATCCATGATTAGCATTATACGAGCGCCAGCTTCCCGCACTTTATTGATTAATTCCTCGTGCCGAGGGCGATCCAAAATACAAGCGACAATATCCTCAACCTCGACCCCCTTGGCATTAGCAAGACTTTCTAAGTTATCCTTAGGCGCGTTATCGATGTCGACCACACCGTCAGGAAGGCCGCCCCCAACCGCGATCTTGTCCATATAAACGTCGGGAGAATTAAGAAATCCATCATGCTCCGCCATCGCGATGACCGCCAGACTATTGGTCAACCCCTTCGCTGTTATGGTCGTGCCTTCCAGTGGGTCGAGCGCAATGTCAATCTTTGGCCCATTCCCCGTCCCGACCTCCTCCCCGATAAAAAGCATTGGCGCTTCGTCCCGTTCACCCTCGCCAATTACAACAGTTCCTGCAATATCAAGACTATTTAACGCGTTACGCATTGCATCTACTGCTACTTGATCTGCCATTCGTTCATCGCCGCGCCCCATCTGCAGCGATGCCGCCAGCGCCGCCGCCTCCGTCACGCGCACAACCTCTAGCGCCAAATTCCGGTCCATCTTGCCCGTTTCAGCCATCCGTCTCTCCTTTTTGGTATATATTTTCCGGCAGACTTTTAAAGTTCTTCAATTCTTATCATGCAGGGCCTCTCAACCACCGAATCAAGTTGTGCAATTTGCTCCACCGCACGCCGCACATTAGCCTCAACGGTTTCATGCAACTTTAGGACTACCGGTACCGACCCCTCCTCAGAACGCCCTCTCTGCAACAAGACCTCTACAGAGACCCCCTCTTCCTTGAGTGCTGCAGAGACATCTGCAATAACGCCTGGACGGTCTAATACCATCAATCGCAGGTAATACGGACCCTGCCGATTATCGAGTGATACCGTTTTTGGTTGTGAAAGCTCTGACAGGGGCACTGAAAAAGTTGGCAGGACTGTGTTCCGAGCGATATCAATGAGGTCTGAAACAACGGCAGAAGCTGTCGGTTTTGCGCCAGCGCCCTTTCCTTGAAGCACGCTTGTCCCGATAGCATCGGCTTCAACAACTACCGCGTTAAAAACACCTTCAACGTGAGCAAGTGGGGAATCGATCGGCACCATCGCAGGGTGAACCCGCTGCTCAACTCCAAGTTCTGTTTGATTAGCGATTCCTAATAATTTTATCCTGTATCCTAACTCCGAGGCGAAAGCGATATCATCAGCGCTTATAAATTGGATACCCTCAACATGAACCGCGTGAAAATTGACTTCGGCACCAAATGCCACGCTAGCCAGCAACGCAAGTTTATGTGCAGCATCTATCCCATCGACGTCGACTGAGGGATCGGCTTCAGCATACCCGAGGTCCTGCGCTTCCGTGAGCACGTCATCAAATTCCCGACCTGTTTCACGCATGGTCGTAAGTATGTAATTGCAGGTTCCGTTCAGTATTCCATGAACGCTTGAAATTTTATTTCCAGCGAAGCCTTCTCTTAAAGATTTAATTACAGGGATACCGCCAGCAACAGACGCTTCGTAAAGCAGTCCGACAGACGCGTTTTCTGCCGCCTTTGCTAAGGCTGTTCCATGCATCGCAAGCAACGCTTTGTTAGCAGTAACAACATGCCGACCCGAAGAAATGGCATTTTCACAAACTGTCTTCGCAATTCCCTCCTCGCCACCGATAAGTTCTAGGACAACTTCTGCATCGGCTTGCATGGCCATTTCAGCTGCATCCTCGAACCAATCGATTCCAGTTAGATCTACCCCACGATCCCTGTGGCGATCCCGAGCGGAGACAGCAGAAATAAGTATTTCACGGCCACAACGAGCATTTATTAGGGTATTGCGCGATAAAATGATATCCGCGACGGCCGCACCTACCGTTCCAAGCCCTGCTATTGCTACACGCAAGGGCGCCACTAAGTTTCCGCCACACAATGTGCCTTGTTTTCGAGTATCGCATCGGCATTGGAAAAAAATTGTTTTAGATTACGCGCCGCCTGGCGTATCCGCTGCCGGTTCTCAACTAATGCAATTCGCACAAATCCATCTCCATACTCGCCAAAACCTAATCCAGGAGATACTGCGACCTGTGCCTCAGAGAGGAGAAGCTTTGAAAACCGCAGCGAACCAAGATTAGCAAACTGCGTGGGAATTGGTGCCCACGCAAACATAGTCGCGGGGGGAGCCGGGAGATCCCAACCGGCTTGCCCAAAAGCTTCCACCAACACATCCCGTCGACGCTCATAAATATTTCTCACTTCATCAACACAATCCTGCGGACCATTCAGAGCTGCGGTGGCGGCAACCTGAACTGGAGTAAAGGCACCGTAGTCGAGGTAGGACTTTATGCGCGCTAGAGCAGATATGATTTTCGCATTCCCCGTTGCAAAGCCAATGCGCCAACCAGGCATTGAATAGGTTTTACTCAACGAAGTGAATTCCACCGCAATTTCTCGCGCATCTGGTATTTGAAGGATAGAGGGAGGAGGATTACCATCGAAATAAATCTCTGAATAAGCGATGTCAGAGATGATAATTATGCCGTGTTTTTTGCAAAACGAGACGACACGATCGTAAAAATCAAGATCCACAACCATAGCTGTGGGGTTAGCTGGAAAATTAAGCACGAGTGCCAGCGGCGGCGGCACACTGTACCGAACAGCCCGTTCAAGCTCGGCTATAAAATTCACATTCGGTCCCACAGGAACATGCCGAAGCGCCGCACCTGCGATTATGAAACCGTAAGCATGAATTGGATAACTAGGATTAGGGACAACAATTACGTCACCAGGCGCAGAAATTGCCTGAGCAAGGTTAGCAAACCCCTCTTTCGAACCAAGAGTTACAATCGTCTCCGTTTCCGGATCAATTTTAACGCCAAATCTCCGTTCATAATAGGCGGCGTTGGCGAGTCGGAGGCCCGGAATACCGCGCGACGCCGAGTAGCGGTGCGTGCGCGGGTTAGCCACAGTTTCGACCAGCTTATCTACCACGTGCTGAGGGGTCGCTGAGTCCGGATTGCCCATACCAAAATCAATGACATCCTCACCAGCTGCACGCGCCTCAGCTTTCATAGCATTTACTTCTGCAAAAACGTATGGCGGCAGACGCTTTATACGATGAAAGGTCTGGTCCAACGCGGTCTCCGTGTTTTCATTAATTTCCTCTAATTGACAAAATAAACTTCAACCCTTTGGTTGCCGGCGTCTCCAGATGGCATGACCTCCTCGTATATAGGCCGCGAATCTGATAAGGCGACTACAAAGACCGACTCTTTCGGCACGCCATTATTGATCAGCTCTAGTGCAACGGTATTGCCCCGGTTCAGCGAAACATTGAAATTAACCAAATGGTGTCGGACTAAATCCATATCTCGGGTCCGACTACTAGAGTGACCCTCTACTCTGATTTCGCCCCCGCGCTGACGATAAGCCTTAACGAGCTGCCGCATCTTTAAACGCTCGCGATTAGAGAGGTTTGCGGATCCTGCTTTGAAATGAAAAATGCCAACAGGCTTTCCAATCCCCTCACGCATAGCAGGCCGAGCGCCGGCAATTGGACGGGATACTGAACCCGGTATACCACCTGCTGTTTCCGGCGGCATTCCGGCACCCAGGTATTTGGCGATATCAGCCGGCGGTGGCCCAAATGTTGGGTTGCCTACCCTACTAACGGACCTTGTACTTGGCATTGGACGCCTAATGAGTGAACGAATAGAGGCATCTAACGGCTTAGCACTACCCGTTGACGCAAAAGGTGTTAGAAATTCGGATAGACTCGTCTTTGGAATCGGCTCCAGCTGAGAGGTACCTACCGGTGCCGACTTTGCAGCCAGCGGCTGGGATTGCAATACCGGTGCGGGCAGCGCCAAGGGAGCACGCTTCACTGAAGGAACAACCTGATTGCCCTGTGCTGAATTTTTTACGGAAGACACCGTTGAAACGGGAGGTGGCGCGGGTCTCGCAATATCCGCCGACGGCTGTTTATTTAAATTTTTTTCGGAATTTTTTAGACCCAAACGATCGGCTTCTAGCCGCTTAATAAGGGCTTGCTGGTTTGCTTTTTCCGCGTAAGTAGGTCGTGGCGGCACGGAGCCCAGGTTCGGAAAACCTTTACTTGGTGCCCCCCTCTTTACTGACGCTTTCGACGATTTCGTCTTAGGCTTTTCATCGCCCACGATAGCTTGTGAGGCGCTGTTGTACCACTCGACCGGATTCGCCCAATCTGGCATCGATGAACAACCCGCCAAAAGCGCTGAAGCAATAAACACTTTTCCCGCAGTTGCGAAATTATACTTCTTTCGCAACTCATGTTTTCGGTTCAAACAAATGTTCATCATGCGCATACCCCTGGTTATAAAACAGTTTATTATTTTGTTGGACGCAATACGTTTCAGTAGTTTTGATTGTGCGTTGCAACAAAAGCGAGTATCACTAAAATTTCGAGGCGTATATTTATAGTTCACAGCGCACCCGATTTTAATCGATTTTAGCAATTATAGCCCATAATACGGATTAGAATAAAGGATACCAGGATGGCATCCGATACCGAAGACATATCCCGCCCAACCAGCGCTGACTTAAGCACGACAATTACCAAAATCGCTGAACAGAGCCACCGCCTTTTTAAGGCCTTCTTGGACCAGCAATTTAAAGTACAAGAAATAGAGAATGACCCCCTCAACATTGGCTTTGCCTTTGCCAAAGTCGCAGAAGTTTTAACGACACACCCTGCAGAATTTGGAAAAGCCCAGGAAGATCTCTGGAGGGATTACATCAACTTATGGCAGCAAACTGCTCACCGGATAATTGGAAATGAGGTCGAGGTATTAGCCGAACCAGAAGTCGATGACCGACGGTTCTCTCATCCCGCTTGGCAAGAAAATCCGATCTTTGATGGTATCAAGCAGTCCTATCTACTTACATCTAGATGGATGATTAAAACAGTAAAAGAAATGAAGGGTATGGACCCTATTACCGCCCAACGGGCGGAGTTCTATACTCGTCAATTCGTGGATGCAATGGCACCCACAAACTTTGCGTTTACCAACCCAGAGGTCATACAGGAAACCATTGCTAGCAATGGTCAAAACATTGTACGTGGGTTATCGAACTTTCTAGACGATCTGGAGAGAGGAAATGGCAAGCTAGCAATAAAACATGTCGAGCCTGAGGCCTTCGTAATTGGGAAAACTGTCGCCGCGACCCCAGGTAAGGTGGTGTTTCAAAATGACCTTTTGCAGCTCCTACAATTCAACCCTACTACCTCAGTAGTGAGGAAAACGCCTCTCCTAATCGTACCACCTTGGATCAACAAATATTATATTCTCGACCTTAGAGAGAAAAACTCTTTTGTTAAATGGGCGGTCGAACAGGGGCACACGGTATTCGTCATCTCTTGGGTAAACCCCGACGAAAAATTAGCCCATAAAACCTTTGAGGATTATATGCTTGAAGGCCCAATTGCAGCTGTTGGGGCAGCCTGTAGTGCGGCCTCTACGGATCGTATTAATATCATCGGATATTGCATTGGCGGCACGATAACAGCTGCCGCTTTGGCCCATATGGCACAAGAGGGCGACCGCCGGATTACCAGCGCAACGTTCCTTACCACGCTAGTAGACTTTGAAAAACCGGGGGATCTTGGCGTCTTTATCGACGACAAACAAATTGCTGGCCTTGAGAAAAAAATGACTGAGCGTGGCTACCTTGAAGGCTCAGAAATGGCAACAACCTTCTCAATGTTGCGGGCTAACGACTTGATCTGGTCGTTTGTTATCAACAATTACCTACTTGGAAAGGAACCTTTTCCATTTGACCTCCTATTCTGGAATGCTGATTCCACCCGCATGCCCGCGGCGATGCATCTCTACTACCTACGTATGATGTACCAGTGCAACTCACTCGCGAAGCCAGGCGAATTAGAGCTGGCAGGCGTTAAGATTGATTTGCGCAAGATTAATATCCCTGTCTACATTCTGTCAGCCAAGGAGGATCATATTGCCCCTTGGGAATCGACCTATAAAGCTACGCAACTGTACGCCGGCGACAATACTTTTGTTCTCGCCTCTTCGGGGCATATAGCTGGGGTCATCAACCCACCTGTCTCCAATCGTTATTCCTACTACACCAACACCAACAACCCCGAGACGCCAGAGGATTGGTTTACCACAGCGGAAGAACATCCGGGATCCTGGTGGGGACATTGGGATAATTGGGTAAAAAAATACGCTTACGGCGACGTAGCGCCACGAAGCCCTGGCGATGGTCCGCTTAAAACCATTGAAGACGCGCCAGGCTCCTACGTAATGGTGCGGGCCGCCTAAAGCATCACCGCGCGAGAAAGCGCGTTATGAAGGGCTGTTAATGCGAATTTGTGCATTTTAGTACCTTGGGAACTATGGCTAAAGCCCATACGCTTATTTGACAGCATGATAATCGCGCCATGCCGAGCAAGTTCATCAACAGTAAGCGGCCGATATGGTCCAACATTGCCCTCCATTTCTTGCCCAAGATATAAAAGTTTAAATGTCCGAAAAATTAGTGATTTATTAAAAGCGGATCCACTAATCCGCTGCCGTAGGCCCATACGGCAGGTCCTTAAGCTCTGCACGATATTCCTGCGCACGATGGGCATAGGTCTCAGTTGATATTCCGAACCCAGCAATCTCATCCGCCGACAACTCACGCATAAGCGAAGCTGGGCGACCACCCCACAGTTCTCCAGCCTTTACTGTCTTGCCGGGTGTAAGCATTGCACCACCCGCAAGCATGCCGTGGGTTTCGATAGTGCATTGATCGAGAACAATAGAACCCATACCAACGAATGCATTGTCCTGTATGCTACACGCGTGGAGCAATGCCATGTGCCCGATCGTAATATCGCTACCAATATAAGTACCCTGCAGTTTTGAATGGACATGGATGACGGATCCATCTTGGATATTTACCCTCTCTCCGATGCGGACTGGGTTTTCGTCGCCGCGTATCACGGTGTTAAACCAAACCGATGACCCAGCGCCAATCTCAACGTCCCCTATTACGATAGCACCCGGCGCGATAAACACATCATCCGAAATCTTCGGCCACTTACCATTGTACGGCAGTATATTACCTTTGCGTTGGGTCACTTACGCGTTCTTTTTAATAAAAGGATCAATCAAGCCCGGCTGCCTCGTCGAGGCCCAGCATAAGGTTTAGACATTGTATCGCCTGCCCGGATGCTCCCTTTCCTAAATTATCTAGCTGGGATACTAAAAGAACTTGTTTTGCCTCTTCATTCGAAAATACAAATAGCCTCAGCCTGTTGGTATCACTCAGTTCCTCTGCGTCGAGCAACACTATCCTATCCGCAGTCTCCGTTTCGTTTGCAACCGACACAAAAGTGCACCCTTCATACCAAGCCCTCAGAGTTTCCCTTATTTGTGCGGCGGTACTAAGAGATGGCAAGTTACATAGCTGCAAGGGCACCTGTACAATCATACCTTGTCTAAACCGACCAACACTGGGGCTAAAGAGCGGGGGGTGTTCAAGGGCCGAGAATTTCTGCATTTCTGGTACATGCTTGTGCGACAAGTCCAAACCATACCCAAACCAGGCACTTTTTATTGCGTTTTGGGACATAGCACTCTCCATTCGCTCTATTAGCGATTTGCCCCCTCCGGAGTATCCAGAAACGGCATTAATCGTAATCGGAAAGTTTGCCGGTACGATCCCCGTATCGACTAGAGGGCGGATTAGGGCGATAGCACCTGTTGGGTAGCAGCCAGGATTAGCCACTCTCTTTGCGCTTCGGACCTCATTGACTTGCCCAGGTATCATTTCAGGAAATCCGTAGGTCCAATCATCGGATACCCGATGTGCAGTAGAAGCATCGATTATCCGCGTGGTATCACAATCGATCATTGAGACCGCTTCACGTGCTGCCTCGTCCGGAAGACAAAGGATCGCTACATCAGCATCGTTAAGCGCTTCGCGACGACTTTCCCAATTTTTTCTCACGTTTTTTGGAAGATGGATCAACTCCAGCTCTCCGCGATTTTCTAACTTTTCGCGGATCTGCAATCCAGTTGTACCCTCTTCACCATCTATAAAAATTGCATTCGCCATAATAACTTGATTAAACCTCAGTTCGATCTGCTTCAACCCATGAATTTTAGCAGGCATCATTTTCGCCGCAGCTTCACCATTTTATTTTCGAAAAAGCGCCACGAAACCGTCAGACGTCAACATTCACATTTTCTTCGCACTTTGATAAAGGGCTAGAGATTCTCAGACGAAAGAATTTTTCAATATGCTCAAAAGCCGGTTTAAGAAAAAATTTTTACAGGGATAACACTCTTTTAAATCTGAAAAACCGATACATTACGAACGCCTTCTAATCTATCCGAGAAGTGCCTATCGAATCATGTCTGTGATCTGTATTGACGACTGTTTTTACACGCATTCTGGACTACGTTTCCTTAAAACGGCATTTACACTCAATTGTCACACGAGCAAAAGCAGCACTAAAAATCTTATTTCTGCGCCACACTACAATCGCAACAGCAAAATTAGGGTATTCAGCCAAAATAAAAATAAATACCTGCGTACGTGCCTACGGCGTTTTTATATTGTGCTACAATAGTAAGCCTCATTAATGGCGGCGGAGACCCATTGGATGATTTCTGTATGGGGCGTCTTTCAAAATTCTATTTGCTCGGCACTTTTCACTCCATCTGCGTACTTGCACTCAATCGTTCAAAGCCCAATGAATGTTCTCATGCGCGCGCTCCATGCAAGGTATTCGACGTCCAAATGTTCTTTAATGGCAAGTGAGAAGTAATGAAAATTGCGGTCTCAGTGCACGGTAGGTTTCATGGTTTTGATCTGGCACGTGAATTAAATGCCAGAGATACCCTCGCCGGCCTTTTGACAACCTATCCTAATTTCATCGTTCGAAAACACGTTGGTATGGTTAAAACCTTAGCAACTGCGCCAACACTGGAGTTGCAAAGGCGAATTTGCCAGCGCCTTGGCAATATCTGTGGCGATGTCGACGGCCAAATTTCTGCAGCGTTTGGTGCATTTGCAGCCCGAAACCTTCCGGATTGTAACTTGTTGGTAGGTTGGAGCAGTGCAACACTTGAAGCGATTTGCCCAGCCCACGACATAGGAGCCCGCGTTGTAATAGAGCGGGGTTCTAGCCACATCCTTCACCAAACGAGCATATTGTCAAAACTTCACGCCAAAAATAACCGATCGTTCAAGGGCACGTCTGCCCGCACGATCGAAAGAGAATTAGCTGAGTATGACAAGGCTGACTTGATTGCTGTTCCCTCAAGTTATGCCGCAAAAACATTTGCAGCCCATGGCATTCCTCGCAAAAAGATTTTTGTAAATCCATACGGTGTCGACCTTAAGAAATTCATACCTAGTTCGGTACCGAAGTTTGTAAGGCCATATGCTAACATTTTATTTGTTGGCCAAGTTGGTTTGCGTAAAGGTATACCGGAGCTACTATCGGCCTTCTCCGGCTTAAAGGCTGATGCAAATCTTACTCTTGTGGGACCCCTCGAGCGGGGATTGCCTGAACCAATGCAAAAAGATGTAAGGGTGATGGGGCCTGTTC
>CAJWSW010000059.1 GCA_913046035.1 uncultured Alphaproteobacteria bacterium | reverse complement strand
TTGGCTTTCGATGATTCACCGGATAGGGCCGGCCACAGCGCGTCGGTGGAAAACGAACACGCGGACAGAGCAAATCCACTCGCGACGAAGACGGTCATCAGATGAAATTTACGCATCGAACCCAAAAACCCCGGCCTCTGTTTCACCCATCTCTGCGCCACCAAGCGGCTGACACTGAAGCACAGTATCACAGCGGTTTTTCACGTCCACTCCGGCCTACCCGAGCGACAATACATCGTTATCGCCGGGTTGACAGGACAGGTCGTCACCCAATGGACTGTAAAAACTCCGCACCGCCAGGGTTTCGCACAAGGCTCGACTGCCTGCAATAGTAATCAATACCATGAATCCGAACAAGTTATTTTGGACCAACGGACAAAGGGCGTTTTATTCCTTGCCTCACCCCCGGGGCTTGAGTAGTGTCCGGCACCGCCATGGCGAGGCGATGGCGAGCGCCCGTAGCTCAATTGGATAGAGTGCCTGACTACGGATCAGGAGGTTGGGGGTTCGAATCCTCCCGGGCGCGCCATTATCGTCTCAGCGATTGTAACAGAATTATTTTGCTGATTACTTTAACGCATTTGAACATCGTCGCTAGAGAACAGACCTCCGGAAAAGGCTTGCTTTCTTGGGGCTTTTTTTTGGTTGTGACGTCGCATCTATGCTAAATCGGGAGCATTTCGCTCCATAAAAAAGATATTGGATAGGTGGGGTGGGTGAGTTACTGGGAGATTTCATTCTAAACCTGTTCCGCCGATCTCGACCTTTTCGTATCAGTCCTCACTGGCGCGCAACACTCGGCAAATTTTTCGACCCTTAACGATCGCGATGCTTCCGAGAAAAACTGTCATTAGCAGAACCAACATGTGATCCATGTTTGAAACTAAGTGAAGAAGCCCCGCTTCGGCTCCGTCGATAGCATGGGCATGTGCAGAGTTTGCCGCGATCGTAATGAAAAGTGTGGTCAGTGCCAGCAATTTTAAATTGTAATTCATTTTTGCTCTCCTAATTGATTGCAGCGACAACTGGGTCTAAGTGAAGTGTTTATCGGCTCACGCCAGATCAATTCACCGGGTTTACGATCCTCGTTAGGCCAATGCAAGGAGTTACCGTCGATTTTGGCTAGTTTGGAGCTTTTAAAGACACATTACGGAAATAAGTAACATAAATTTGAGGTGCATCATTATTAATGGCGCTTCTTACCAACCCGGTTTGTTATTAGGTTTGACCAACTTAATGGATACCACGCGTAGTATCTACGATAGCCAATTCGAGCTTCATTTAATACAAAACATTTCTCGCAGCTTATTGGCCTTTGCTTGAGGGGGCATACTCGATAATTTGAATTAGTGTCCACATCCCAAATCATTTGGAGAATTTTCT
Organism: uncultured Alphaproteobacteria bacterium; assembly: GCA_913046035.1. Classification (GTDB taxonomy): domain Bacteria; phylum Pseudomonadota; class Alphaproteobacteria; order MPNO01; family UBA830; genus UBA830. The sequence goes on along the minus strand of CAJWSW010000059.1, from coordinate 14,140 downwards.
ATGACCTCACCACCCGAAAGCACGATTACAGCTTCTCACTGGGGAACTTATCGCGTCTTGTCGTCCAATGGCCGCGTGGTCGGGGTTCAGCCCTTTGAGGATGACCCTGAGCCATCCCCTATGATTGAGGCTATGCCGGGTGTAGTTCATGCGCGATGCCGTGTGCTTCGACCGATGATTCGGAAAGGCTGGCTTGAAAACGGACATCGGAGCGACACCGCGAAGCGCGGGGTCGACCCATTCGTCGCTGTTTCATGGGATACAGCGCTGGACTTAGTTGGAGCAGAAATCGATCGCATCCGCACCGAATATGGAAATGAGGCGATTTTTGCCTCTTCAGGTTGGGCGAGCGCCGGAACGTTCCACTCCGCCACTACCCAGCTAAAAAGATTTTTTAATGACATTGGCGGATTTGTTGATCAAGTCACGAATTATTCGTTTGGATCTGCGTCGGTGATCGTGCCGCGTGTAACTGGCGGAATGGAACCAGTAATGCGTCCAACCAGCTGGCCCAATATTATAAAAAATACTGAACTGATAGTGGCGTTTGGCGGTATATCACCAAAGAATAGCCAGGTTTCGAAAGACGGTATCGGGCGGCATGAAACGCAGGACTTCGTCCGCAGTGCACACCGGTCGGGCATTAAGTTGGTCCAGATAAGTCCCGTACGGGATGACTTTATCGATGAAGTAAATGTCGATTGGCTCGCGCCACGACCTAATACGGATGTTGCTCTAATGCTTGGGCTTGCCCATACCTTAGCGGTGGAGGGGCTGCATGATCGAGCATTTCTGGAACGTTACTGCGTTGGCTACGAACGCTTTGAGCCATACCTGCTAGGAAAAACAGACGGTATTCCGAAAGACGCCGACTGGGCGTCAGGTATAAGCGGGATCAATGCGGATCGCCTGCGCGCGCTGGCTCGACGCATCGCAAAAGCGCGGACGATGATTACCGTAAGTTGGTCAGTGCAACGCTGCGATCATGGTGAACAAGCCTGCTGGATGGCAATTACACTTGCCGCGATGGTTGGTCAAATCGGATTGCCAGGCGGCGGCGTGGGTATCGGTTACGGTTCGAACGCTACCATTGGCCAGCAGGCATCTAAGATGCCGAATTTCGGTCTTCCGAAGGGGGGCAACGCCGTAAGCACTTATATCCCTGTGGCGCGCGTTGTCGACATGTTGCTAAGCCCAGGAGATGAGTACGACTTTAACGGTGAACGGCTTACTTATCCGGACATCAGGATGATCTATTGGGCCGGTGGCAACCCTTTTCATAAGCACCAGGATCTCAACCGTTTTCTCAGAGCTTGGCAGAAGCCAGAAACCATCATAGTCAATGAACCGTGGTGGACGCCGGCGGCACGGCGAGCAGACGTTGTGCTGCCGGTTACGACGACGCTTGAACGCAATGATATTTGCAGTGGTTTGCGTGATCGTTTCTTTGTTGCAATGCATCAGGCAGTTCCGCCGGTTGGCGAAGCGCGCAGCGATTATGATATTTTTACCGGCCTCGCTGAACGTTTAGGTGTCGTGGAGACTTTCACCGAAGGAAGAGACGAAATGTCTTGGCTTCGGCATATGTATAATAATGCGCAGAAGTCCGCTAGAAAACATGAAATCGAAATGCCCGAATTCGATCATTTCTGGGAGCGCGGTTTCTGGGAATTTCAGACACCTGAGGAGTCGTCGATTTTGTTTGAGCAGTTCCGGGCGGACCCCGAGAGGATGCCCCTAAAAACACCGTCGGGAAAAATAGAGATCTTTTCTGAGACCATTGACGGGTTCGGATACGATGACTGTTGTGGCCACCCCGCCTGGTTTGAGCCTGCGGAATGGTTGGGGTCGAAAAAGGCTAATAAGCACCCTTTACATTTAGTCTCTAATCAGCCCTTGCGGCGAATGCATAGCCAACTTGATTTTTGTGAGCCCAGCCAGAACACCAAAGTCGGCGGCCGCGAACCTGTATCTATCCACCCAGACGACGCTGCGGCGCGAGGGATTTCCCATGGGGATGTCGTGCGTTTGTTTAATGATCGCGGCGCATGTTTGGCGGGCGCCGAGGTGACTGAACGCGTGCGTAGAGGCGTATTGCGATTGTCGACCGGCGCGTGGCTTGATCCGATGGATGCCGCTGACATTGGCAGCCTCGAAAAACATGGAAATCCAAATGTATTGACCCTTGACAAGGGCTCGTCCCGTTTGGCTCAAAGCTGTGTAGCGCAGACGACGCTCGTTGATGTTGAGCCGTACAAAGACCGGCCACCACCGATAACGGCTTTCGACAATCCTGATATCGCAGCGAATTAGGCAAGCTTGACTTCAGAAATCTACAATCAAAGCCCAAGTCGTGCTGCCTGTATCTGAATTATGCTCACTCACTTGTCGAGCGACAAGTTATGCGACAGAATTCGCAAGTATGTACCGCTGGAAGGACAAGGCCTCATGCTGACCGCGGAAGAAAACCAAACGTTGATCGCCACTGGACGTCATACTCCGATGGGGCGGATGATGCGACGATTTTGGCTACCAGTAGCATCGGTGCATCAGGTGGCTGAGCCGGATTGTGCTCCGTTACGTACCCAGCTACTTGGCGAAAACTTGGTGGTTTTTCGAGATACCGACGGCAACATAGGCGTGCTAGACGAGTTTTGCGTTCGCCGGCGTGTATCGCTAGCACTTGGACGAAATGAAGAGGGTGGCCTTCGGTGCCTGCTCCATGGCTGGAAGTTCAAATGTGATGGTACGATTACAGAAACTCCGAACCATCGGTCTTCGAATGTGCGTAACAAAATTAAACAACCGGCTTATCCAGCGGTAGAGGCTGGCGGCATAGTTTGGACCTATATCGGCGACCCAAAGCAGCAACCTCCATTCCAGAGATATGGCTGGTTCAACGCGCCGCTTGAAAATTATGTTGTGTTGCGGATCAATAACCCCGTGAACTACCTGCAGCTTTATGAAGGTGGCGTCGACTCTGCTCACGTTGGTATTCTCCACATGAACATGATGAACCCTGGATGGAAGGGCTCGGCGTTTGTCGATGGCCGCACAGACCAAGATGCTGGAAAAGGGTGGGGGACAGGGTTTACTGAGTACGGCGGTGAAACGAGTAAAGCCGGTATGTATATGACCTCTACCGTGTTTGAAGAGACGCCGGAGCTTGGAATAGAGGATACCCCTTTCGGTTTTCATTACGCTGCATTGCGAGATGCAGGTCAGGACGAAAATATGGAACCGGTATGGAGTGTACGAATAACGCCTGTCATGTTCCCGACCGGGCGAATTATCCCCGCACAAGCGTTCCAATTTTACGTTTTTGAAGTTCCAATGACTGACAAACTGACAGCGACTTATTTAATATTTCACGGAACGAATAAAGTGGACCGAGAGATGATCATCGATACGATGGGGCTCTCTGACGCGAGGTTCTGGACATATGAAAGCTGCGATTTTAAGGCCAGCTGGGATGATCGGCTCGGCCAAGATAGAGACAACATGGATCGTAACTGGTCGGGTTTCGCGGGGATAGAACAGGAAGATTCAGTAATCGCCATGTCTATGACCCCGATAGTCGACCGCACACAAGAGTACCTTGTGCCGAGCGATGAAGCAGTAATTCGTCTTCGCCGTCGTCTGCTAGATTCGGTAGCGATGAACGAAAATGGCCAAGATCCCCTGGGCCTGCACGTGACTGATTATTCTAAAGTTTTGGCGGTTCCGGACACAATTATCCCAAAGTCGAGCCGCTGGCAGGATCTCGCTACTGGTAATACGTGCACGGGCGCAGAGGTATCAAGCCTGGTACCAAAGTAGAGACGCCCTGATTTTGCGGAACCTCACGGCGCCGGGTGGCATTCATGAAGTAGTTTGCCAGCCGAAAATACCCGATCTATTGTGCGTAAGCGTATAAAGGTAATAGCAGTTGGGGGGGTGTGTAATTGGCGATTTCGGTTGAACATTTATCGAGTGCGATCGGGGCGCGTCTTACGGGGATAGACCTTAGCAGTGGTCTTGAGGATAGGGTGATGAGAGAAATTCGCCAAGCCTGGCTGAACCATTTTGTGGTCGTCATTCCGGGGCAGGATGTGTCCGGCGAAGATCAAATTGCCTTTACCGAGTGGTTTGGTCCCCGTCAGGAAGTGCGCACCGTGAAAATCGTCGAGGATGGACCACAAAATTTTATGTATGTGGCGAATAAAAGAGTTGACGGGATGGATGGTGTGTTGCCCGAAGGTGAAATGCAATTCCACACTGATCAGTGTTACTATGAAACACCGTCCCGTGCGACAATTTTGTACGCGCTTGAGGTGCCAGTTGAAGGCGGAAACACAAAGTTTGCGAATGCGTACCGAGCCTATGAGTCATTAAGTGATGACATGAAGGAGCGTCTGAAGGGTCTCAAAGCCCATAACGTATACGATTATGATGCAAATCCGACTATTAAAACCAAAGAGAGTGCCCCTAATGCACCACATTACGAACATCCTGTCGTGATTCGCCACCCAGAAACCAAGCGTGAAGTGTTGTATGTTAACCGATTGATGACAGACCATATTGTTGGAATCGACCGCGCGGAAAGCGACGCGATCCTCGAAGAACTATTTGAGACGCTTGAGGACCCAAAATATTCCTACGAACATGTCTGGGCGCCGGGGGATCTCGTAATTTGGGATAATCTATGCACGCTCCACGCGCGCACATGGTTTGATCCGTCGATGGCACGGGTGCTGAGACGTACAACGGTCGCTGGAGAGAAGCCTTGCGCTGCATTTGATGTCGCTGCTTAATTCGAGCGATCTATGTCGACATGACTAAACATCCAAAGGTTAAGCTTTCAGTCTGGGTCCAAAATTAGGAGTAGTGATGTTTGATCGAGGGACGCGTTTTGCTTCCGCAGTTTGTCTCCATTTGGGCACCAACACGAACCAGTTATTGACGAATGGTTGACGCAAAATGCAAACTCTAACCCCAAAACTGATGTAGGAGTGTTCTATGGCTGTTGTTACGCCTTTATTTAGCGGCCATGATGATTTAGCGGATCTCGCGTCGCGCTTCGTTGCTGTTGACGATATCCCATGGAAACCGACGCCGTGCGAAGGCATAGAAATGAAGGTTCTAATGGAGGACGAAGAAACTGGCATGATGACAGCGCTATTTAAATGGGAACCAGGATCAAGACTGACATTTCATGAACACGTGGCGCTAGAACAGACATTTGTTCTCGAAGGTTCTTTGACAGACGACGAGGGTACGGTGACCGCGGGAAACTATGTATGGCGCCCAGCCGGCAGCAGGCACGATGCTTGGACAACTGATGGCGCGTTAGTTCTTTCTATGTTCCTTAAGCCAAATATCTTCCTTGATGGTGCGAATGATGGTGTGCGGCTTCGCTAGATTTGGCCACTCTGGAGATGACTTGCAACGTCAACCAGTATTGTTCCTCGAATTAGCAGTTTCGTCGGGTGAAGAAAACATTTTGAGCGCAAAACGCCTCAAATTTCTTCATAGACTGCTAGCGCTTTAATAAATTCTTCTCTTAAAAAATATGGTAATTACTTATCCTCGTCACTGGGCCTTTTCCCCTAACGTTGCTTCGGGTGTCTTCGAGTTTTATGACGATAATATCGGCAGGGGGTTTTAATAGTGATATTTGTAGCGGCGAAACGGGATCCATAATTTCTTTAAAACAAGAAAGATAAAATCCTGTATTTTTACCACTAACGGTGAAGGGTACGTTAGAATTGTCCCATGTCTGACACTGATGCAGTTTTATTTGCCAACGAGGCTTTTTATAGGGCTTTCGCTGATCGCGATGAAAAGGCAATGGATGATGTGTGGTCCTTTTCAGAACAAATAGCCTGTCTTCATCCCGGATGGGGTCCACTGTTTGGTCGTGAAGACGTGGTGTCCAGCTGGATGGCAATAATCCGTAATCCTGATTCTCCAGCAATAGTGTGCCATGATGCTCGAGCACATGTTTACGGTGATACCGCATACGTAATTTGTTTCGAGGAAATTGCTGGAAATTATCTAGTGGCAACCAATGTGTTCATTCGTGAGGGCCGGGTTTGGAAAATGGTCCACCACCAAGCCGGCCCAACATCTGCCCAACCTAATACCGTTCGGCAAGAGCCCGCAGGTTTCTTTAATTGAACACTTGAATTAATCCTTAATACCGAACAAACCTTTGATGGATCTTACGATTTGGTTCCATAAAACTTTGAACGCCATGCCCCCCACCTGAGCCGGTGCTGCCGGCTGGTGTGGCGCTGGAGCCGGCTCACCACCGTCCAAATCTGCTGGCGACGTCTTTGCTCCGGTTGGAGGATCACCATTTGCAGCCTTCGGGCTTGTTTCAATCTGTTTTAATAAATTTTTGGCGAATTGGCCTATAATTTGGCTCGCAAGATCTTGGATCATTCCTGCACCGCGCCCATATTGCGCCACAGATCCTGAGAGCTGCAGGTCGGTGTGGATTTTAACCTCTGATCCGGCGGCACATGGTTCAAGATGAAAATTTACATTCGCGTTCGCCCCACCGCGGCCCTTCGCGTCGGCACCTTGCGCTTTGACGGTCGCCTTTTGGGCGCCCTCATCGATGTCCTCAAACGAAGCCGTGCCTTGGAATGTAAGTGCTACAGGACCCAGACGCACTGATACCTTGCCCTTAAATGTTTTGTCATCGACTATTTCGGTTAACTCCGCGCCAGGCATGCAAGGTGCTATTCGCTCAATGTCCAGAAGTGTTTTCCATGCATCTTCGGGCGGAAGTGGTACCTCAAAACTGTTTTCGAATTCCATGGGTTAGTCGGTCCTTTATTATTCTGCGGCTTCAGTTAAACCGCTGTTAAGTGCTTGCCATATGCGATTCGGTGAGGCTGGCATGTCAAACGTTCTCACGCCGCGTGTTGACATTGCGTCACATACGGCATTCATTACGGCAGGCATTGCACCCACACAGCCGGCTTCACCCGCACCCTTTATACCCATCGGATTAGTAGGGGTCGGTACGATGTTTTCTGCCATCTCGAAGCTTGGGCAATCGTCAGCCCTAGGCATGGTATAGTCCATAAATGAGCCCGAAATCATTTGGCCGGATTCTTCATCCCACACCATGTTTTCACACATTATTTGCCCTATACCCTGAACTGCGCCGCCATGAACTTGGCCCTCGAGTAATAGTGGGTTTATTACGGTGCCCACGTCATCGACCATGCAGTACCTAACGATCTCCGTCCTTCCAGTGTCGGGATCGATTTCCACTTCGGCAATATGACAGCCATTAGGAAATGTTGGAGCAGGTGGTGACCATGCCGCCCATTCGTCTAGGCCGAGTTCAAAATCGGGTGGCGCGGTCATAAAATTGTGCGCGTTTTTAGCCGCATCGATCAGACTCATAGTCTTGTCCGTGCCAGCGACGGTAAAGGTACCGTCGTCAAACTCAATATCCTGGACCGCGACCTCTAGATGGTGTGCCACTAGAGGTTTACACTTTTCAACTATCTTTTTTGCTGCAAGCTGAATTGAGGCTCCGCCAACACCCGACGAACGCGATCCAAACGTTCCCGTCCCCATCATTGAAACGTCCGAGTCACCCTGGGCAAGGCGCACCTGCTCAAATTCTAGTCCGAGCATGTCGGCCAGCATCTGGCGAAAAATTGTCTCGTGCCCCTGGCCGTGATTGTGGGTGCCCATGATCAGCGTTACACTACCCGATGGATCGAACCGAATCTGAGCCCATTCAGGCGGGCCGCCCGCTGATTGTTCGATGCAGTTTGCGATACCTATGCCACGCAATTTACCCCGGGACTCTGCTTCTTTTCGACGGCTTGCAAAGTTGTTGTATTCAATCATCTCCAATGCGCCGTTCATATTCTTTTCGAATTGACCGGAGTCGTATGTAAAGAGGAACCCGGTGCTGTATGGTTCGCTTATTTCCGGGATCAGGTTGCGACGGCGGATTTCGGCAGCGTCAATACCCATTTCACGCGCTGCGGTGTCGATGATCCTCTCAACGCAATAAACCGCCTCTGGCCTCCCGGCACCACGATAAGGACCCGTGGAGTTAGTATTCGTAAAAACACCGGTTACATGTGTAAAGATTGCTGGTGTCTTATAAGTGTTAGAGAGGGACCCCAGGTTATTGGTGGATGAGTGCGGCCCCAGCAATGTTAGATAAGCGCCGAGATTAGCGATAGTGGTCACGCGGAGCCCGGTAAATATGCCGTTTTCATCGAGTGCTAACTCGGCGGTGACGAGATTGTCGCGGGCTTGATCATCAGATTGGAACGCATCGGTGCGGTCGCCGGTCCACTTTACCGGACGGCCCAACAGTTTTGCGGTCCAGAGCACTAAGATATATTCTGGATAGGGCCCGGAACGCATGCCAAAAGCACCGCCCATGTCCTCTGATACTACCCTTAGTTTGTTTTGTGGTATCTTCAAAATCGGTTCAGCTATCGCCTGCCGCACGCCATGCGGCCCTTGAGTGCCAGTTCGCAGCGTATAGCGCTCATCGAATTCGTCGTATTCTCCAATGCATGCTCGCGGCTCCATTGGGGCTACCGATACTCGACTAATATCGATATCGAGTTTTGTAACGTGATGGGCGCTGGCGAACGCGGCGTCGGTTTTACCCTTGTCACCCAATTGATATACAAAACAAATATTATCTGGAGCCTCGTCCCATACCGTCCCAGCATCTTCGTTAAGCGCCTGACCGGTGGCCGTTACCGGTTTTTGCTCTTCGTAGTCGACGAGAATCATCTCGGCCGCATCCTCGGCCTGTTTGGCGGTCTCGGCGACAACCCAGCAGACTGGGTCTCCAACCATTTTTACTGAATGTCTTCGCAAAGCGCTGTTGGGCGGAATAAACATAGGTGAGCCATCTGGCTTTTGTCGGGGAACGGCACAGGGAATATTGCCAAGGCCTGACGCCGCATAATCCTCGCCAGTCCAGATGCCAAGAACGCCTGGCGCCTCTGCCGCTGCCGATGTGTCAATCGCGATAATTTTTGCATTGGCATGAGGAGATCTCAGCACATACCCGTAGGCTTGTCCCGGGCGGTTGAGGTCATCTGAATAGCGTCCACCTCCGCGAAGTAAACGCGGGTCTTCCCAGCGTGGAACTCCCTGTCCAATACCAAATTTCGTCATCTAATTACCTTCTGGAAGCTTCGTAGAAACGGTTAAAATGTTTCCTCCAAGTCAATTTGTCTAGCGCCCTGACGACTAGGTTGCAAGTCGCCGGCTGCGTCACGCAATAAGAAGGACAAGAATTCCGATTACGATTGCACTGCAGCCCGCAACCTCCAACACATTAATTTTCTCCTTAAAGACTAAAACTGTCGAAGCGAAGGCAAAAATCATTTCAATTTGCGCGACGGCCTTCACGACGGCCGCTTTCTCGAGTGTCATAGCGGTGAACCAACCAAAAGAGGCGGAGGCGCCAACAAAGCCAACAGCCATCGCGGGTTTCCATGCAGCAATGATAGTCCGCATTTCTCTTGGATCACGGAGCGCGATGAAAACTATCATTAAAATCGTCTGAAAAAGGATTGCTGAGCAAAGCGTTATAGCACCCTGCATGAGAAAATTTGGTCCGACCAGCGATAAAGAGGCAGCCCTGTATCCAACAGCGGCAATGCCGAAGAATGTGCCGGAACAAAGCCCAATAGCGACGCTGCGGGTAGAGAGTGAAGTAACCAGAGCGCTCGGTTTGAGCTCTGTACGTGAAATCGAAATTAACATAACGCCAGCTACTGAAATACCTATCGCTAATAAGACCACCCATGACACGGTTTCTGACAAAAATATCAGGCCAAAAAGAGCGGCTTGAGCTGGCTCCGTGCGGGAATATGCGGTGCCAACAGCGAAATTACGATAACTAAAAAGATGGATTAACAGTGCCTGCGCAAAAATTTGTGCGAGTGCTGCTAAAACAACCCAACCCCCGAATGTCCAGTGCAGGCCGGACAGAGGGTAGCCAACGCCGTAGTGAAGAATTGCCAGAAATAAGAACGCAAAAGGCAAGCCATAGCCAAACCGTATGAAAGTTGCTCCCGTCGTTCCGAGGCGGTCTTTTAAATATTTTTGAAGCGTCGACCGGGTATTCTGCAAAAATGCCGCGGTAACGGTAATAAAAACCCAAGTTTCCATTCAGGCTTTGTAGCTCCTCGCGTTCATTTAACAACGACCCAGTTTTAAGTCTTTCCTCCGATAGACTTTTGACGTCGGCGCACCCTTGGCGGAACGCTAGAAAGCATTTTTAGCAAGGTTAAATGCTTAAACTCTATCCCCAAAACCAGCGGGAGTTGAGCAGCCCGCCGCCGCTTCATTCGTTGGCGCATTTTCATCCCATAGTCGGCCAATAAACCGTTTACCGTTCCAGCCATCGGACTCCTTTGAGGCTAGCCAAACGATAGGTGCCCGCATTACAGCTGGATCAACGAGCATTCCATCGGCACCAGACCGGCCCGGGTCGCCTGGGTTGCCTGGCAGCAGGTGGGTGTCTGCCGCGCCTCCAGGAATCAAAATGTTACACGTCACTCCAGTTCCATCAAGATCCTCCGACCAGCAACTGGTCGTTGCCTCCATGGCCGCCTTTGACGGTCCGTAAGGTGAGAAACCTGCGCGCTGCATGGTATGGATGGACGTTGTCACGTTAATAATTCGGCCCCAGCCTCGACTTAGCATGTGTGGAACAGCCTCACGAGCCATCTGAAAGCCGCCATTGACATTTGTCTCGATGATTTGTGCCCAGGTCTCTGTTTTTACGTCCCAGAACTTTGTTGGTGTTCGGTTGAACGTGTCTGAGACAAGTAACATACCAACACCGGCATTGTTCACCAGAACGTCGACACTCCCGAACTCCTTTTTTGTGTCGGCTACAATTCTTGAGCAGGCGTCCGCAGCCCGAATATCCGCAACAACAGCCCGGACCGAGCCAGGTAGGTCCTGCGTCTCCGCCTCAATATCATCGTTAATGTGCATAGCCGCAGTGACGTTTGCCCCTGCGCCAGCTAGTGCATGGACCATCGACCGACCTAACCCTCGGCCGCCGCCAGTAACTATGCAGGTAGTACCGCTAAGATCTTTCGTCCTCATGGGTGTGCTCTCCGTCTTAAAAGTAGAGGCATGCAAACTAACATGGCTCGCGCGGAAATCGAATCAGGTCTTCACTTGCAAGGTGCGCATCCGCAACAGTATCAGTACTAGAAGGCAGGCGACGCCGAACATCATCAGTAGCGACGCATCAAAATTACCGGTTGAGTGGGCCAATGCGCCCATCGACATTGGGCCTAGAACCCCACCTATCTCGCCAACTGAGAAATATAACCCGCTGGCGGCGCCCACCCGGCCGGTATTTCCGTCTCCACTTTCGATAAGTAAAAGGATGGATATCGAGGTCATCGCCCCACGGCACATACCCTGTAGGACCAACCCTACTGCCAATAGTAAGCCTGAAGCAGACATCACCATAAAAGCCGCGATCGCGGCACAAATAAAAAGACCCAGCAGGATCGAAAATCGCTTGTCAGGCGTTGCCATGCGCGGCAGCAATAATGAGGCAACCATACCAAACAGTGTTGGAATCGCCGCCCAGTATCCAGCTTCAGTCGGCGTCATACCATAAGATCGCAGTAGTTCGGGAAGCCAATGGTTCATGCCATGGTTGTAGAAAAGGATAAAAAGCCCCATCAATAAAATTAAGCGGATTGTCGGGTCGCGCACTAATTCGAAGAATACATCCAGCGAGGGGCGTTTTTTCTCGGCTTTGAGCTTGGCCTCCATTTCGCGGCTCGCTGGATGCGCGCTTATCGCTAGCCAGAGCATGCCCACTAGTAAAATAAATAAGGAATAGGCTGACATTAAGTCTCGCCAGCCGTCGCCTACGGCGGGCAAGAACAAGCTATTTGTAAGTGCAACGGCGATGATGCCCCCTGTTGCGTTGCCGGTAAAATAGATACCCATCGCAAGGCCACGCTCTTTGCCAGCAAACCACAAACTGACTATCTTCGGAGCGCCTGACGATATGAGTGGTCCGCCGAGTCCGAACACCATCACCGCCAAGAGAAGTGTCACGTAGTCGGTGGCGACGCCGCGCAGCGCTACCGATATTGCTATCACTAGGACCGAGGCGAAAATCATTCGGCGCGGACCGAACCGGTCCAGAAGTCCACCACAAGGGATCGCAGCAAATATGTAGGTCAGCTGCCAGGCGGCAAGCACTGTGCCCATTTCTGCTCGGTGCATACCGAGATCGCTCATAAGGCGATACACCAGCGGAGCCATTGATGCGATCGCGAGTGCAAACGCAAAATATAGTAGCCAAACCCCGCCTAGCATCATCCAACGATAGGGGTGTGGCGTGCCACCGGCAAAGTTGTCAGGAGGACTTTGGGTTAATGCCATGATTTATGGTTAAGGGGATTTGGCTCGGTCGTGAAATGGCGTTGTAGGGGACGTCGCCGTCCTTTCTCTTTTAATTATCGAAAACAGTCGGTGTTATGTGGCTGCAAAAGTACAAGTTTCTGCATTTTGCAGAATGACGCCCCAATTCTGCGAAAGGTGTAGGGCCAAGATATTTAGAAAAGTCCCTCGACAATCCCTTCGTTGCTGAGCCGTATCGAATTTGCGGCCGGCACGCGCGGCAAGCCGGGCATCGTCATTATGTTGCCGCAGATAGCGACTATGAATTCTGCTCCCGCCGAAAGACGCACTTCACGAATTGGAACGATATGGTCCGACGGCGCGCCTTTAAGGTCAGGATCAGTTGAAAAGCTATACTGGGTTTTTGCCATGCAGACGGGCAAATGGCTATAGCCCTCATCCTCCCATTTTTTAAGCTGGTCCGTCAGACCTTTGTCTGCGGTTGCTTCTGATGCACGGTAAATCTCTCTGGCAATCGTATTAATTTTATCAAAGAGTCCCATCTCGTCGGGATATATTGGAACGAAGTCCGCGTTATCACTTTCTGCAATTTCAACTACTTTGTGCGCCAATTCCTCTGTACCGGCGGATCCATCAGACCAATGCGTGCATTCTACAACTTCGGCACCCGCTTCGGCGGCGACACTGGCGACGGTCGCAATTTCGGCGTCTGTATCACTGGAGAACCTGTTGATGGCTATGACAGGCGGAACACCAAATTTTTTTACGTTTTCGATATGTCTCTTCAGATTGGCAATACCTAAACGCACCGCGTCAACATTTTTGGTATTAAGCTCATCACGCTTCACGCCGCCATGCATTTTTAGTGCACGGATTGTGGCGACGATTACCGTTGCGTCGGGCTTAAGCCCAGCTTTACGACATTTAATATCAAAGAATTTCTCTGCACCCAAGTCGGCACCGAAGCCGGCCTCGGTGATCACATAGTCGGACAAATGCAGCGCAGCTTCCGTCGCCATAACACTATTACAACCATGAGCGATATTAGCGAAGGGCCCGCCATGGACGAAAGCGGGGTTGTTTTCCAGTGTTTGAACGAGGTTTGGCATGAGCGCGTCTTTGAGTAGAACTGTCATCGCGCCGTCTGCCTGTAAATCTTTTGCTGTGACAGCCTCGCGCCTTCGGGTTTGACCGACGACGATATTGCCGAGGCGCCGTTCGAGATCCTTGACTGAATTTGCAAGGCAGAAAATTGCCATGATTTCTGAGGCAACCGTAATGTCGTAGCCCGTTTCGCGGGCAAAGCCGTTGGTAATCCCGCCAAGCCCCACTGTGATATTACGAAGCGCACGATCGTTGATATCGACAACCCTGCGCCATGATACACGTCTCGAATCAAGCCGAAGCTCGTTGTCCCAATAGAGATGGTTGTCGATCATTGCTGACAAAAGGTTGTGTGCTGCACCGATGGCATGCATGTCGCCAGTAAAATGGAGGTTTATATCCTCCATCGGCACAACCTGGGCGTAACCTCCGCCCGCAGCGCCGCCTTTCATGCCGAAGCACGGACCCAGCGATGGTTCGCGAATGCAGATAGTGGCTTTTTTGCCGACCCGGTTCAATCCGTCGCCAAGGCCGACAGTCGTTGTAGTTTTACCTTCACCGGCAGGAGTTGGAGAAATTGCAGTTACTAAAATTAATTTACCTTCTTTTTTATTTTTAAGTTTTTTCAAATATTCAA
>CAJWSW010000058.1 GCA_913046035.1 uncultured Alphaproteobacteria bacterium | reverse complement strand
AAGCCACCTCTCATTGCGCCAAAGAAAGCCTCAACAAATTCGAAGCGGTTTGGCATCGCTATTAAAACTCGCGCGCCGGGTTCGAGGTCAGATTTCTGGAGGGCCGTAGCTACCCTATTCATACGTTCATCAAGCTCTATGTGCGTTACCTCACGGGCAGGCGTTCGGGACAAATCGATCAGAGCCAACCTATCCGGATGGAGTTTCGCTGCCGCTTGATTAAAAAAGCCTAAATTCAGTTCCCGAGGGTCCATACTCGATTATACCTATTTATAAATTCAATTATCAAAACCTTCCAAAGCGACATGCAAGCCAATTCGGGTTTGAAAGCCGGTTGGATCCGTCCGCAAAAACACGGAAAATCAGGGAAAAAGGTAATTAGTTTAAGCCTTCGAAATTATAGTATCGGCAATTTTCTCAGCCGTCATAATTGTTGGGATATTTGTATTCGCTCTTGGCACAGACGGAAAAAGTGAGGCATCTGCCACTCGAAGCCCACTTACGCCGTAAACACGGCCGTCGGGCGCCGTGACCGCTAGAGGATCACTTTCACTTCCCATTTTGCACGTACATGAAATATGACGAATGCTTATTACGTAACGTCTTACGTGATCTTCGATTGCCTCGTTCCCGCGACGTACAACCTCATGAATACTTTTGCCTAAAATAACGTCTCTAAGTATGGCTCTTCTTACAAAACCCGGTCCCTCCAGCAAGGCGGATGCAATACTTGTGAGAAACTTATTCCTACTCGTAATTGCGCTTACTAATTGCGCCCGTCTATTAAAGTTGGTGGAAAAAGCGTCACGTGTGGCTGCTTTCAAAGGACTTTGCTCAAAGAGCTCTGAGACCCGACGCATTGCAATCTTAATTCTTTCCATGTCCCGGTGGTCAGAGAGCATGTTTAATTCCACCTCCGGCTCATCTTGCCAATGGGGTGTCCGTAGCTGCAATCTTCCGCGAGAATATGGTTTATTAATCCAAGTCGACATACTGCCGATTTTTTTCCCGGCAGAATGCCACGCCGCCCTTCCTATTGCGCAAATAAACATGTCATTTGAGCCGCAACCATCTACGCCCGATGAATAACGTGCACCAACCTGAAGTGCCGGACCTTTATTCGCTCCGTGCCTTGACGAGGGAAGAATGTAAGCCATGGTCGGAACGCCAGGGTGATCTTGCAAATTTTTCCCGACGCCGGGACGGTCACAAATAACTTCAATCCCTAATTCTTTGAGATGTTGAGCGGGACCAATACCTGAGCGCATGAGTATCGCCGGTGAATGGCTTGCGCCGGCAGAGATAACTATCTCATGCCCGTAATAGGTCTCATCTTTACCTTTGTTATCCAGCCGGACCCCGACAGCCTTTCGTTCATTGAAAACGATATTTTTTGCGGTCGAGTTAGAGAGAATTTTTAGGTTTTTGCGAGCTCGCACTTCCTCATTCAAGTAGGCGATAGCAGCTGAAACTCTTTGGTCATTGGAGTTATTGACGGTCATGGGAAAATATCCATCTTCAAATCCGCCATTCTGATCCTCGAAGTAATCGAGACCCATTGAAGCAAATGAGTCAGCTGTTGCTTTGGAGAAGCCTGACCAGTCCTCGCGGAACACCCTCCTGATTGGAAGAGGACCGGATCGCCCATGAAAATCGCCATCAAATTGCTCGTCTCTCTCGAGCTTGCGAAAATATTGAAGGACATTGTCCCAGTCCCAGCCGGTTGCCCCCATTTCATCCCATTCGTTGTAATCGTCAGGCGTTCCTCTGTTAGCAGCCTGGTAGTTTATGCTAGAGCCGCCACCCATCACTTTACCTTGGTCGTAGTATTGTAGTTCGGGCCTGTCAGGGGCATTGTGGGGTAGGGGTTGATGATACGCGCGGAAATTACTCCACTTTAAGGCCGGATTTGCCTGAGACAAATGATAACTATTTAAGATATCAGGCGGCACTGATCCCGGCGGTGTGTCGATCCCCGCCTCAACAAGAAGAACATTTCTGGAGGGGTCGACCGATAAGCGGTTTGCCATTACGCATCCTGCTGATCCACCTCCTACTATTATGTAGTCGAAATCCAATGTTCAGCTCCTTTATAAACTCTCGAGATGCACAAAAATGATATAAAAATGTAAATTATCCGAAGTTCAAATTTGAAACACGGTATTTCATTTTTAAACGTCTCGCCTACAGGTTTAACGTCCACATCTGCGCCTCCGGATACCGGCTACCGGCGGTGAAGTCGGGCGGAATTTCTTCGTTAAGCCACTGCAACTCACTATCGCTTAGGTGAATATCCACTGCGGCAATATTCTCGCGCAGATGTTTTTGCTGTTTGCAACCAGGTATCGGGACGATATCGTCGCCTTGTGCTAAAACCCAGGAGAGTGCGATCTGGGCTGGTAGGCAGCCTTTGGATGTGGCTAGTGCCTTGATCGGAGCCAAAACGTTCAGGTTATGCATAAGGTTTTCTCCCTGAAACCGTGGGTGTTCTCGGCGACGGTCGTGCTCTCCCATATCGGCGTCAGTTTTAATAGTGCCAGTCAATATTCCTCGACCAAGGGGAGAGTAGGCAACATAGGTGACCCCCAATTCCCGGCATACCTTAACGTGGTCGCTAAGAGAAAACTGTGTCCATAGTGATAACTCGCTTTGCAATGCTGAAATCGGGTGTACACGGTGTGCGCGCCGAAGAGTGTCGGATGAGCATTCTGAAAGGCCTACGGATCGAATTTTTCCCTCTTCTAAGAGGATGGACATTGCGCCGACTGTCTCTTCAATTGGAACTTCTTTGTCGACACGGTGCTGGAAGTATAAGTCAATTGTTTCAGTGCCAAGGCGTTTAAGACTTGCTTCGCAGGCTTCACGCAAATACTCGGGGCGTCCGTCTGCGCCACGTCCTGGGTTTTTTGAGAAAATGTTACCAAATTTAGTAGCTAATAATACCTTTTCTCTCCTGTCGGCAATCGCCTTCCCGACCAGTGACTCATTGGACCCACCGCCGTAGGCGTCTGCTGTATCAATGAAGGTTACGCCGGCGTCGATCGCTGCATGAATAGTTGCTATACATTCCTTTTCATCTGCCGCGCCATACAAACCCGCCATTGTCATGCAGCCTAGGCCGATAATTGAAGTATTTAAATCACTATTCCCAAGTTTCCGGGTTTTCATTGGGCTTGCTCCCATGGCTGAATTCTGGGGAATTTATGCGCTTCCAGCCTTGAAGCGGCAAGGGAGAAAGGTGCTAAAAATAAGATAATTGCTTAAGAATATGTTTACGGGGTTGTACCCTTTTAAACTGCGCTTGCTATAATTTAACGCAGCAAAAGCTATAATTTCTCGAGGGGGGAACGGCTGGAATGGCTTACAATGCGATAAGTATTAAAAAATGTTCACCGCACATAGGAGCCGAAATCGGCGGGGCAGACCTAACAGAAAATCTCACGAATAGACAGGTTGAAGAAATCAATTGCGCGTTGAACGAATTCGGGGTCGTATTCTTTCGTGGCCAAAAACTAACTCCAGAGTTACAGGATCGCTTTGTAAGGTATTTGGGCGAGCCTCACGTTCACGTCGGCGGCAAGAGTACGGCGTCAAAGCCGGTTGATGGCTATCCTGCTCTACGGAAACAACATTTTAACGAGAACTCGGCCCGTATTTCAGGTGAAGCATGGCACACCGATCAAAGCTGTGCGAAGGTTCCACCAAAATATAGCGTTCTTTACCAAGAAATTATCCCACCCGATGGTGGCGGAGATACAATGTTTTTGTCCGCTGCTAAAGCCTATGATGAATTGAGCCCGGGGATGAAGGAGTATCTAGATGGTAAGACTGCATTTCATAATGCCGATGTTGCGTTTGACGCGTCGGTAACCAAAGACAACAAAGAGTCCCATCTGGTTGCTGAACATCCAGTAGTGATTACTCACCCAGACAATGGACGTAAGGTTCTTTACGTCAATCCATACTTCACTAGGTATATCAAAGACATTCCAGAAGATGAGAGCCGTCACATTCTGCAGTTTCTCTATCAGCATCAACAAAAACCTAATTGGACTATGCGCTTTAATTGGAGCGACTATACGGTCGCCTGTTGGGACAATCGGGCCGTTCAGCACTACGCTATCTGGGACTATTGGCCAAATGAGAGGCTAGGTTATCGGATGTTTGTAGGTGGAACAGAGACACCAACACGATAATTTTAATAGCCAATAAACAGGTGAATTTTATTCCACTCAATCAGACAGGTACAACCTAGAAGAGTGGGTCATTAGGCATACTTTTAACAGGCAATAAGTGAGCGGTTTAAGTCAATAGATATACCCAATTTTTAAAAATTTGATATGAACGTGTTTACCGAGAGGCTCTTCGGGCGACTGTGTCCAGCTTCATCCTCTCTCGGACTGGAAGGGCGGAAACAGCTACACAAGTTCGCGCCGGTTTATGTGGTGAAAATGCCTGTTCGTAAACTTCATTCACTCGAGGGTAATCGGCCATATCGGTTAGATACAATGTAACTTTGACTACATCACCTAGAGTACAACCAGACGCCGCGAGTATTTCTTCTACATTTAAAATAGCCTGTTCGGTCTGTTCAATCACATCATCAGAAATTACTTGTCCGGTCTCCGGGAGAAGGCCGCCCATGCCTGAGGTGTAGACCCAATCGTCGATTTCCGACGCATGAGAAAATGGACCAGGTGGGGTGGGGGCCTTATCGGTGTCGATTAGAGTGATTTTAGGATTTTTTTTAATATTCATTATCGGGGCCGTTTAATATAGGCGAGATCCAGTTTCTTAGCATGCGAGCGGTCTGAAATCCTTGCAAGCGACCTTTTTCAGCGCCACTTTTAAACATAATAAGTGTCGGCAGCGACCTGATGTTTAAACGATCAGCCAATGCTGTGTTTTCCTCCACATCGGCCTCACAAATTAAAAGAGATGTCTCAAAGCCTTTACCAACGGCATACAGCATGGGGTCTAGCTTCCGACAAATAACACAGAGTTCGGATTGAAATTTAACTATCGTAAGCAGAGGACCCGCGATAACCTTGTTAAACACTTGGGTCTGCGTTACGTCCTGAAAGCCACTCATGAATTCGCTGCTGCTTTCTTTTCGTGGTACTCGTCCATGGCGTACGTTAAAAAGTCATCGGCGCCAATGTTAAGAGCACCGGCAAAGGTATTGAATGCGTTTCCGGTATTGACGGTCTCCAGGATTTCAACGAATTCCGCATCCGTCGTGCCGAGCTCGCGGCAAATTCGGATGTCTTCTGGTGTAATTGAGTGGGCATCCCCGTTAGCCTTCATAGCATATTCAAAAAGTGCCTTTTCTTTTGGTGAAAATTCAATTTGTTCAGCATCGAACTCTCGTGCAGCCGCAATTTCTTGATCGCTTGAACCAAGTGACTGTAATTGCGATCCATGAAATGACACGCAGTAATCACAATGATTGATAACAGCTAGGGCTGTCATTACCGCTTCTTTCAGTTTTTCACTTAAAGTTCCACGACTGAGGAGTACGGTAAGTCGTTTAAAGTTTGCGATCCCAAGTTCTGGGAAGGCTCCGTAGGCCTTAAACAAATTTGAAACTCTTCCCTTACCTCTAACCCGTTCCAAGTCATCGTAAAGACTTTTTCTGTCACCGGTCGCATCATTTACGTCAACTAATTCTATAAAAGGCTCAAAACCCTGCATTACTTGCTCCGGTAGTTTCTGAAGACAACAGCATAGTGTTTTATTCCACTTATATTTCAAGCCTCAGTCGAATAAGGCACTATCATCATTTCACCAGTATCGACCGGTGCTGCCCACGACCGAAGTTACTAATCCGATGATCAGATTGACCGTAACCAAAATGCGGATTTGGTTCAAATTTTTGCCAGCCTCAGGAATGTCGCTATTTGATAGTGCGATCCGAAAGCGTCTATATGGTGCGAACCAGATATGAAGATAAATCAGGATCATTATAAGGCCAAGAGCTTGCATAATATGAACATGAAGCGGCAACCCCGCAAATCCACCCCACACCGAGAAAATCATCCAGTATCCCGATAACGGGAGGATGATAACCGCCATCCACACCCATGGAAAAAATCTTTGGAAAACACGGCCCCATAAAGGAACGCGGATGGGAGGATCCAGTTCTCCGGCCGCTAGGCGCAAGACCATAATAGCGAAGAACATTCCACCAACCCAAATAAGGGTGGCCAGTAAATGAAGGGCAAGGGCGATGGTGATCATTAGTGTCTCGCTTGATCGGTTCCAGGGCGTGCATTACGTTCCGCCAACACCTACAGCAAATCGGTCAGGAAGATCAATCAATGAAGTTTACCGGTACAGATAATTATGTGGCCACAGACGACCTCATGACTGCAGTTAATGCCGCTATCACGCTTGAACGCCCTTTGTTGATTAAAGGAGAGCCCGGTACGGGAAAGACACTTCTTGCAACGGAGGTTGCTGGGGCGCTCGATATGCCGTTCTTTGAGTGGCACATCAAATCTACTACAAAAGCTAGTCACGGATTGTATGAGTACGATGCTGTTTCGCGCCTACGTGACTCACAGCTTGGTGATGATAGAGTTCAGGACATTAACAACTACATCAAACGAGGTATGTTGTGGGAGGCTTTCGTTTCTGAGAAACAAGCGGTGTTATTAATCGATGAAATCGATAAAGCAGACATCGAATTTCCAAATGACCTCTTGCGTGAGCTCGATCGCATGGAATTCTATGTATACGAGACGCGGGAAACCGTGAAGGCGGATAACCGTCCGGTCGTAATCATTACTTCGAATAACGAAAAAGAACTTCCTGACGCTTTCTTACGACGTTGCTTCTTTCACTACATCCGTTTCCCGGACGAGGAAACAATGGAGAAGATTATTGCCGTTCACTTTCCTGAAATAAAAAAACGGCTCTTAAAGGAAGCAATAGATGTCTTTTTCACTATTCGCGATGTAAATGGGGTAAAGAAGAAACCTTCTACATCCGAACTGCTCGACTGGATTAAGTTGTTGCTGGCAGAGGATATCGACCCAGAAGCACTCCGTGAGGATGCAACCAAGGCGATCCCGAAGCTGCATGGTGCATTGCTGAAGAATGAGCAGGATGTGCATATGTTTGAGCGGCTGGCATTCATGTCTCGCAGGCAAGATAGCTAATCAAGTCCCCGCACTATGTTTGTTCAATTTTTTTATAATCTTAAAGAAGCTCGCATACCGGTTACTATCCGTGAGTTTCTGACCTTCCTTGAAGCATTGGACAAAGGTGTCGCGCAAGCAAATATTGACGAATTTTATTATTTAGCGCGAGCGGCCCTCGTGAAGGACGAGCGTTTCTTCGATACTTTTGACCTCGTTTTCGAGAACTTCTTTAAGGGAGCAATGCATAAAACTGCGGGGCTACTTGACGAATATATCCCGGAAGAATGGTTGCAAGGTCTTGCGCGGGAGATGTTTTCAGAGGATGAGATAGATAAATTGTCCTTCGACGAATTGATGGATGAATTAGCCAAGCGACTGCAAGAACAGGATGCGGCTCATCACGGTGGAAGTAAGTGGATCGGGACCGGCGGTACTTCGCCGTTTGGCAATAGCGGTCAAAACCCGGCAGGTGTCCGGATTGGCGGCGATGGCGGCGGTAAGAGCGCGACTAAAATGTGGCAAAGGCGGGATTTTCGGTCCCTTCGCGGCGAAACTGAAATCGGCACTCGGAATATGAAGATGGCGCTACGTCGTTTACGCCGTTTTGTCCGGGAGGGGGCTGAGGACGAATTCGATCTTCAAGAAACTATTAAGTCTACTGCCGATAGAGGCGGAATGCTTGATATAAAGATGCGCGCCGAGCGTAAAAATAAAGTCAAGGTTCTAACCATGTTTGACATTGGTGGTTCTATGGACAGCTTTATTCGGATTTCGGAGGAACTTTTTTCGGCGGTCCGGACCGAATTCAAACACCTCGAATATTATTATTTCCATAATTTTTTGTACGAACGTGTGTGGCGCCAGAATAGGCGGGGTTACAACGAATGGACGCCGACCTGGGAGGTGATGAATACTTATGGTCCCGACTGGAAGGCAATTTTTGTGGGCGATGCAACGATGAGTCCCTTTGAAATAACTGAAATTGGTGGCTCAATAGAACATTGGAATGAAGAAGCCGGTGAATTGTGGTTACGGCGTTTTCTAGGTACATATCCCGACGCCGTCTGGCTAAATCCTGTTCCACCGGCGCGTTGGATGTCCACGCCCAGTATTAGAATGACTTATCAGCTTTTGGAGGGACGCATGTTTCCTCTGACCGTTGACGGGCTGGATGCCGCAATGAAACTCCTGCGGCAGGGCCGACAATCATCCTCTCGATTAAATTAGGATACCCCGCTAACGAATAATGCTATTGCTATATAACGCACTTAACATCACCACCTAAGGTGGTCGTCCTACAACGTATAAGCGTTGTGAAACTGGCATTTCTGTTCGTCGGTTGAAGCGGAGAAGCCGATACAAATACTTAGCAAATCATCTAAAGGGTGTCAGTTTTTCTTGCCGTATGGCAACTATAGGTTGAGCACGGAAAGGTGCATGTTCAAGATTAACAATGTACGTTGAATGTGTGAGCTTACGGGCTGGGTTTGCGCAATAACAGGGTTACCGCGCTCGCCATTTCGCTCTCGGCTCTTTTAGTGAACACGAGCCGCCACTTTTGCCTTCGACTCTTATTGAGGTCACTAACCCCATGAAAAATGCGCTGAAGAAATTTATTAAACCGATTTTTGCGATTCCTACGGCTGGCGTTTTAGCCGCATCAATTCCTAATGCCGCAAACACCCATTCTCACAATAGTAATATGGGGGCGCACGACAAATCTCATAAGAAAGATACTCACACTAAGGCAGGCGTAACGGTGACTTCTGCCTGGGCTCGCGCGACTGCGGGGAAGGCAAGTAACGGTGCTGCTTATATTTCAGTTGCAAACGCAGGCTCGAAAGCTGACAGGCTGATTGCTGTAAAAGGTGATGTCGCTAAACGGATGGAGATCCACACCCATCTAAACCGGAACGGAATAATGCGGATGAAAAAGGTTGATTTTATAGACCTTCCACCGGACAGCCGGATACAAATGAAACCTGGCGGTTATCACGTTATGTTGATGGGCTTACAAAAACCCCTAAAAAAGGGAAAGTTGTTTCCTTTGATTTTGGTTTTTGAACAATCGGGCGAATTGAAAGTTTCGGCGGAGGTTATGTCCGTAGGAGCCATGCACGGTGCCGAAAATCACGGTGTTCACAAGGGGCATTAGTTGCTCCGCTAATGTTTGAGCGTCCATGTGTTTTGGTTGTATGAAGTCATTAAAGCTGCATTCAGGAAGTTAAGGTTTGCCTGGGTTTTGATGGCCACATGAAGGGCATACCCTTAGAGACGGGTCCCCATAATACTCTTCAAATACTGGCGGCAAATCCTTGACAATATTGGCTACAGCTACCTCGCGTCGATGAACTTTTGCATCGCACTTTTCGCAGTACCATTCAAATGCATCCATCTCTCCAGGCCGACGGATCCGTTCGATTACCAGCCCAACAGTATCCGCAGGTCGTTGCGGTGAATGACGAGTGTGCGCTGGTAGGAGAAGGATTTCTCCTTCTCGGATAGGCATATCTTTTGGCTTACCGTTTTCAATAACCCGTAAGTTAATATCGCCTTTAAGTTGATAGAAAAATTCATCACCAGGGTCGTCATGGTAATCGGTACGAACGTTTGGTCCACCCACGATAGTCACCATAAATTCCCCGTCTTCCCAAACTTGAGCGTTACCAACCGGTGGCTTGAGAACCGCTTCGTGCTCCTCAATCCATTTCATTAGATTAAGAGGGAGGCGCGTTACCATTAACGATCTCCATGTTGATTTTGTTTCACGTATCTAGACTCGTCAGTCTTCGTAAATTGCTGTGCATTCGACCTCTATGTCGAATTCCCAAGGCCAGGACCCGACAGTAACAAACGTTCGAGCCGGCGGGTCCTTTGGAAAAAACTTTCGATATTCTTCGTTAATGATATCGAAATAACCAGAGTTTGAGCAGTAGACGTTCACTTTGACGGCCTGTTCTAGCGATGAACCAGCGGCTTTTAGGGCGTCACGAACGTTTTGTAGCGATTTACGGGTTTGTTTTCTGATATCTCCGGTTATCAGCTTACCTGTTTTTGTATCTAGTGGCGGCAGACCAGATACGAAAACAAAACCATTGGCTTTTACTGCTGGCGATAATGGAACCTTCCCTTTTTTTAGTGCCTCCGACATGCCTTGCATGTAAACACACTCTTTTTTCAATTTTTTCTTTGCCACAAATAACCCTTTCAAATTTTAATTTTCAGGTCTCGTTGGGCCAAGATATTCGGGGACATAAGTGTTTACTAGGCAGAATTTAATGGTACACCTTTAAGGGACTATATTATTTAACTATTTTCCCGATACGAAGCCTTACAGCGCTACAACTAATTATTAATGCAGCGGCCTGCTAGAGGCAGCAAAATACTTTATGAATTTTTTTGCTTTGCCGGTAACATTGACGTAACGGAATAGCCGCCGTGGCATCGCCTGCAAAGCTAAAATTAATCAACGTAAAACACATTAATAAAAGATTATAAGCTATTGATACAAATACAACTTTCTCCATCACCGCTAACATGTACCAAAGATAAATCATCTATTAAGAAATCTGCGCTTGAGAAATCCTGTTTGCCACCAAAATCACCTGGAGTTGCTAAACATTGAAGTTGTGCGGCTCTTACCGATGCAACGCCACTTGAACTGTCTTCGATTGCGATGGCATTTTGGTTTTCTTCATCAAGTCGTTTTATAGCCTCGATGTATATATCCGGCGCGGGTTTCTTATGCTTACAATGTTTATCAAACAGAATGAATTCGAAGTCGTCGAAAGATAGCTTCGACGACAATGCGGTTTTCATCGCGTCTATGTTTTGTTCCGTCGTCGTCGTGACCCAGGCGACCTTAACGCTATTCGCTTTACATTGCTCTATTAAAGCCGCGACACCGGGCCGTGGTTGTAGGTCTGTACTCGCCAAGAGTTCTTCAAATATCTGGCTCTTTTTGTTGTACACACGTTCTGCCTGACCAACCTCTAGTTGATGCCCTATAGAAGTTGCATACTTCTCTATCCTGTTTATGCCTCCCGGGTCGGTTAGCATTTCCAGATAGGCGTCACGGGTCCAATGCCAACCTAGTCCTGTGTCCTTGAATGCTTGGTTAAATGCGTCAAATTGAAGTTTAGACGTCTCTGCGATAACACCGATGGCTCCGAACATCACTGCTTTGATGTTGTTGGTGTTAAATTTTGTTTGAGCATTCATATTTTTTTCCGCTGTTTAAATAAAAAACTAGTGTCGTTACCATTTCTACGCCACCAAATTTTACCGTTCGAAAATTCTGAAATCCATTCGACCATGTAATCGGGATTACCGAGATTATAATCTCTACCCCCGCTGTGCGGCATCCCAAATTTGCGAAAAAATTGGCGACGTGTCGATACCACCAGAAACGAGCATCCGCGTAATCATACTCTGGCTGCTAAAAGACCAAAAAAGACCGGCTTCTAAAAAGATAGGCGTTCCGGTGTTTTCATTTACCCGGAAATCAAATAATGAAAAATGTCTCGCATTAATTGCACGGTGGGCGCAAAATGCGTTTTTTCTGACCCTTTTAAGTAATTCTTCGTCCAAGTTCGCCGGGCAGCACATCTTAACCGGTGAGGATAAAGCCTGGGCTGTTGGTATACCGTCATCATTCGTCTCAAGTTTATCGGAAGCGAGACGGATGGGGTTTTCAGGGCTCACTAGATATTCAATAACCGGGGCAAGTATCAGATCATTATTATTTTCAATTACAGCAACTCGAAGCTCCCTGCCCGGAATAAATTCCTCCGCAAGGATAAACTCGTCGAGATCCCTCGCTTTTCGGAGACCTTCGACAAACTCCTCTTTGTTGTGCGCAAGAGTAAGGCCGGCAGAGTTATCTTCGCTATTTGGTTTGATGATTACAGGGAAATTAAAATTTGCGTGGCCACAAAAGTCTTCATACGCCTCATGAGGCTTGATGAGGTATCCTAGTGGAATATCTATACCTTTTGAGGAAACCACAGACCTTGTTTGATCTTTATTTGAGGCTAAGCGCATCGCATCGCCGGTTGATCCAACGATCTTGAACCTGAGGATGTTCTCAAAAAAGGTTCTATAAGTGGTCATTCCCTCAACGCAAAATAGATGTGGTACGATCAACGCGTCCTCTTCAAGCATTGGAAGAAGTTTACTGAAGGTTCCCACTTCGACGAGGTTTTCGGGATTGGGGCCTATCGACCAAGTTTTATCGGGCTTGACCCTGATAAACTTTGCGTTCCAGCCGTCCGGCGTTTCTGCGTCCTTCGCGTAAATCATTGATAAATCATGGAAGAAATCAGAAGTCGGTGATCCACAAAGGTGATAAGCGTTTCTTTGTGTAACAGCCATTTAGTCACCACCCGCTTCAACTAATTTCCCAATATTAAAGTCGATCCTTACCCATGGCTTCCCGCTTAATATAGCCGAAGCGAGAAGCGCCGGAATTTGCCAATGGTTTACCATTAAGAAGGGCTTTACATCGAAGGGATCTAATACGGCTTCTTTGCCTTGGAATAAGAGGCTAAATTGTTTCCTTATTTCACGGATAGATCGCGAAGAAATTAGGAGATAAAGTTCGTAATAAAGCCAGAAAGTCTCCCTTGCATCTCTTTCCGGAGTGCAAATTTTCTGGGCCTTGTCATTTTCCGCTGTTTCGGGGGGAAGGTAAGCAGTTGATACATGATCTGAATTATAAAATGCCGTTAGTGCAGAATGTGTGCGGGGATTACATTCTATAGGCAGGACCCTTCCACTTTGGTCTACGATAAAGTCAAATGAGATTTGTCCTGTTATCTTGAAGGTAGACACAAATTTATCAACCCATTCAAAAATTGATGGGTGTTCAACGTGTTTATATCTCAGTTGGAAATCAGATGACGGGCAACAGCAGTGGAGTGTAATTTTACCTTGATGAGCTACAGTGTGTGTGCAGTATTCGGAGCCGTCGATAAATTCTTGCATTACCCAGGGTCTTTCGGGACTTATCGATAGCTCGTTAAAATATTTTTCTTGGCCTTCGAAGGGTAGTCGCGGTCTTCGCAGTCGCTCGATTGGGTCGTAAATGGTACTTTTAAGAATGTAGGTCTTTTTAGAGGCCGAGAAATTAAATCGTTTCAATTGGTCTCGGGTCTCAATTGAATAGACCTCAGGTGCGGTGAGGCCGGCTTCGCGTGCCGCGACACACAAGTTATATTTATCATCAAGTACTTCGATTGTTTTCATCGTGTGATGTTGGACGGTGCACCCAATATCCTTTTCCTGCATAAGACGGGAAATCCACTGAGCTTCGGTTGGGCTCGAAACTGGGATTATTTCGTCCACGTTGTGTTTGCGCACAAGGTTGATAATTCTCTCTTTGAAAGCGCCGTAGCCCTCAGTGGTTTGCGGTAATAGTTCGAATGTATCTACGCAATTAGAAAAGGCATGGCCCGAAGCTTTGTACTTAGACGTTTCGGTGAGAATAACTCTGTGGCCTGCTCTTTTAAAAAAACGTGTAAGTTGGAGGGCCTTTGTCATTTTTCCACCGGTAAGTAGAATCGTTTTTTGACGACTGTCGGAAAAGATTTGTTTGGTGACTTGAGATCTAAAAAGCCAACAAAGGCGCGCCCGAATTATCACGAAACCTGCAAGGAAGAGGCTCAGAGGAATGAGCGCTATTAGGCAGGTGAACGCAATAAAGCTCCATAACCTCCCGCGAGGTCTAACACTCATAGCTAATACCCCTGATGCATGCTCTGCTTTTAAAAGTTAAATTATTCTCTGCGCGAGGGTCACACCATCCCTGAGTGGGATCAAAACCTGCGTAACGCGAGGCTCGTTGGTCAGATATTCGTTAAACTCGTGAATCCCAGCGGCGGGAGTGCTCATATCACCGTCTTCGATGTAAACCTCACCCTGTAGCAGCGTATTATCCACGACAAATAGACCTCCAATTTTAATGAGGCCATAATCAAGAATTGTTTTGACGTAATCTTTATAACTTGGCTTGTCTGCATCAATAAAGACTAGGTCGAATGGATGGGCACTGTCTTTAAGTTTGGCAATAGTATCTATCGCTTTCCCGATTTTGACACTTACGTCGCAGTTTAAATGCGCTGCACCTATATGTCTCTCTGCGAAATCGGCGGCACGAGGATCCAGTTCACAGGCAACAAGTTCGCCGTCGGAAGGAAGCGCCTCCGCCATCGCGAGCGCCGAGTATCCTGAAAATACTCCTATTTCTAACACTCGTTTCGCATTCGTAATTGATACAAGTATTTTAAGAAATTGCCCTTCAACGTGACCGGAGAGCATTTCAGCCTCTAGGCCCTTTACATAAGTGTCTTCGTCTCGGTCATCCCAGTCGAAACTTAATGTAGCTTCATTAAGTCGCCTAAGGTCATCTGATTCGGCCGACGTGTGGCGCTCGATGTATGGGTCAAGACCGCCCGCAAGATCCTTGCAACGTTTTAACCGCCTAAGAATTTCGGGATTGCTAGAGAGCTCTTTTGCATTGTCCGTAATAATTTCGCCAAGTTCGGCCGCGAGAATTGTTATCGGTGTAATGGGGCGGAGTTGTTTCATTTGTCAATTTCTATTGCGCGGCTACGGTCGACGAAAAACTATTTCCAACCACGGAGGGGTCTTCGAGCCCAACGTCAGAGCATAGAGGTTCTATTCCCAATCCGCCACGGTCAAAGGTCTCACAAACTTTGCGGTACTCGTGGAGTGCGGCAACCAATTCCTCACGAGAAAGTTTATTGAGATAACCACAGCTACCAATGTTTATTTTCGGCAACGGCGCCGCTAAATTTCCTCCACGCTTAGTGGTCACGCTGCATTGGGCGGACCAGATTAGGTCTTCGTCAAGTAACACATCATGCCATAAGCTTAATTCAAATTTACTGATTAAAGAGAGAATGCGTTGCAGCGAAAGCTCGTCCAACCAACCAACTCTCTTGCTTAAGTATGCGCCAAAGCCCATTCCTATGGAAACCGCATGTCCGTGGAGTAAGCCAGCCTGCAACTCAAAACCCGGTGACCAAGTGTGTCCGTAAGCATGAGGCCGACATTGATGGGTCTCATATAAGTTGCCGTATTCTGCCTCGACATAGCTTCTCATTGCGGCGGCCAAAATCTTCTTGGACAACGTCTCGATCTGCGTGCCTTGAGCTTCTTGATTTGTCCCAAACTTTGAATGGAACAGTGCGGGCCCTGCTGACTCCAGCATCTCGAATAGATTTTTATCCTTGATTACGGCCATCTTAATGATTTCCACCACGCCGTGACGTAGCCAGCCTGTCTTCATTGTTTGAAAAAACGACCGATCTAAAAAGGTGAGGATTGGTGCATGGTATGCACCCAATAAGTTTTTATACCCAAAACCATCACAACAAGTGCGGGGTGAGGGGCCGGCGTCTATACCGGAAACTATTGACGTACCAATCATCACGTACGGTGTATTTCGATTAAACAGCGCACATGCTAAACCACCAATATCGGCTAA
>CAJWSW010000057.1 GCA_913046035.1 uncultured Alphaproteobacteria bacterium | reverse complement strand
CCGCGGAGATAACACGCGAAAACCTGTATATGAACCTTCACCAAGAACTACCATATGCCTTAACGGTTGAGACCGAAACTTGGCAAAACTTTGAAAATGGTGCTGTTAGGATAGATCAGATCATTTTTGTGGAGCGATACTCCCAAAAGGGCATCGTGCTAGGCAGGGGAGGTCAACGGATAAAGCATATTCGTACGCTGGCTCAGGAAGAATTAAAGGAAATTTTCGAACGTGAGGTACATCTTTTCTTATTTGTAAAAGTCCGTGAAAACTGGGGCGACGATCCCGAAAGATACCAAGACTTGGGACTCGACTTCGGCGCCTGATTGGTTGATTTTCGAGCTATCTTTGGTGGATGCTACTTTCGCGATCTGCAATAAAATTAATGATAAATTGGACTGATGAAGGGGTTGTACTCTCGGCACGCAAACATGGTGAGAGTGCGACGATTGTAACTTTAATGACCCGAGATAACGGCCGGCATTCCGGACTTGTCAGGGGCGGTGGTGGTTCACGGGCTAGAGGTATTTATCAGACTGGAAATCTTGTGAGCGCAAAATGGCGCGCTCGATTGAGCGAGCATCTTGGAATCTATACCTGTGAATTACTAAAGCCCAATGCTGCAGAATTGATGTCCGAACGCCTTCCACTTTTAGCTCTAACATCTTCGGCCGCATTAGTTGAGCGTTTGCTACCGGAGCGAGAGCCTTACGCGGAAACATTTTTTTCGCTAACTGCTTTGATTGAGGTGCTTGGCGGTGCGGGGGACTGGGTACCCAGTTATATAAAATGGGAACTTGGACTGCTAAACCAGCTTGGGTATGGCCTGAATCTTAATGAGTGTGTCGTGACGGGGTCGCCCGATAGTCTCGTTTATATCTCGCCAAGAACGGGGTGTGCGGTGTCCGCGACTGCGGGCGCGCCGTATCGGGAGAAACTTTTTGATCTGCCGTCATTTTTTATCACCAAAACGGCAAATCCCTCGATTAGAGACATTGAGACCGGCCTAAGAATCACAGGCCATTTTCTTGCTCGGTGCGCTAGGGATGCAGACGCCGGCGATTTGCCGAGGGCGCGTGCCAGATTTGTAAATCGGATATCCCGTGACAGCCTAAAATAAGCGCCTTTCGGCTCATTGACGCCGGGCGAATCACTAGCTTCTGATATATTAAAAGCGTTGCGAGTCTGTGCTGGGCTAGTAGTAAGCTTAGGGAAACATGAGTAAAACTGATCAGACAAAAATTTCCCGGATTGAGGAAGTGGTATTCGATGATGCGCTTGGTGAAAGATACCTTGCTTATGCGCTCTCGACTATCACATCCCGGTCGCTGCCAGATGTTCGAGACGGGCTAAAACCGGTGCATCGGCGATTGCTTTTCGCAATGCGACAATTGCGGCTCGACCCGGAGTCCGGTTTTAAGAAATGTGCACGCGTCGTTGGTGACGTTATTGGAAAATACCATCCGCACGGCGATGTGGCGGTGTATGACGCCCTAGTGCGTTTAGCTCAAGATTTTGCAGTTAGGTATCCCCTTGTTGAAGGGCAGGGAAATTTCGGGAACATCGATGGTGATAACGCGGCTGCGATGCGTTATACTGAGGCGCGTTTAACTGAATATGCAATTGCCATACTAGATGGCATCGATGACGACGCCGTTGATTTCCGCCAAAACTACGATGGATCTGAAGACGAACCTGTTTTGCTCCCCAGCAGCGTGCCTAATCTGCTATGTAATGGAGCGGCTGGGATTGCGGTTGGTATGGCTACAAGCATACCTCCGCACAACTTGGATGAAATTTGCACAGCTTTATTGCATTTACTTAAGTTTCCAAATGCCTCCATCGCGAAGCTGGTTGCTTTAGTCCCAGGACCGGATTTTCCAACTGGTGGTATACTTGTAGAAGACCGCAGTATTGTTGAAGAAGCCTATGCTTCTGGTCGTGGATCCTTCCGGGTTCGCGCTAAATGGCGGGTTGAGAAACTCAGCCACGGGCAGTACGAGATCATCATCTATGAAATCCCATATCAAGTTCAAAAAAGTCGGATTGTTGAAAAAATTGCTGACCTATTGAATGCCAAAAAGCTCTCATTAGTTGGTGATATTAGAGATGAAAGCGCGGATGATATACGCTTAATACTCGAGCCACGTAATCGGTCTATAAAACCCGAAGTGCTCATGGAACAGGTATTCCGAAATACTGAATTAGAAGCGCGTATCAGCCTGAATATGAACGTTTTAGATCTTAACATGACTCCGCAGGTTATGAACTTGCGCGATGTGTTGCGTTCTTTTCTCGAGCACCGCGAAGAAGTTTTGGTTCGACGTTCAAAACATCGGTTAGCAAAGATTGGGCATCGGTTAGAAGTACTTGAAGGCCTTTTGATTGCTTATCTGAATCTCGATGAAGTAATCCGCATTATTCGGGAAAAAGATGAGCCAAAGGCGATCATAATGAATACGTGGGATCTGAGTGAGGTTCAGGCCGAGGCGATACTCAATATGCGTTTACGTGCCTTACGGCGCTTGGAGGAGGTTGCGATCAAAAGAGAACATGGGTCGCTAACGTCCGAAAAGACACGGCTCAATAAGTTATTAAAAAATAAGAAAGAGCGGGTCGCTACCATTTCTGGGCAGATCAATGAGATTCGCAAGAAGTTTGGTAAAAAAACCAATATTGGTGTTCGGAGGACCGAAATCGGGCGCGCGCCAGATGAAGTAAATGTCCCGCTGGATATTCTCGTTGAGCGAGAACCAATTACTATTATCTGCTCCCAAAAAGGCTGGATCCGAAGTGCTAAAGGGCACCTGGCTGGAACAAAAGACTTAAAATTCAAAGATGGAGATCGCGGGCGTTTTGTATGCCACGCCCAGACTGTCGATAAGATTCTTATATTTGCCACGAATGGTCGTTTCTATACACTGTCCGCCAATAAGTTGCCGGGTGGGCGTGGGCATGGTGAACCGGTGCGCTTGATGATTGATTTGCCAAACGACCAAGACATCGTCGCCTTGTTTGTTCATAGACCCAACGAGAAGGTTGTTGTTGCGTCCTCCGATGGTAAGGGATTTGTCGTTTCTGAAGACGACGTCGTCGCCCACACGAAGAACGGTAAACAAGTGCTCAATTTGGGTAAAGGAGTTGAGGCTCAGGCCTGTGCCCCAGTTGCAGGCGACACATTGGCCGCCGTCGGTGAGAATCGGAAGATCGTAATTTTCCCGTTGAGGGATTTACCCGAAATGACCCGTGGGCGCGGTGTAAAGCTCCAGAGTTATAAAGACGGCGGGCTTGCTGATGTTACGACCTTTATTCTGTCAGATGGTTTGCCCTGGAAGACCGGCATTGGCGTTCGCACCGAGACCGATATTGAGGCTTACATTGGAAAGCGTTCGCAGGCTGGCCGGATTGCGATGCGTGGTTTTCCAAGGAACAATAGGTTTGGCAATTATGAATAACTACCTAGATAAATCATTAATTGCGCGTTTATGCGCTCCATAATAGAGTTGGAGTAAGTTTTCCTTTATTTTTTTTGAACCTTCCAGCCGTTTAGTCCAAGAGCTTCAAGCGGTTGGAAGCGTGCTTTGTAAGCCATTTTTTCTGATCCCGTGATCCAATAACCCAAATAAACGTGTGGAAGGCTGAGTGAATGGGCTTGCTCAACCATCCACAGTATCATGTAAGTACCTAAGCTACGTTCCGAAACGGTAGTGTTGAAAAAACTATAAACGGCAGATAGCGACTTTTCCATTCGATCCATCAACATAACGCCGTTTAGACGTCCTGCTTTATCTCTGAATTCAACGGTCCTAGACGACACTGGCGTATCTTCTATCATAGCGCGATAGTCGTCGTACCCCATACCTGACATTTCCCCACCCTGATGGCGCTGTCTTTGGTATTCCGAAAAAAGCCGATATTGTTCAATAGTAGCTATAGCCTCAATATCATCTGCCTTGAGGTCTTTGTTGTTCCGGACAACGCGACGAAAGGACCTTGTCCAAATAAAGTCCGACGCAACGATTCGCACTGGAACACAATCCACGCATTTGGGGCATGCAGGGCGGTATGCAACGTTATGACTGCGACGGAAACCGGCCTGTGAAAGGCGCTCGTAAAGCTCGTTGGCGTCGGGGCCGGAGAGGTCGGTGACGACTTTACGCTCAGTTTTACCCCTTACGTAAGGACAAGGCAGAGAACGTGTGCCAAAGAAAAAACGATCAGGGCGGATTAGTTGCCGGCTCATATTCAAACTGACTTATAACCACAAACATATTCTTAGATTATAAGGAATACTGAGAATTGAGAAAAGTTTGAAACCTGATTTGAAAAGACGAGCTTTGATTCGTTCACGATTGATTTACACGGATTTTAAATGACGAGCCAATTCTCACATTTCAGTGGTCAAGCGTGATATCTACCGGGTATAGCTTTGCAGATTAACGACAAAACTTTGCCATTAACTAAAGTTGTTTTTTAACGGAAGCTATTTTTTTGTGAGATCGTTCAACGGAGAAAGTCACAACCCGTTATATTCGTGGGTCAAGCGGGGGGCGACGCACGCTTCCAAATCCGTTATTCATCAATAATCTTATTTCATTGTGACTAAGGGAAAAAAATGCCGAAAAACATCGTGACCACTGAGGCTTTGCAGGAGCGAATGACTGCAAATGCCTTTAACAATTGGATGGGCATGAAAATCCAGGAACTCTCAGAGGATCAAATTGTTGTCGAAATCAAATGGCGCGCAGAAATGATGTCAAACCCCAAAGCAAAAGTCACGCATGGGGGTATTTTAGGCGCTGTAATCGACGCCGTTGCAGATTTCATGATCGCTGCGAAGGTTGGCATTCCGGTTCCTACAGTAGATCTCCGGATCGATTATCACCGCGCAGCCATGCCCGGGGATTTGAGGTGCGTCGGTAAAATCGTGCGTCTTGGGGGAACAAACTCTGTAGCTGAGGCCTATGTATACGATGGCGACGAAAAATTAATTGCTAGTGGGCGGGGAACCTATTTTACAGCAGCGGCTAAATCTAAAGATTAAGCTCAATGACACGGGTTCCTTTAACGATATGTACCGGAGACTATGATCGAGTGCGTGCGCTTGCAGATGGTCGTTTGGGTATAGAGGGTTGCGATGTAAATTACCTTACTATGAATCCAGAACAGGCGTTTTATCGCGCTTGGAACAATCTTGAGTTCGATGTAACAGAGCTTTCCGGTTCTAGTTACATACTTGCAAGGTCTGCCGGCTGGGACAAATACATCGCTGTGCCAGTATTCCCGTCGAGGCTCTTTAGACACTCGGGTATTTATGTTCGTTCCGACGCGGGTATTGAGAGGCCTGAAGACTTAAGGGGACGAGAGGTGGGTGTGCCTGTCTATGCGATGACAGCGGCCCTCTGGATCCGAGGTATCTTGCACGAGGACTATGGAATTGCGCCGGCCGAGATCCATTGGAGGACCGGCGGCCTTGAGGAAGGTGGGCGCAAACCCAAGTTTACTCCCAGTTTGCCACCCGAAATTAAAGTGACGCCTATCAGGGATCAGGAAACACTCGCCGGCATGCTGGCGTCAGGAGAACTGGCAGCGCTGGTGTCGGCGAGGGAACCATCTTGTTTCGGTCCTCAAAACCCAGAAATTGTGCGCCTATTTCCGGACTTTCGGGCTGTGGAAAGGGCGTGGTACCGCAAAAACCGACTATTTCCAATCATGCATGTTCTGGCTATTCGAAAGGATATTGTAGAGAGCGAACCTTGGATCGCGAACAGTGTTCTAAAATCTTTTACGCTTGCTAAAGATATTTGTTTGCAAGAAATGTCTGACGTCACGGCGCTATCGGTATCCATGCCCTGGATCGCAGCGGAACTACTCGATACTCGCGCTTTAATGGGCCATGATATTTGGCCTTACGGCTTTGAGGAGAACATCGAAGAATTAACTGTAATGTGTCGTTGGTCTGCGGCCCAAGGTATCGCCCATCGCGAGATGCAACCTGAAGAATTATTTCATCCAGCTACGCTTGACCGATCAAGGATTTAGGAAAGGATCGTTTAAACGGGTTTATAAGGTTTGGCGCTACGGAAAAATTCGCGAAGACATTCCCCATGACGGCTCAATCGACTATGATAATCTAGCCGGGGCGTCCCGCAAACCTTGCACCCATTCTACAGGAAAATCCATGGCATTTGATCAGAGAGAATTTCGGAACGCTGTCGGCTGTTTTGCTACGGGCGTAACAGTTGTCACGACCCTTGATAAAGAGGGTGACCGCGTCGGTATAACTGCTAATTCTTTCTCGTCAGTCTCGCTTGATCCTCCGCTTGTTCTTTTCTGCGTCGATGCCAAAATCAACAGCTTTGAGGCTTTTGAAAACTGTGAGAATTTTAATATCAACGTGTTGTCGGAAAACCAAATTGAACTTTCAAATGCCTTTGCTCGATCGAGTGAAGACAAATGGGATGGTATAGAACACGTTTTCGGAGACAACGGGTGCCCAATCTTTGAAAATTCAATAGCTGTCCTAGAATGCGATAAATATGCGATACACTCTGCCGGGGATCACCTAATTATGGTGGGACAGGTAAC
Source organism: uncultured Alphaproteobacteria bacterium (assembly GCA_913046035.1). Classification (GTDB taxonomy): domain Bacteria; phylum Pseudomonadota; class Alphaproteobacteria; order MPNO01; family UBA830; genus UBA830. The sequence goes on along the minus strand of CAJWSW010000057.1, from coordinate 9,641 downwards.
CAAAATTGCTTATGAAACAGTCGAGCGCCACCCGTTACTGTATTTTAACGGCGCATACGCCTCACTTTCCTGATACCTGCGCTGTATACCGAACTGCGCGCCGGGTTTTAAGTCAATACTTTCGTTACTGAACAGGCGTTCCAGGATATTCTGCGTCAGGTAGGATTTGTTTTAAGCCATTGGGCCGGGCACCTGTTAAATGATAATTTCGTATCAATCTACTTCGGTAATTTAAACGCGTGGCAAATAGTTGAGCTTTTTTATGCAATTATCCTGGTATGGCGGCCTTTAAATTATTTGCGATCATTCATATGACATAATGCGGAAACGCTGATAGCTAGGTTTGAACTAGACGCTTTGTGGAATGAGGCGTGGAGATGTTGGGTACAGTTTTGCAGAGCGTGGTGAAAATCCCAGAGGTCACCCCTCTCCTAGGCGTTGAGCGACTTCGATCGCTGCATACGTTAGCACACCGTTTGCACCTGCGCGTTTAAAAGCCAGAAGACTCTCCATTATAGTGCTATCCCAGTCGAGCCAACCATTTTCTGCGGCACCCTTTATCATGGCGTATTCCCCAGACACTTGGTACGCGAATGTGGGCATGCCGAATTCTTCCCTCACCCTTCGAATGATATCTAAATAAAACAAGCCGGGTTTTACCATAACCATATCTGCACCCTCGGCGATATCCATCGCAACTTCGCGCAGCGCCTCGTCGGAATTAGCTGGGTCCATTTGATAAGTTTTTTTTTCGCCGTTCGCTAGATTGGAGGTGGAGCCAACAGCATCGCGAAAAGGTCCATATAAAGCAGATGCATATTTTGCACTGTACGCGAGGATCCGCACAGCTTCATGCCCGGCGCTGTCGAGTGCTGTGCGGATTGAGCCCACCCGTCCGTCCATCATGTCGGATGGAGCAATAATGTCACACCCTGCTGACGCCTGCACCACTGCCTGTTCTGCAAGAACCTTAAGGGTTTCATCATTTGCGACATAGCCATCCCGTAACAATCCGTCATGCCCATGATCGGAAAAGGGATCGAGTGCCACGTCGCACATAATGCCAAGATTTGGGTGTGCGGCCTTTAGGGCTTTTACAGCCCTGCAAACGAGGTTTTCAGGATTAATGGCTTCAGAACCCTCAGCATCTTTAAGCGATGAATCGATAGCGGGGAAAACCGCAACTACTGGAATACCAAGTTCCTTTGCTTTGCCCGCCTGATCAATTAGAGAGCCAATTGAATGGCGCTGAATATCGGGTAGTGAAGGAATGTCAGTATGTTCTTTTTCTGCGTCGTGAACGAACAATGGGAGGATGAGGTCGTTCGCGGTGATTGTATTCTCTGCGACCAGCCGGCGGTTCCAGTCGTCGCGCCGGTTACGCCGCATCCGAGTATTCGGAAAATGTGCCATTTTCAAGCTACCGTCGCCTATTGCCTGCGTCTAAATTGCATCTAAGGCCTGGTCTAGATCGCTTATGATATCGTCGATATGTTCTATCCCGATGGATAAGCGAACGTAAGATTCATTTACACCTGTCTTGATTTGTTCGTCGGGAGACAGTTGTGAGTGTGTAGTTGTTGCTGGATGAATCGCTAAACTACGGGCATCACCAATATTTGCAACATGATAGAACATCTGCAATTGATCAATGAACTTTTGACCTGCCTCTTTACCGCCTGCGGCGAATTCAAAACCAACTAGGCCCCCATAGCCGCCGGACATTACTGCATCCGCGCGTCTACGAGGTTCACCATCCATAACGCTTGGATGAATAACTTTTCCGACCTTATTGTGGCCTGAAAGAAACTCGGCGACCGCGGCGCCGTTTTCACTATGCGCGCGCATTCGTAGCGGCAATGTTTCTAGGCCTTGTATAAACTGGAAACCGTTAAACGGACTCATCGCCGACCCTAGGTCACGGAGAAGGGTAACCCGGGCTTTAATGATATAAGCGATTGGCCCCATCGGTTTTACTGCCTCGGTCCAGATCGCACCGTGGTAGCTGGGATCCGGTTGATTGAGCATAGGAAACCGATCCTTATGAGCTTCCCAATCGAAATTACCCCCATCGACGATGACGCCGCCGATTGATGTGCCATGACCACCAATAAACTTCGTTGTGGAATGCATAACAATCGCCGCGCCGTGGTCAAAGGGACGACATAGAACCGGTGCTGCTGTGTTATCCATGATCAATGGAACGCCAAAGGTACGTCCGATCTCCGCTACCTCTTTGATAGGGAATACTTGAAGCTTTGGGTTGGGTAATGTTTCTGCATAATAACAACGGGTTCGCTCGTCCGTCGCTTTAGCGAACGCTTCTGGATCACTCGGGTCAACAAAACGGCATTCAATACCCATGTCCTTCATCGTGTTGGCGAAGAGATTCCATGTGCCGCCGTATAAATCGGTTGAGGCAACGAAGTTATCACCTGCATGCGTAATATTTTGGATTGCGAACGCCGAAGCTGCCTGACCGGAGGCTACTGCGAGTGCTGCAGCACCCCCTTCTATAGCTGCAACTCGTTGCTCTAATACATCGTTAGTTGGGTTCGTGATCCGGGTGTAAATATTTCCCATTTCAGAAAGCCCGAAGAGATTTGCAGCATGTTCCGTGCTATTAAATTGAAACGACGTCGTCTGATATATTGGCACTGCAACCGACGTGGTTGCTTCGTCTCTACGCCAACCAGCGTGGACGGCCAAAGTCTGTGGGTGTTTGCTGTGTATGGTCATACAGTTGGCCCCTGAAATATGCAACGATAACTCATATATTGCGCGCGGGGTGATTACGTCAACTTAATCTGTCAAGAATTCACCAGAATAAATGGATCGGGTTGGGCTACGCTTTTAAGTTTGATCTGTCGGGCTATGCTTTTCGATACAACTACGGCATTTCCACGCACATCTGCGCCGAAAGCAGGATAGGTTGAAAAATAGTCTTGCCGTCTTGATCTGGGTTATTTTTGCTTCATTAAGCGGGAACCGGGCTGGAAAAGAGAATTGACTGTCTGCCTCACAACGGCTCTGTAGGTGCAATAGCGTTAAAAAGCTGTAAATTTATTCTAAGATTAGGCACAAACAATTAAGGCTATTGATTTTGGCATAGACCAGTCGGCGCCCCGGGTCAGGCCAAACTGCTCCGATGTTAGTTTAGTAGCGCTGCCTCTACTCCCCTCTCCGCGAGAGCTGACTTTAACTTCGACAGCGCCTTTCCTTCGATCTGCCGTATACGTTCTTTGGTAACTCCGAAAGTCTCACCAATTTCTGCAAGTGTTGTTTTCGTGTCTTCTAAGAAACGACGAGTGATCACTTCACGCTCGCGGGAGGTCAAGTGTTCTAATGCCTCCATTATCCATTTTGACCGGGTTTCACTATCAATCAGGTCGCCAACGATAGCCTCCGGCGTGGGTCCTTCGTCTGCTAACAAATCAACAAAGGTATCCGATGACGTACTATCACCGACTGTCGCGTTGAGTGACTGATCTGGCCGCGAAAAGTGCGACTCCATTCGTTCAACCGCTGCTAAAGGTACACTGAGCTCTGATGCGATGGTCTGACGCTCGTCATGGGTCATGCGACTGCGCGAGTTGTCCGCAATTTTCGCACGCAACTTACGCAGATTGAAAAACAGGCTTTTTTGAGCGGGAGTAGTGCCAATACGAACAATTGAAGAATTTCGGACGATGTACTCTTGCATCGCTGCCATAATCCACCAAGTAGCATAGGTTGAGAACCGCACGTTCCTCTCGGGGTCAAATCTGTTAGCAGCCTCTAGTAACCCAGTATTTCCCTCCTGCATAAGGTCACCGACTGGCAGGCCATATCCCTTAAATTTGCTCGCGATCCTTACGACCAATCGTATGTGCGATTCAATCAATTCATGCAGGGCATTCGAATCGTTATGATCCCGCCATCTGCGACCAAGCCCCACTTCGTATTCACGCTCCAACATGGGAGCGTCCATCGCCGCAGCGATGTACCTACGGTCACCCTCATCAGGGAAATTTCCGCTTCCTACTGCCATTTATTCCTCCAGGTTTATCGGAGCATTGGTGTTGGGACTAATTTTTCCCATCGGGTCGACTAGCCCCAACACGGTTACCTTTTATATAGTCTGTACGGAGACTGCACCGACACGGATTTCGATTAACTGTATCCGTTGTGAGAACCATGCGGCTGTGAACACGCACAGATCTACTAATGATGCAAACCAGCCAAGTTTGGCTCAATACAGACCTTTTATTTGATCAACGTCGCTTGGGGTCCGCGTCTACGGGTTGATCAGAAAAAAATTTATCATCGATAGTTCTACACTTGGTAGCGTGCTGGTCTGTCGCCCCGAGATATGGTATGATAAACTGTCGAGGTTTTTATTAATCTGAAATATGCCTAAAGAAATTGTTGGTCTCGCCGTGGATCATGGTGGAGTTGTTCTAAAACAAACTATCAAAAGCAGAATTCAGTTTGCTGGTCTTGCTGTCCTCGACCTTGGTACAGATGGCGAGAAGCCGGTCGATTATCCTGACTATGCCGATAAACTTATCGCGGCAATGTCCGGTGGTGACGTTACCCGCGGAGTGTTAGTTTGCGGCACAGGTATAGGTATCTCCATAGCGGCAAACCGCCACAAGGGAATTCGGGCCGCTCTGTGTTACGACGAAGAAACAGCAATTCTTTCAAGGCAACACAATGATGCGAACGTCTTGTGCATGGGCGGACGAAAAACGGATAAACACCTCGCGGGGAGGCTCGTTGATCTTTTTCTCACAACGGAGTTCGAGGGCGGCCGTCACATAAGACGAGTCGGAAAGTTAGGCTAAGCGTCTCCGACGCTTAATTTAAAATTTGGAGCATAGCTAACGAATGAATAAGGTTTACGAAACTGAGGACGCATCCAATGGGTTTTTTTGCACCAACCTCGCCGACTCCGATCCATCCTTAGCCCTAGCGATTACTTCAGAATTTTCACGGCAGAACGATCAGATTGAGCTAATTGCATCGGAGAACATCGTATCGCGAGCGGTATTAGAGGCTACCGGGTCCGTGCTCACAAATAAATATGCAGAAGGGTATCCTGGACGCCGTTATTATGGCGGATGCGAATTCGTTGATATAGCGGAGCAAATTGCGGTTGATAGGGCAAAAAAATTGTTCGGCTGTGATTATGCGAACGTGCAGCCGCATTCAGGCGCTCAGGCAAACAGCGCCGTTTATTTTGCATTACTTGAGCCCGGCGACACAATCCTCGGTCTGTCCTTAGCTGCTGGCGGTCACCTGTCTCATGGGGCGAGCCCTAATTTGTCGGGCAAATGGTTCAATGCTGTACAATATGGCGTCCGTAAGGAAGATGCCCTTATCGATTACAACGAAGTCGAGCGGCTTTCACAGAAATGTAGGCCGAAAATTATTATTGCCGGCGGCTCCGCCTATCCGCGTCAAATTAATTTTGAAAGGTTTAGAGAGATAGCCGACTCGGTCAATGCATTGCTAATGGTAGACATGGCCCACTTTGCTGGGCTTGTTGCCGGAGGCGTTCACTCCAGTCCTTTCCCACATGCTCATATTGCAACCACGACGACACATAAAACATTGCGTGGACCGCGGGGTGGAATGATTCTTACTAATGATAATGCTATCGCTAAGAAAATAAATTCGGCGATATTTCCGGGCACGCAAGGTGGGCCTTTAATGCATATAATTGCTGCCAAAGCGGCGGCATTCGGCGAGGCACTGCGACCCGAGTTCCGAGAATACTCTGCTGCAGTAGTTGACAATGCAAAAACGCTCGCAAAAACACTTATTGATGGCGGCTTGGATATTGTATCTGGCGGAACTGAAACACATCTCGTGCTTGTTGATCTACGCCCTAAGGGACTGACGGGAAAGATGGCGGAGGTGAGCCTTGAGGCGGCTGGTATGACCTGCAATAAAAATGGAATACCATTTGATCCGGAAAAGCCAATGATCACCTCTGGGATTAGGCTGGGTTCGCCTGCTGCAACTACTCGTGGATTCGGGAAAGCGGAATTTAGGCAGATAGGGGAAATGATCGTACGCGTTCTCGATGGGCTCGCTGCGGAAGGGGCTGATAACTCGGCGATCGAGAGGATTGTTCGGAAAGAGGTCAGTTTACTTTGTGCCAAGTTTCCGATCTATACCGACCAATCTAAAATCGACGGAAAGTACTAAGATGAAGTGTCCTTTCTGCGGTTCGGATGACACTCAAGTAAAGGACTCGCGGCCGACAGAAGATAGCACAGCAATTCGACGTCGCCGCTCTTGCTCCGCTTGTGGCGCGAGATTCACCACGTTTGAACGGGTTCAACTTCGTGAACTCACAGTGTTAAAGGCGGGGGGACGGCGAGAGCCATTGGACCGCGACAAACTAGCACGTTCTATGAGTATAGCGCTACGTAAACGAGCTGTAGAACCTGAGCGGATTGAGCGTGCAATTACTGGTATAGTTCGGCGGATCGAAAGTTCTGGTCAAACTGAAGTGACTTCGCAGCAAGTTGGGGAACTTGTAATGGATGCCTTGTCGCAACTCGACCAAGTCGCCTATATTCGTTACGCTTCCGTATACCGAAACTTTCGCGAGGCGAGTGATTTTGAGGATTTTGTTGGGGGGCTAAACGATTCAGGTGAGGACTTCGTTGAATGATTTGCGTTTTATGCGGATGGCAATTAGCCTCGCTCGCCGCGGTCATGGAGATGTAGCCCCAAATCCATCAGTTGGTTGCGTGATTGTTAAAAATGGTCGTGTCGTTGGACGCGGTTGGACTCAATCGGGCGGAAGACCTCATGCTGAGACAGAAGCACTCTTTCAGGCGGGCAAGAACGCGGCAGGCGCAGATGTATATGTGACCCTCGAGCCCTGCGCACACCGTGGAAAGACGCCGCCTTGCGCTGATGCACTGATTGCGGCAGGGGTCGCGAGAGTGGTCGTAGGGGTTCGTGATCCCGACCCGCGCGTTGATGGTGGGGGTATCAAACGGTTGCGGTCGGCTGGTATAGTTGTTGTCGAGGGGATTTGCGAATTAGAGGCGCGTGACGCAATAGACGGTTTTTTGAGTAAGATTTTGGATGGCCGGCCCTCGGTCACAGTGAAGGCTGCGACAACTTTAGATGGGAGGATCGCGACATCCGAGGGTGCTAGTCGATGGATTACCGGCGCGATTTCTCGTTCGATGGTTCATGGCATGCGCGCCCGTCATGATGCGATCATGATTGGTGCAGGAACGGCAATAACCGATGATCCATCATTGACGTGCCGCTTGCCTGGTTTGGAGGAGAGGTCTCCGATACGAGTTATTGTTTGCGGAAAAACGCCTATTCCTCTATCGCACAATTTGGTCCGCTGTGCATCCGAAGTAGCAACCATGTTCTTCGTCAATAACAGTCACCCGCTGGAATACTGCGCTAAGTACAAGGCTGCAGGTATCAATGTAGTCAAGGTCAAAAGTACACCCAATGGAAATACTGATTTGAGTGAAGTGTTGTTTTCGTTAGGTTCTCACGGCGTAACGCGACTTATGGTTGAGGGCGGAGGTAAACTGATATCGACCCTTTTAAAAGGGGGGCTGGTAGATCGTTTAGTTTGGTTCCGTGCACCGAAGTTAATCGGGGGTGATGGTGTTGCAGTGGCCGCTAAATTCGGTGTTGGTACACTTGACGGGGCAGCGAACTTTGTCCAAGTGTCTGTCCGTTCCGCTGGGGATGACCTTATTGAAACATATGTGCGCAAATTATAGAGGACTTTAATGTTTACAGGGATTGTTACTGACGTAGGGACGGTGCGTACCATCGAGCAAAAAGGTGATACTTGGATAAAGATCGAAACCTCTTACGATATGAACGATGTCGAAATTGGTGCGTCCATCGCGTGCTCAGGTCCGTGTTTGACAGTTATCGAAAAAGGATCCGGTTGGTTTGCGGTTGAGGCATCCGCGGAAACACTTAATAAAACGGCTCTTGGCGATTGGGTTGCGGGAACTAGAGTGAACCTTGAACGCGCTATGCGTATCGGCGACGAACTGGGTGGGCACATAGTATCTGGTCATGTTGACGCCGTGGCTGTTATCGTCGGCATGCAGTCGGAAGGGGATAGTGTTCGTTTTACTTTTGAGATGCCGGGAGATTTCTCGAAATATATTGCGCCGAAGGGGTCCGTTTGTTTGGACGGTGTTTCGTTAACAGTGAACGAGGTCCAGGGCAATTGTTTCGGCGTAAATATCATTAGTCATACTCAGTCGGCCACGTCTTTTAGTGGCCGAAAGGTCGGCGATAGGGTCAATATGGAGATTGATACGATCGCCCGTTATGTCGCGCGCCTTTTGGGAAAGGAATGAGCCATTGGCAAACAAAAATTTGACCGGTGTTGGCGGAGATGAAGTTGAAAAAGATAACAAGGTGCCAGATGGAACCTTAACGGATTTTTTATCACCTATACAGGATGTCATCGAGGACATACGGAATGGACGTATGGTGGTCGTCGTTGATGATGAAGATCGAGAAAACGAGGGTGATCTAATAGTTGCCGCGCAAATGGCGACACCAGAATCTATCAATTTTATGGCCAAGTATGGGCGTGGCTTGATATGCCTCGCTATGACAGGCGAGCGTATTGATCAGCTTGGCCTATCACTGATGTCGAACGACAACCGATCTCAGTTCGAAACGGCATTTACCACCTCCATCGAGGCACGAGAGGGTGTTACTACGGGAATTTCTGCGTCTGATCGGGCCCGGACCGTGGCAGTTGCCATAGACCCATCGCACGGCCGTGATGATATTGTTACTCCTGGACATATCTTTCCGCTCCGTGCCCAAGACGGGGGAACATTGGTTCGCACCGGTCATACCGAAGCTGCGGTCGATTTATCCCGTCTTGCTGGCTTAAATCCATCAGGCGTTATTTGTGAAATAATGAATGACAATGGAAAAATGGCTAAAGGTAAAGAATTAATCGATTTTGCAAATAGTCATAAATTAAAAATTGGAAGAATTGATGATTTGATTTCATACAGATTAAAAGTCGAAAAATTAGTTAAACTAAAAAAAACAGATACAATCAAAATACTTAATCAAAAATATAAAATTAAAATATTTGAAAATATTCTTGATGGATCTGAAAACTTTGCATTAATTAAAGGAAAGATTTCACCAAATAAAAATATTAGAGTTAGAGTTATTTCTTCAAATTTAGTTCAAAATTATTTAATGGGAAAAAAATTTCCTGATTTATTTAATAAAACAATTAAATATTTTAAGAATTTCAATAATTGTGTTCTCGTTTTTATTAAAGATACTAATTTAAAATCTGTTACTCAAACTTTGACAGCATATAAAAACCATAAAAGTTTAAAGAAATCAGACCAGATGATAAGAAACTACGGAATTGGAGCTCAAATAATTAAATCATTAAATATCAAAAATATGATTTTAGTGACGAGATCTCCAAAAAAAATAGTGAGTTTAGAAGGTTTTGGACTTAAAATAATAAGACAAGAAATTATAAAATGAAAAAAAAAATCTTAATTGTTCTGGCTGATTATTATACTGAAATATCTAATGGTCTTTTGAAGTCAGCAAAATTAAGATTAAAAAATTTATATTCTGTTAAAATAATTAGGGTA